>JBKHFH010000013.1:0-36504 GCA_046540335.1 Thermoplasmata archaeon | reverse complement strand
TCACAATTGGTTTCCATCACGGCTTTATAATCTTCGGTCGAAAAGTTTTGGATCTCTCCGTATCTTATGATACCCGCATTGTTCACCATGATGTCAATGCCACCAAAATGTTCTACTGATTTATCTACAGCTTTTTCAACTTGATCTGGGTCTCTAACGTCAGTAGGCAGGACTATCGTTTCAATGGGATATTCATTTTCCAAGCTTTCTGATAAACTCATCAATTTTTCTTCATTTCGAGCGACGAGTCCAAGATTGACTTTCTTCTCCGCTAAAACTTCACAAACAGCTCTACCGATACCCGCACTTGCTCCCGTTACTATGCCGACTTTTCCTTCTAGTTTTTTATCATCCATCATATACACCTCCATATATTCATATTACGTTTATATCTTTTAATTTTCTTTCTAGTTTCTTCAACTCTCTATCGTTTAAAGATTGTAATGGCCTCCTTGGTCCTCCAAAATCCTCACCTAAAACTTTTAGTGTGCCTTTTACCGCTGACATCGTCGGATATCCGCTGAAAATATCTTTGATCTTCCAAACTTTTTTCTGTTTATCCTTTGCGGTTTCTATATTTCCTGACATATACTCTTCAAATATATCTGCTACCAATCCTGGAAAAGCGTTCCCGACCGCTGTAACTGAACCGTCTCCTCCCATCATGAGATACGTGAGAATCAGAGAATCATTTCCTCCAAAGAACACGAAATCATCTCTCTTACTCTGCACCTCGTTCAAACTCTGGTAGAAGAAGCCTATGTCGCCAGAACTGTCTTTTAATCCTATGAGATCGTCTAATTCTGACAGTTCCCCGAGCGTATGGGGTTCTATCTCATTACCTGTAAACTGGGGGATCGAGTATAGAAATATCGGGATGTCTACTTCTTCTGCGAGTTCTTTGATGTGATTCTTGAGACCGTTTTTGGTTACAGGATAATAATATGGAACTATCGCATGAACAGCGTCCGCACCTTTGCTTTCGGCATACTTGGAGAGCTCGATGGTGTTTTTTGTGCTGTTGCACATACTACCTACTATCACAGGAACTCTTCCTGCGACGTGCTCAAGTGCAGTCTCTATTACTCTCTTTTTTTCTTGGAAGGTAAGCAGCGGTCCTTCTCCGTTAGTACCCAGCAGATATATACCGTGAACGCCTCCCTCGATTACGTAGTCTAGGAAATCTTTCAACCTTGATTCATCGACTTCTTCTCCCTCATCGTAAGGAGTTATCACCGCCGGAAATATACCTTTAAACTTATCATCCTTCATGATCATGATTTATTTTAAGAAGTATTTTAAATCTTCTCGGATTTTTGACTGGTTTTTTGTCAGAAGCATGTCTCTATCATATTCTATCGACCCTTTAAAGGGTATTCATAGAAGCATGTCTTCATCTTCAAGTGGCTCTGGGCTTCCGATGACTTCCCCACATTCTGGACATTCTTCTCCTGTATGTTTTTCTTTACATTTAGAGCAGAGAGGCAAATCACCGCAGTCATGGGTGTAATCTGTCTTTTTCCCACAGAAATGACAAGTTTGGTAACCCTCCTCTTGCTGTTGACCTGCTTCTTTACCCTCTTTAGATTGTGAACTTCTTTGGATATTTTCTTCTGAAGAGACGTCATATTCTTCCTCAGTCTCAACGCTTTCTATTTTTCCTCTTTTAGTCTTACCAGTGGTTATGCTTGATATTTTTGTACTAGGAGCGCGATACTCTTTACCTTCAAACTTCTTCAGAGCCGCTTGTACCTTCTTTGCTTGGAATATACCTATATCTAGTCGTTTGATTAAACTTAAAAAGTCTCTCTTTTCTGGAGGCAGATCAAGAGCTTTATGTCTGAGCAGTCTTTCTGTTTTATCGTCGATCTCGTCCATCCGGATTTCCATTTCATCAACAGCTCTTATGTATTCGAGCAATTCTTTACACTTAGGTATTCTCTTATCCGGGTAATGGGTAACTATATCACAGAGTTTTATCCCTTCTTTCACGAGTTTATCCTTTTTCTCTTCGAGAAGTTTTGATATTACCACTTTAGATCCCTTCTCTAATTCATTTTTCTTTTCATTAGACAGAGAAGAGAGATCTATACCTTCTCTAACGTCGATATATTGGAAAACATCGTCTATGTAATTGTAAGGTACGTCACACTTCTGGAAAGCTTCTTCCTTTGTGACAGTCTTTCCTCTTTTACATTCATATTCCAATATATCTCGAGCGTACTTTTCTAGTTTTCTGGATTTTTCCCTATCTTTTGCTACTTCTAAACCGTCATTAGCGGCTTGGAATTTTTCATCTATCTCAATAGCTCTTTCAAATGCTCTTTTCGCTTTTTCTAATTTTCCCATCTCCAGTAATACTCTTCCTTTGTTATTCCAAGCGTACTTGTCTTTGGAATCAAGTCCAATAGCTTTGTCATAGGCTGCGAGGGCTTCTTTAAGATTGCCGATCTCCTCATAGGCACTGCCCAGTTCGAACCAAGCTTCTTGGTGATCTTTGTCTTTTTTTGTTGCTTTTTTGAAGCTTTTGACCGCATTTTCAGTAGGGATACCACTCCCTTCTGATTCCACCTGGCCTTTTTTGAACCATAATTCTGCATCGTTTGGATCCTTATCAAGTGCATTATTATATGCTTCAACGCTATCTACTTTTCTACCCACTAGATCGTAGCACTCTGCTAGGGTTTTCCAGGTGGATTTGTCTCTGACTCCAAGTTTTGTCGCTGTATTCAATGAGCTAATCGCTTCTTCGTATCTACCTGTTTCAAAAGCTAATTCACCTTTTAATCCCCATGTCTCTCCTTTCTGATCGTCTATCCCTAGAGATTCCTCAAAAATATCTTTAGCTTCTTCAAAGCTTCCTTTTTCTATCAGGCATTTGCCTTTCAGATTGAGATATTCAATTTTTTCTGGCTTTATCTCTAGAGCTTTGTCGTACCAGTCCATCGCTTCGTCGTACCTTTCCATCTTTTTCAAGGCTTCTGCTTTTCTGATAATAGGATGGACATCATTTTCATCCAATTCATGAGCTTTGTTGTAGGATCTTAGTGCGTTATCATACCTTTCAAGATGTTCTTGGATCATACCTTTTTGCATCCAAGAATTTTTATCGTTCGGATCTAATTCTAAAGCCTTGTCGAAAGCCTCAATGCTTTTTTCTCTTTCTTTGAGGAATTTGTGACCTTTAGCCTTATCTTTCCAAGTCTCGACATCTTTTTCATCTTTTTCAAGTATTTTGTCGCAGTATTTGAGAACGTCTTCCCATCTACTTAGTTCTATCAATATGTCTTTAGCGATCCTTAGATCCTCCATATTTTCCTCTAAATCGAGTACTCTTTCTATTGCCTCTAGTGCCGATTCCGGCTCTCCGAGTTTTTTCATTGCCAGTGCTTTGTCTCTCCAAGCATCTACATTATTTGAATTCATCTCTAAGATATTCTCAGTAGTACTTTTGATCTCACTCCAACGGCCCAGTTCTTTCAATGAATCCTTCTTGTGTTCCAATACCTTGATATCGTATTCGTCCATGTCCAATGCTCTATCAAAGGCCTTTACTGCCTCGTCATGCTTTCCAATCTCTGCAAGTGATATACCTTTCCTGATATGGGCAAACCTATAACTAGGGTCTAGTTCTAAAGCCTTATTAAATGCCTCTACAGCCTCCTCATATCTTTCCAGCCATTCTAGAGCCGTCCCTTTGCTGTACCATATATTTTTATTTTCATCATCGATTTCCAACGCTTTTTCATAAGACCTCACGGCTTCCTCGTATCTATCTAAACCCTCTTGAGCGAGTCCTTTACTGTACCATATCTTATAATCTGAATCATCGATTTCTAGAGCTTTGGTGTAAGCTTCGATAGCTTCTTCGTATCTATCCAATTTTTTAAGGGCATGACCTTTGTTGTTCCAATACCTTTTGTCGGAATCATCTAATTCTTGGGCTCTTCTAAAACTCTCTACAGCTTCTTCATATCTGCCGATCTCATATTCAGAAAGCCCTTTGAAATTCCACCCCTCTGGCCTAGATTCATCTCTTGAGAGACCGTCTTTATAACTTTGTATCGCCTTCTCATGTTTCTTCATCCTTCTATAGGCTTTAGCCTTGTCAAAATAGGTTTGGGCATTATCAGGATCGATGTTCAGAAGTCTATCAGAAACCGTTATAACCTCTCCGTACCTTTTCAATTTCAGAAGAGCTTCTTTTTTGCCCTTTAGAGCTTCAGCATTCCGCTCGTCTAAACTCAGGGCTATCTCGAAATTTTCCAATGCTTTAGAGCTTTCCTCAGTTTGGAGATATCCGTTACCCATATCTATCCAGGCCTGAATGTTTTCTTCATCCACCTCAGTGATCCTTTGACATACTCTTATCACGTCTTTCCATTCTTGTTTTTCTTTGTAAATTCTCTTTTCATGCTCTAATGCGTGTACGTCTTGGGGGTTCAAAGATAAAGCTTCCTCAAATGCCTGGATCGCCTCGTCTTTTTTGTTCAGTTCCTGTAATGCAACTCCTTTTTCATACAACGCATCGGCGTCTTCAGGATAGTTTTCAATTATCCTATCACATATCCTTACTAATTCTTCGTATCTGCCCAGTTCTTTTAGAGCTTCCTTCTTATTGTTCAATAATCTGTGGTCCTCCATATCTAGATTTATACCTTCCTCGAAGGCATATACAGCATCCTCGTATCTCTCCATCTCGAATAGGATCGTTCCCTTTTCATTCCATAGATCTTTATCTTCAGGATCCAGATCGAGGGCATTTTGAATAGCATTGAGAGCATTTTCATGTCTTTCTAGATCATGTAAAACTTTACCTTTTTTCGCCCAGAGTTCTTTATGATTTGGATTAACGTCGATTCCATTATCGAAACACACTACGGCATCGTTCAGTTTACTTTTTTCTTCTAGGATCAGTCCCTTCTTCAACCATATTTCTTCATCGTTAGGATTGATATCTAATGCCTCATTGAGAGCGTCTATCGCTGCTCCAAGATTTCCCTCTCTCTTCAGAGCAATTCCTTTTTCAGCCAATATACCAGAATCTTTAGGATCGATATCTAGGATTCTGTCATAGAAATAGAGATCATCTGGGTCTAGCTCGAGTCCGTTCTTGTAAGCCCTGATCGCCTCTTCCTCCCTTCCCATCTCAGCGAGGATATCACCTTTATTACCATATGTCATTTTTTCTTCTTTATCGACTTCGATCGCATCTTGGAGGATTTTCAATGCTTCGTCATTTTTTCTGGTCTGAGAAAGAACAAGAGCCTTGTGATTCAATGCCTCAACATTTTTTAGGTTTATCTCAATAGCTCTATCTTCTGCCTTAACTGCTGCTTCTTCAAACCCCAGATTAAAATAAGACCACCCCAATCTATCATATATGTCTGACAGTTCGTCCACCCTTTCTTCTACTGCGACCCTCTTATCTTCTAAATAGTTCCAGGTCTTATCTAGATTCTTTTTTGACTTTTCAATATTTCTTTCTTGTCGATTTTCTTCAGCTTTATTCAACAATTTTTTTGATTTTTTTATTATTCTTTTTTCTTTATCCCATAATGAACTGATTGAATCTAATATATCCATTATTGAACCTCCTGTTTATTGAAACAATTGTTTGTAAATATATAATATTTTTTACTACCTCTTTATCTTTGAGTTCCGATCTCTCTCTTACTTCTGGTTGATTTTTGCTGAAATTATCATACTCTGCTACGATTTATTTTCTTTCGATGTGGATGTGTAAAATAATATATAGTCTAAGAAGATTATAGTTATGCGAGTGTGCAGACATCATGAGAAAGACAAAGATCGTAGCGACTATTGGTCCAGCATGCAAAGATAGGAGGGAGTTGGATGATTTGGTGGATGCGGGAATAGATGTAGCAAGACAGAATTTTTCTCATGGGAATCATGAGGAACACTCTAAAATTTTAGGAAACTTGAGAGACATATCCGATGAGATTGGAGTTATGATGGATACACAGGGCCCTGAGATAAGGTTGAATGAGGTGAAGGAGGATACAGAGCTACCCCAGGGAGATATTGTCGAGATAGTCCCCGGTGATATTTTAGGTGATAAAAAAAGACTTTCTGTAGATCATCCTTCAATAAGTGAGTATCTGAGTAAAGGTGACAGCGTATTGATTGATGACGGTCAAATCGAACTAGAAGTTTTAGAAGCAAACGAAGAGGTGAGATGCAAGGTAGTTTATGGAGGGAAAGTACTGACAAGAAAATCGGTAAATGTCCCGGGAAAAGATATGGGTCTTCGAGCACCTACAGAGAAGGACATCCATGATATCAAATTCGCTGCAGACCAAGGTTTTGATTTTGTTTCTGCTTCTTTCGTAAAGTCCGCCGCCGATATAGAGAGTATAAGAGAATTGATCGAGGAAAAAAATTCTGATATGGATATAATCGCAAAGATCGAACATCTTAAAGCAATAGAAAATATAGATGAGATAGTGAAAGCATCGGACGGGGTCATGATAGCTAGAGGAGACCTTGGTGTAGAAGTCCCCGCTTCTGATGTTCCCGTACTTCAAAAACAGATAATAGAAAAAGCAAATCTCCAGGAAAAACCGGTGATTACCGCTACCCAGATGCTGAAGTCGATGACTGAGAGCCCAAGAGCGACCAGGGCCGAGGTCTCCGATGTAGCTAATGCAGTTATCGACGGATCAGCAGCCGTAATGCTTTCAGAGGAGACAGCGATAGGGAAATTCCCCGTAAAATCCGTAAGATTCATGTCTGAAGTCCTAGAAAAGATGGAAGACTATGTGAGGGGTAGAAAATATTTCACCATCGACAGAGAGGGTGAGGATGTTGCAGATATAATAGCAAAAAATGTTGCTCAAGCCGTTCGAGAGATCGATGTGAAATACATAGTGGTGCATACTTCCTCAGGATACACTGCCCATAAGATCGCGAGATTCAGACCTGACGTGGATATCATTGCATTCACCGATAAAAAATCCGTACAGAGAAAATTGAATCTTGTATGGGGTGTCCAACCGTTATATACCGAGTTCCCGGCTCATGTAGATGACATGGTATGCAAAACAGCTAACGAGCTTTTTGAAATAGACATGGTGGGGGAAAAAGACAAGTTACTTATAACAGCGGGTGTACCTGCTCCTGTCACTGGGATAACCAATATGATGCAGATAAGGACAGTTGAGAGCCTTCTTCAGGAAAGCTTTGAAAAGAAAGAGAGGAAACGAAGTTAGACTTGTAAATCAGCGCCTTATCTGGAATGATTGGAACTCACTAGTAGGCTCTTGTTCTTCTATTTTAACATCGCCCACCCTCGCATGGGGTTGATTATTTCGGCAGAACTCTATAACGTCTTCAACCTTCTCTTCTTTTCCTTCGAATACTGCTTCTACTCTCCCATCTGGAAGATTTTTCACCCAACCTTTGACGCCTTCTTCCCTGGCTTTATCTTTCGTGTTTGCCCTAAAGAATACACCCTGAACCTTCCCGCTGAAAAAACAGTGTTTTCTGATCATATCATCACAATCAAAGTATATAGGAGGTTTGAAATAATATTTTCGGTTTTAATTTTCCTCTTTTCTTTCGCCGCACTTACAAAGTCCTTTAACTGCTTGAGCCCCATCCTCAGGAGTCTGATATACAGGGATACCTCTCTCTTCGATCTTCTCGGACATCTGATGAGTGAATTCTCCCCCTGAAGCGATCGTGATGATAGGTTTTCCTTTTTCTTGCATTTCCTCCAGTGCATCAACTATATTTTCATCGAGAGCGGGTGATTGGAACAAACAGATAACTATCAAAAGGTCTGTATTCTCGTCCTCTAGGGTTATTTCCATTGCCTTTTTGTACCTTTCAGAGGGAGCATCACCGACTATATCTACTGGATTTTTAAGGGTGGCATGGTCTGGTAAATTCCCGTTTTCCACAGCTTCCTTGAATCGATCCTTGGTTTTATCAGAGAACTCTGACAAAGACAATCCTTTTTCTATCAATGCGTCAGTTGACATCACTCCTGCGCCGCCACCGTTTGTAACGATCGCTATGTTTTTTCCTTCGGGAAGCGGTTGGAAAGAGAGTGCTTTAGAGACGTTGAACATCTCCCTTAGACTCTTCAGCCTTATCACATCCGATTGTTTGAAAGCTCCGTCATAGACACCGTCCTTTCCAGCTAAGGATGCCGTGTGTGAAGTTGCTGCAGAAGAACCTTTTTCCGTCCTTCCCGACTTCACGGCCAATATAGGCTTTTTGCTCTCTTTAGCGGCTTCAAAAAATTCTCTACCATTTTTGACTCCTTCGATATAAAAGATGAGATAATCTGTTTTTTCATCTTCAGATATATAATTGATAAGGTCCGCTTCATCGATATCTGCTCTATTACCGTAGCTGACGAACTTGCTGAGACCGAGATTTGATTCCGAGAACCAATCTAAAATAGCCGCTCCAAATGCTCCACTCTGGGAAAGGAAAGCTAAAGAACCTGCATCCGGTCTTGCTTGTCTTTCCGGAGGATTGAATATGGTGTCAAGTTCATTCCATGGATTGTAAACCCCCAAGCAATTCGGTCCTAAAAGATTCATATTGTATTTTTTGACGGTTTCTTTCATTTTTTTTTCTAGTTCTTCTCTACCGGCTTCGCTGAATCCAGCGCTCACCACTATAATATTTCCTATTCCTGCTTTTCCACATTCTTCGACTACGTCTGGAACGAGCTTTGCAGGGAGAGATATGATCGCGAGACCTATATCCTTTTTTATATCCAAAACTGATCCATAAGCTTTCAAACCGAGTATTTCCTCCTCCTTGATATTGACCGGAAATATTTCACCTTCAAACTTTCTCTTAAGAGATTTCATTATGGCATTCCCAACTTTCCCTTCTTTATTGGAGGCCCCTATCACGGCGACTTTATCCGGCCAAAACAACTCATCGAGGTTCATGATATCATTACTTAGCTTAGACTGTTTCCTATTTACCTTTTTCCACTATTTAATTTTTTATGAGAGATAGAACCTTATCTTCTCAGAGTCCAAATACTCTTACCATAGTCTAAAAAAAATATTTCCTTAAATCTTAGTAAAATATAAATAGACAAAAGAGTTTTTAGAGTTGAATTCATCCATGACTCAAAGAGCTTCCAATAGAATTGATATTGAATTAGTTAAAGGGTTTATGGATAGACTTAAAGGCCTTGACGGCTCAAACACTCTACTTATAGATACCCCAACCACTATGGTCGCAAAGACCAATTTCTTCCTCCTGAAGGGGCTTTTAGATCTGGAGGATAAAAAAGGTTTTTTTGTTGCACTTGATAGGCCATATCAGAATATGGATTATCTTTTGAAAAATCACGATATTGATCGAAGAAAGATCTGGTATATTGACACAATTACAGGTATTTCTGGTGAGAAAAAAAAAGAAATGAAAAATGTAGATTTCGTGAACAAGTCTTTTGAAATAGAAAACATGGTAGAGGTTTTTGAAAGGGATACTGATAGAGATGGATTTGGATCAATGGGTGATGTAGATTTTGTTTTGATCGAAAATCTCTCCCCGATGCTTAATTACAACAGCATCGAAAAGATCGAAAAATTTGTTAAGTCTTTCAGCGATATGATAGATAGATATGAAAATGTCTTGGGATGTATAGTTATGGACTCTGAAGCTCATGAGGAACTTTACGAACTTGTGAGGAAGTTTGTGAACCACACTATAGAAGTTAAAGATTTAATGGAGGAGTTTTGAAAATATGCCAGAATTTGAAAGAATCTCGACGGGGATTAAGGGACTAGATGAGATGATAGAAGGTGGGCTTCCTTTTCCATCGGTAGCTCTGGTGGCAGGAGGCGCAGGAACCGGTAAAACGACGTTCGGTTTGAGGTTTCTAGTTGAAGGTGCAAAAAAAGGTGAACAGGGATTATTTTTCACTACACTTTCAGAACCTACGCAATGGATGCTCAGATACACGAGTCAATTTGACTTCATAGATAAAGATTTTTTCGGTAATGAAATCAAATATCAAGATATCGGATTGTTAGTTCAGAACGAAGGATACGAAGAACTACTTGATTTTATTGATGATAAGATAGCCGAAGTCATGCCCCAGAGGATAGTGATAGATCCCATAACCGTGGTGGGTACATTTTTTGAAGAAAATTATCGTTCTTTTCTCTTCGAACTGACGAATCTACTCAAAAACTGGCAGGCCGTTACTGTTCTGACAGGAGAGGTCTCACCTGGGGACTCCTATCCCGAGGAGATCACATATGCGGTAGATACGGTTATACTTTTGAGTATGTTGGAGGAGGAAGGCTCTAGAAGGAAATATCTAGAAGTTCTGAAGATGAGAGGAACGGATCATACCACTGGTAAACAGCCTATCAGTATAACTACAGAAGATGGTATAGTTGTCCTGAAGTCGAGATTTTAGAATCAACATTCCGCAAAATATTCTTCGATTTGGGCGATATCTCTCCACGTTCAAATCATGGTTCTCTAGGCAGTCTTAGTTTAGGGTCATATATGATTTATAATTACAACTTGAGTGGACAGGAAGGGAGAGTAATTTTTTTGCAGGATCATAGGAGGGTATATATAAAATAAAATTTAGATCAATCAATTGACATCGCGCTTCCTCTGTGGAAAGCGTTAAATACACCCTCACATAATGAGTTAAATCCCACGGTAAGAGTGGTTTGTATTTCCAACATGAAAGGGTAATCCAAAAAGTTAAATAGGTGCCCCTTTCTGGGAAAAACGCTTCAAATGGGGATTCAAGAAACCCGGGGTGTTTCCCGTGAACTCTTGAGTCCGACAGACGTATAATGAAAGGTGTAATTTGTCCACCAGTCGTGCAGGGAATCATATTTGGATTCTATACTACACAACGAATCCGCCAATTCGTTGTACTTCCTTTACTCAATTCCGGTTGATCCTGCCGGCGGTCACCGCTATTGGAGTTTGATTAAGACATGCGAGTTGAGGGTGCTTCGCGCGCCCAGCGAACGGCTCAGTAACACGTGGATAATCTACCCTTGGGTGGGGTATAACCTCGGGAAACTGAGGACAATACTCCATAGATCTCGGAGGCTGGAATGCGCCGAGATCGAAAGCATCTGCGCCCAAGGATGAGTCTGCGGCCTATCAGGTAGTAGTGGGTGTAAAGGACCCACTAGCCTATGACGGGTACGGGCCCTGAGAGGGGGAGCCCGGAGATGGGCTCTGAGACACGAGCCCAGACTCTACGGAGTGCAGCAGTTGCGAAACCTTCACAATGTGGGAAACCACGATGAGGGAACTCCAAGTGCCAGCACCCAGTGCTGGCTTTTCACCTGTGTAAAGAGCAGGTGGAATAAGGGCCGGGTAAGACGGGTGCCAGCCGCCGCGGTAACACCCGCGGCCCGAGTGGTGACCATTTTTATTGAGCTTAAAGCGTCCGTAGCCGGTCTGGTAAATCTCTGGGTAAATCGGACGGCTTAACCGTTCGAATTCCAGAGAAACTGCCAGACTTGGGGCCGGGAGAAGCTAGAGGTACTCCAGGGGTAGAAGTAAAATTCTGTAATCCTTGGAGGACCACCAGTGGCGAAAGCGTCTAGCTAGAACGGACCCGACGGTGAGGGACGAAGCCCTGGGGCGCGAACCGGATTAGATACCCGGGTAGTCTAGGGTGTAAACGATGTGGGTTTGGTGTCGGAAGTCCTACGCGGGCATCCGGTGCCGTAGATAAATTGTTAAGCCCACCGCTTGGGAAGTACGTGCGCAAGCATGAAACTTAAAGGAATTGGCGGGGGAGCACCGCAACCGGAGGAGCGTGCGGTTCAATTGGATTCAACGCCGGAAAACTCACCGGGGGCGACGGACGGATGTGGGCCAAGTTGACGACTTTGCTTGAATGTCCGAGAGGTGGTGCATGGCCGTCATCAGTTCGTACCGTAAGGCGTTCTGTTAAGTCAGATAACGAACGAGACCCTCGCCCCTAGTTGCTATCTATTCCGCTAGGAATGGCGCACACTAGGGGGACCGCTGGCGCTAAGTCAGAGGAAGGCGAGGTCTACGGTAGGTCAGTATGCCCCGAATCTCCCGGGCTACACGCGCGCTACAAAGGCCGAGACAATGGGTTCCAACCTCGAGAGAGGGAGGTAATCCCTAAACTCGGTCCCAGTTCGGATTGAGGGCTGTAACTCGCCCTCATGAACGCTGGATTCGGTAGTAATCGCGCCTCAAAATGGCGCGGTGAATATGCCCCTGCTCCTTGCACACACCGCCCGTCAAACCATCCGAGTTGATTCTAGATGAGGGCATCTCCTATGAGATGTTCGAATCTGGGATCAGCAAGGAGGGTTAAGTCGTAACAAGGTATCTGTAGGGGAACCTGCAGATGGATCACCTCCTACGCAATTTAATCCCGTATTGACCGGTGGACAAACACCAATTTTCATTATACGTCTGGAAAAAAGGCTGTGTAGAAAACCTTCAAGAAGGGGAGAAATAAGGAAATAAATTGAATGTATTTCGAGAAATATCGAGGTTTTAAAGCGGTATTTAGTTACTACTCTTCTCAAATCAACGGTGAAACAGAGGTTTTCTACAGAGCCGGAAAAAAGTATATTTTTTATAAGCTGTTTTAGAAGTAAGAGTATGATCTATTTTCACAATCTCTGCTCAGGATCTTTATCCCCAATAAGAACCACTCTGCTCCTCTCTTTTTCCTGTAAGATTTCTTTGTCAAGTAGTTTACTCAGTTTTTCAGCAAATCCACGGATAGTTTGGTGTGAGGGCATATTATCGATAGACATCCTTCTTCTCGAGTCACCAACGAAGACGTAACCTTTTGACTCTATAAAGTCTGGATCAGCCTTTTTTAAAAGCGCAGCATAGTCAGATTCCCATCCGATGTTCCATCCTTCGACAAGAGTTTGTCTGACCACAGTTCTTGTATTCAATGAACTCAACACCTCTAGACTCTCATTCAATCTTTCCCAAAGCCCTTTAGATTTAGGGACACAAAGCTTCTGATATATCTTTTTATTCGGAGCGGCTAAAGTTATATACAGTTGAGTGGGGAGTGGATCAAGATTTCTCAGAACGTCTGGTCTTGTCCCGTTTGTCACTAGGAATGTGGTCATACCTCTCTTCTTATATTCCTTTATAAGCTCTCCAAGACACGGATATAAAGTGGGTTCACCAGCTAAACTGATCGCCACTTGATTTGGATTTTTAGCTTCTTCCCACATATCTGTAGAACAGCTATCTTCCCCACCATAACCACTGACGAGTTCTTTCTGAGCTTCTAAACTCCTTTCGACTATGGTTTCAGCGTCATCAAAATTGACTTCTCTTTCTCTCTGGTGATCTTGGTACCTCCAGCAAAATAGGCATGATTGATTACAGATATCTAATGTTGGCGACATCTGTAAACATCTGTGACAATCTATTCCATAAAAGTCTTCTTTATAGCATGAGTCTCCGCTAGTCAATTTTTCTCCCACCCACTGGCAGAGTTTAACACCGCTTTCTTTTCCGGTTAAAGAGTAACCATGTTTGCGCAATATCTCCTTTTTTTTCTCTTTCATAGATCAAAACTCCATCAGAGATTTTTGCTCATCATCTTTTCTATTTTCGTCTTTCTCTTCATCGCTCTCTTCTTCCTCTTCATTCCTATCTTTTCCATTGAAGTCATCTTCTAGATCATCTTTTTGGAATAAAGACATCACTTCTTCAGAACTTTCTTTTTTCCCGAGTAGATAGGCGACCTCGTTTTTCTCAAGTCCCAATGAAATCACTGTTTTTTCCCTAAAGTTAAGATTTTCTTTCATCAGATATCTAATATAAGGTAGGGATTCCGAATTAAATTTGTCCGTAGTTAAATGGAATACAGGGGCGAATTTATTGCTCATCTTTCGTTTCATGGATCTTTTTCCTTTAGATCCGCTCATTTTTCTTATCCAACTAGGGAATGCGTATTTTGTCCATCCCGTATGTCTGTGGATCTTTGCAGAACAAACTCCTGCCGTCATCAGGGAGTTGCTGTAACTCCAAAGGCGATATGCCTGTCTTCTCCGAACCCGTCCTATGTAGACGTCTGATTTAGACAGCCATCTGTAACCTTTGTAGAGTTCCCTACTATCATTGTATTCCCTAGGTAGGTTCTCGTCTATCCATGTCAAAAGGTCTGAAGGCTCCTCATCCAATGACAGAATGCTTCTCTTTGCTTCAATCGGACTTTGATTTTTCAATATCTTCTTTAGAGTGGGGAATATATCGGCCTCTCTGTTCCTTCCTCCTAGAACATCTAAATCCTCCAGTTCAATCCTTTCATTTCCTGCGGCTACACTCTGAAGGTCTCTAACAGCTGATCGAACATCCCCTTCTGAATATTCTGCTATCCTGTCTAGGACTTTATTTTGAAATGTTATATTTTCTTTTCTACATATGCTAATAAGATGATCCTTTATTTTTCTTTCATCTACAGGCTGGAAGTCGATCTTCTTACACAGACTTTTCAATTCACCTGACCTTCTCGTTAGATCATAATAATCGTTGGCGATCAATATAACAGGCTGTTCAGTCTTTTTGATAGTGGAGATCATTTCTCCTATACCGCCTTTGTCCTCCTTTCCAAAGATATTGTCCGCTTCATCCATTATAAGAAGGGTTCGCTTTCCTTTTTTATATGGTGTAAAATCTCCTGAATCAGAAAAGGTATCGTCAACCGCACTTCTTCCTACGAATTTCCTGATCGAGTTGCGGTTTCTCTGGTCAGATGCATTCATCTCCAAGACTTCCCATTTCATATGATTGGCTAATGCTAGAGCTGCAGAGGTTTTACCTATACCCGGTTTTCCAGCTAAAATAATGGCTTTTTTTTCCGGCTTACTAGAGATCCATTTACTGGCCCAATCTTTCAACTCTCGGATTCCTTTCCCATTACCCACGATCTCAGATAGATCCTTTGGTCGATACTTTTCTGTCCAATCTTGGTACGGTTGAGAACGTTCTCTAGATCTTGCTTCCATCTTGCTTTCCGATTGGGTTAGATGTTATTTTAACTTAATCCTTGAATACACCGACCGCCGTTATGACGATACCGGCGCCGATCAGACCGTACGACAAATAATCTATGTTCCTCTTATTCCTCATATCTCCGTCATGTGCCCAGTACTCGATCAAACTTCCTTCATTCAAGGTCAATGTTCCGTAAACTTCATCGCCGACTTCAAGGTCGGTAGAATTTTGATTTGCTAGGATCACATAAAGATCATCATCTATTTCTACGGATATTCCTCCTAACAATTCTTCCGTAATTCCACCTAACTCTTCAGGAGATACCTCCGTTATTGTTCCATGAACGAGTACAACGTCTCCCTCGTCGTAAGATTCATACTGGTTGCTATCCCAATCATTCGCTAGTTCATTGCCTGAGACTCCAAAAAGCGGCCAAAAAGCCAATACCAAAAACATACCTAAAATAAGAAGAGCTAAACCTACTACCGATGTTTTTTTACTCATGTTTCTTGTTAAAGTCACTAATTATTTAAGGATAATGCCACTCTGCACCAAAAGTTTTTTCTTCTCTAATAGTATAAAATATCACTATGGAAGAAGTCGACTATATTTGGATGGATGGTGAATTCGTCGAGTGGGAAAATGCGAAGATCCATGTCTTGAGCCACGTGATACATTACGGAACCGGTGTTTTTGAAGGGATCAGGGCCTACAACAATGAAGGTATACCGGCTATTTTTAGATTAGATGACCATATGGAACGCTTCTCTAATTCCGCCAAGATAATAAACATGGATCTAGGTTACGAAAAAGAAGAATTTATTTCAGTTATAGAGGAACTGATCCAAAAAAACGAACTGAAATCCTGTTATATCAGACCTGTAGCCTACAGAGGTTATGGGAGCATGGGAGTCAACCCTCTAGATAATCCAGTGAATGTCAGTATCGCTGTATGGCCCTGGGGAGAGTACTTAGGAGATGGCGCTCTAGAAAACGGCGTTGAGGTACAGACCACATCATGGTCGAGACATCATCCCAATGTATTCCCAACTAAGTCAAAAGCAAGCGGTAATTATTTGAATTCCGTTATGGCTAAGATGGAGGCGGTAGAGAATGAATACGTGGAATCTATAATGTTGACCCCAGGTGGATATGTGGCAGAAGGTACTGGTGAGAATCTTTTCCTAGTGAGAGATGGTGAACTATACACACCACAGACCGCTGATGTCCTCGAAGGCATCACTAGAGCTTCTGTTTTTCAGATAGCCGAAGATTTGGGATATAATGTAAATGTTGAAAAGATTACTAGAGATCAGATATATATATCCGATGAGGCCTTTTTTGTGGGTACGGCAGCAGAAGTCACGCCAATCAGGAAAATAGATAGAAGGAAGATATCGGATGGAAAGGGACCGATAACAGATGACATACAGCAGAGATATATGAATGCAGTAAGAGGTAAAGTGGAAGAATATCAAGGATGGCTCCATCCTGTTAAATAAAAAAACTTTATCAAGAATTTATTTTTTCTTTAATCTAAATCCATATAGATTCTCAAAAAAGAATCTTTCTATCTTTTTATCGATCACCCTATATTCACATTTTATAACCTCTCTTATCTTATCTTCGGGCGAGAGACTGGAATAACAGAAATACAGCTCACCATCATCATTTAAGTAGCCTCCTGCCCTTTTTAGAAATTTCACGATGATCTCATCACCCTTTTCTCCTCCGTCCCATCTCTCATCTTTAGGCAGGTCTTTTTTTTCCGGTAGATAAGGCGGATTGAATATTATCGTGTCCCAATCCTGTTTGGCGATGTTTGAAAAAAGATCGCTTTTTTGGACTGAAATATCTATATCATTCTTTTTTGCATTTTTCTCGGTATTTTTGAGAGCTTTCATATCCTTATCTACAGAAAGCACATTACAACCTTTAGAACTGCAATAGAGAGAGATCACACCTGTGCCGCATCCCAATTCTAAAACGTCTTCATCATCATCTAATTCGAGAATCTCCAGTATCAAGTACGTGTCCTCAGAAGGTTCATACACACCTTCAAGAACCTCTATATCGAAATCATCTATAAAATTCAAAGATGATCAACTCTGCTCGATGGTCTTGATATACTCCCTGCCCACCCATGCTGCTCCTTCTGGGTTGTCATTTTTCAGATCGCTTCTCAGATCCAAGAAATTACTCAATGCTACCACCAATTCTCTCTTATTTAACCCCTCGACCCTCTTCTCTAGATTCTTTGATTCCTTCTTTAGTGCGACCTTGAGCCTTTTCTTTATTTTTTCTTTCAATTCTTCTATATTCTTTTCGAACTCTTCCACATCTTCTTTTTTATCTTTCAGTTCATCGAAGAGTTCATCAATCTCCCCATCGCCATATCTTAACTCTTCCAAGTCTTCTAAGATCTTTTTCATCACGAAAATTTCCTTATCCTGATCATTCTCTTTCTCGCTCACTTTGCCTATAAACTCAGTAGCAGATATAAGGGCCTGGAGAGCTTCTTCATATTCTCCTCTTTCCCATTTTTCACGAGTCTCTCTAAATATTGTATTGCCTCGCTTTTTAACTGAATTTGGAGGGTCGATATCTTCAATCTCCTCACTCATCTCATCTACTTTATCTCCTAATTTATGATTCAATCTAGTTATCAGTTTATCCTTCCATTCGTTCAATATCTCATTAGCTTCCTCGTACTCTATATCTTTTATCTTTATTATCGCCTCTTTTAGAGGTTCTCTATTCACTTCTATTTCTATATCCGCTTTTTCTACGAGATTATTCAGTTCTTTAACGTTTCTCACTTTTTCCTTGATCTGGGTAGGTATCTGTGTTGATGATTTATCGAATTCATCACCAGGAGGAGGTATTTTATTCTCTTCTTCCAAAGCTCTTTCCAATTCTTTGATCAGCTCACGCAACTTTTTTCTAGACATCTCGTATTTTTCTATCTCGACCAATCTTTCATACTGTTCGATTTCATAATTGATCCTATCTTCCTCTATCAAGTCTTTTTCAGCCAACTGTTCAACCAGACTTTTAGCCTTCTCTACAGGCTCAGAGAGTTCTAAAATTTGGTCAGCTGATTCGATGAATTTTTTGGTCAGTTCAAGGGACCGTTCTACTTCACCTTTTTTCCTAGCTTGATTTGATTTTTTCAAAAGCATTTTCATCCTACTGATATCAAAATCGGTTTTTCGCAGTTCAGAAAGCTTCTTTCTAGCTTCAGCCAATTTGCTTTCGACTTTGCTTTTAAGTTCTTTTTTCTTTTGGATTTGTTCTATTTTGTTCTCTAACTCCTCTTTGAGTTCAGATGACTTTTCTATAGCTATTTTTCGATACTCTTCTTCAAAGGTCTTTTCTAGTTCTTTTTTCACTTCCTCATACTTTGAGCTTTTTATATCCTCTCCACCTTCGTTTATTTTTTCTTCAATTTGTGAAATGTTGGACCTGAATGCCAAAATGTCTTTGCCTTCCGCTATCGTCTCATTGATTTCTTTTAAAAAGTCTTTGCTTCCTTCTCCGCTGTTCAACCCCTCTTTGAACTCCTCGTAATCATCCTTAAGATCTCCGATATCTATCCCCTTTTCCTCTCCCTTCTCGATTAACCTTTCCATCTCTTGGATCCTTATTTCTAATTCTTCTTCGACGTCTTCTACGCTTTCTTCTATTTCTGTTTCGATATCTTTTAATATCTCGTTATAGAGTTGCTCAGCATTTCTGTATTCGCTATTTTCACACAATCTTTTGCCTTTCTCAAATCTATCTTCGATATCATCTAGGAAATCATGTTCGAAACCAAGGTTTTCTAGGCTCATTTTCATCGTTTCTATTTTGTCTATATTTTTAGATATACCTTTGATAGCCGGTTCATTTTCCAGATAATCTTCCACTTCCTTAAGACCTTTATTTGGACTACCCTCTTCTTTGAAATCTTTCGCACGGGAGATTGACTCACTCAAACCTATTATACCATCGGTTTCATCTGTCAGCTCTTCAGAGAGGTCATTTAATTTTCCAATTATTTTAGACATTTTTTCTTCGCTAACGCGTTTTTCTTCCAGCTTTTTCTTTTCAAATTCAAGGGAATATTGAAGATTTGCTAACAGTCTTTTTACATCTATGTAGTTCTTTTTTTCAACCTGATCTTGTATCTCTTCAAAATCACTTTCAGCTCTGCTTTTCAAATCTTTATTTTCTATTTTTTCTATTTCCTCTTCGAGTTCTTGCAATTCATCATCGAACTCTAAGAGCGCCTCAGAACGCTGGATGAGTTTTTCAACCATCTTCAAGGCCTTCTCCCTATCACCCCCAGTTCTTTCTTCTGTCACTCTATCCAAATTGATGAGTAACTCAGACAACTGATCATCTCTTCCTTTTATCCCCCCAAGTAATTCTCGTGCCTTTGATATCTTTTCATCCAGTTCTTCGTCTATCTCGTCTATTTCTTCCAGATCCTTTTTCTCTTTGGACGGCGAGGCCTCCCTTTCTTCTATAGTACTCATTATATCACTCGGTCCTTGATGTGAGTCAAAGGCGAGTTTATAGGCTTTAGCGGCTTCACTGGTCTCTCCCAATTTCAACGATACGTTAGCTTTAGCGTTCCATATATGATCAAACAAGGGATCGAGTTCTATCACTCTATCGAAACTTTCTAAAGCTTTGCGATTTGCACCTATACTCTCTAATATAGAACCTCTTATGAACCAGCTCTCAGCATCTTCCTCGTCGAACAGTATTTTTTCTTCGATGGCGGCCAAGGTTTCAATTGGATTTTCAATAAATCCTTTATCGGGTACGACCACGCGGGATGTAGGCTCGATAGATTCTTCGCATTCTTTACAACTATTTTCCTCCACCTTCGTAAAATTTTCACATACGGGGCATCTCATTTCTAATTTTTCTCTAGCTCCATCTTCTACCTCTTCTAAATTTTCGTGTTTGACATCTTCCAATATATTCTCCGCTAGATTGACGCCTATATGTTCTATCGATTGGAGCTCCTCTGATCCGGTTTTTTCCAATTCAGAAACAGAATCAAATCCTGCTTCTTTGAGAGCTCTAGCGGTCAAATTGCCAACTGAGGCTAATCGTTTCAAGTTTTGTAAACTTTCATTATCTGAAGAATTCTTTTCGTTTTCCATAGGCTTACCCCGATTAGTTACTTAATGCAAAATGACTTTTTTGGTTCGTGTGTTATTCTATTCAAACACCCCTTAATAACTTTTTGTGATAATATACAAAATTAATCCCAGAATCTCTTGGTCCTTGCATATTGGATTTCAGCTTCTAGAACGTCTCTCAAAAAATCGTCTTCATCCTTATGTCTTTTCCCTAGTATCCTCCCTGCCTTTTGATGCCCAACCCCTCTAGCAGATAGAGCCATCGCGGCTCTCTTCTTATAGACTCTAGCCAACTCTGCTAGTTTGTAATATTTTTTCAATTCCTTTTTTTTGCTTTCTTCCAACTCTTTTTCGTCTTTATCTATGATCTCTTCATCGTGGTATTTGCTGAGAGGCGCGATCATAGAGGACCCACATTTGGGGCATTTTGGTTTTCCGACGTCACTGACACGTTTTCTCCTCCTGTTTCCACAGCGAAGACATTTCATTATGACTACGTTTGACTCAAGTCGCTCTTTTAATGATTCAAGAACAGCCTTACTAACTCTTTCCGGGCTTAAGAAATCTTCGTGCTTTTCCAGCCCTGCTTCCCCGATCGGAGATATACCGTTATCAGAAAATACAACGTCTATATCCCCGGATCTTATCTTCCTCAATACGTCTTTTGTCATTTCGATATCCATATTGTCTCGAAATGTTTTTTTCACCGCTTCTTCGTAGAGAATCGTATCTTCAAAAGTATCTATAATTTTATCCATATTTATTTTTCGCCAATCTGCATCTTTTTGGATCGCACCAAATTTTTTTCCTACATGGAGGAACTTCCAGTTGAAGAAATTAGAATTTCTCATACTCTTTTTCAAAAGCTCTTCAAGTGTATCTGGATCGGTATCCTCCAGTATTTCACGGAAAATAGACGGTTTTATTCTTCTTGGAAGGTTCATCATGATCCTGTACGGGTCGGTTTGGAGTCCTATACTTTCACCGATTCTCGCAGAGAGGAGAGAGGCGAATAGGTGGCCTAACGTCTCATTGACTTTGGTTCCGAAACAAGCGTTTATGACGGCGGTGTCTTTTTCGAACTCTAACACTACTTTATGATCAGTCGCAGTTTCGTATCCTTTTTGAGCGGTAAGATGTTCTTTGAATTTTTCTTTGCATTTTTCACTTACGGGATACTCGTCTAAAGCGGATATTTCTCCTTTACCACGTAACTCACCCACTTCTTGAGCAACTTCAAACGGAACGGGGATATCTTCACCGGTCCAATCAGGGATCTTCCCAACATTGCCCACTTTGTCCACAAGTACTTCCTCCTCTTTCATATCCACCACCCGCCAGGCTTTCCCCTGTAAGGTTATGACTTCTCCTTCCTGGATGTTGGTCGCAACGAAACTTTCGTCTAATGTTCCGATCACGGAATCTTTTGAGATGTCTCTTAGAAGGTAAGTCTTCTCGTCAGGAATCATAGAGATATTATCGTAAAAATAATTCAATGATGCTCTACGCTTTCCTATCTTTCCTTCATCCTTCCAGATCAGTCTGATTTTGGCTAGTTGATCCACCATATCGTCGAAAGTTTCTTTTTTGAGCGTTCTGAATGGATAAGCTCTTTTAGCCAGCTCGAAAAAGTCATCGGGTTCAAATTCCTTTTCAGTGTGAACCGTGCTGATCAGTTGATTTGCAAGTACACTCAGCGGATTTTCTGGTATATCAGTCTCTTCAAGTTCTCTTATCTCCGCTCTTCTAGATATCACGGCTCCTTCCAATATGTCGTCCTGAGTTGTGGAGATTATCCTGCCCTTGGAGATTTCATCGATCCTATGTCCGGACCTACCTACGCGCTGGATCAACCTTGTAACCTGTCTAGGAGACTGATATTGAAGTACCAGATCGGTCTTACCGACATCGATACCTAATTCCATCGAAGATGTACAAATCAGTCCTTTTAGACTACCGTCTTTAAAACTCTCTTCCATATCGATACGTGCCTCTTTCGATAGTGAGCCGTGGTGAACTCCTATCGGGAAGTCGCTTTCTGGCTTTTCCTCTTTCCAAAGAGTATATGATGAAGACAGTGATTCAGCTGCATCTCTAGTATTAACGAAAAATAAAGTTGAATTATGATCTTCTATCAGTTCTCTACAGAATCTTAATGAGGCAGCTTTATCAGTATCACACCTCATTATCTCTGCTAGCCTTTTATCTTCATTCTCTTTTTTGATAGGTTTCTCCACTTTAATATCTAGTTCTCTCTTACCAGATGTTTCGATTATCTTCCCATTTCTCTCGACACCGACCAGAAAATCCTTCACTATGTTAGGTGATCCAACTGTAGCTGAGAGACCGATTCTTTGGAAATTTCTGCCGGTAAGTTCGTTCAGACGTTCTAAGGCAAGAGCTAACTGACTCCCTCTTTCGTCCTCAGCCAGCTCATTGAGTTCATCTACGATGACATGCCTCACGTTCTCTAGACCTTTTCTCAATTTGCTCCCGGTGAACATGATCTGTAGTGTTTCGGGAGTTGTGATCAGTACGTCGGGGGGATCCTCCGATTGTTTTCTTCTCTCTTTTCTACTAGTGTCTCCGTGCCTTACGCCAACGCTGAAATCTAATCGATCTGAAAATTCGTTGATCCTTCTTATCATGTCTCGGTTAAGGGCTTTCAAAGGTGTTATGTACAGAAGAGAAAATCCATCTTCGTCTCTTTTCAGTATATTATCCAGTATGGGTAAAAATGCAGCCTCAGTTTTTCCTATACCTGTTGGTGCTATGACAAGTGTGTTCTTTCCTTCGAGGATTGGTGGGATAGCATCTTCCTGCGGCCTGGTTTCTTCTTCTATCCCTATCTCTGATAATACAGACCTTATCTCTTCGGATAAAAGGTTAAAGGCTCCCAATTTAATCTTCACCTACTTTCAAGAATTATTGGACCTCTTCGGTGTGGGCTCACTGGTCGGGAACGGTATCGTTTTGATCTCTAGGAGAGAAGCTAGTTTGTCAAGCAATTTTTCCTTTTTTTCACCTACAAGAGCTTCCTCTAAAACTTCTCCTAGGTTCTCAACGGGGACTATCTCTATCTTATCCTTGTACTTTTCTTCTATGACGACGTCTTTTTCGTTCATCTTGGGGATCAATACCTTGTCCATCCCTACTTCGGCGGCGGCTTCTATCTTTGAGGTTATACCGCCTACAGGTAAGACCTGTCCTCTCACGCTGAGTGATCCGGTCATCGCTATGTTCTGATCGATCGGTATATTTTCAAGCGCGGATATCACCGCAGTGGCTATCGATATCGAAGCGGAATCTCCTTCAACTCCCTGTTGGGTACCTATGAATTGTATATGTACATCGTACTGAGATATGTTCTCACCGGTATATTTTTTGATAAGTGCTGAAACGTTCTGCACCGCTTCCTTTGCTATATCTCCGAGTCTTCCAGTCGCTATCACTTTACCTTCTTCACTTGAATGAGCTGGAGTCACCTCTGCAGCTATCGGCAGGACTATACCGGAGTACTCAGACAAACCTTGCTGCTCGTCGCCCATCGCGGCTAAGCCATTCACTACTCCGACCATGTCGCCTTCTGTCTTATACATGCTGTACTCTTTTCTTTTTTTGATGAACTTATCCGTAACCTGCTGTTCTAAGGACCTAGCTGTTGATTTTGCATCAACAACATCTTCAGCTTTAGTCATCTCGTGTCCTCTTTCTACTGCTAGATCGCCAGCCACTCTGACAAGACCCCCTAACTCTCTGAGTCTTAATGTGAGTTCACCACGTTTGTTCGCTCTTCTTTGAGCTTCCCTCAACATCTCTTTTATCGCGCCTTGGGTGAAGTGTGGGATCTTTTTCTCGTCTTTTTCTATCTCCTGAGCTATGAAGCGGATGAGTTTCTTACGATTTTCATCAGTATCGTCCATCGTGTCGTTCACGTAAACTTCATATCCATAACCTCTGATCCTTGATCTCAATGCTGGATGCATACCGCCGTGCTGAACGCCTTTTTGATCTCGTTGCCCATAAACTGAGTCCAGATTACCAGCAGCAACCAATATGAAATTGGTGGGAACTGGCTCTGTCTGGACCATCGCTCCACTGCTCCTTTCGCTCTGACCCGTGATAGAAAATTTTCTTTCCTGCATAGCTGTCAAAAGACTGTGCTGTGAATCCATACCGAGCATGTGCATCTCGTCTATGAATAGAACACCGTTGTGAGCTTCGTGTATCGCTCCGACTTCCACTCTTTGATGTGCAGGTGTCTCCAGACCTCCACTCTGGAATGGATCGTGCTTCACATCGCCAAGAAGAGCACCGGATTGGGCACCAGTGGCGTCGATGAAAGGTGGTTTCTCACTAGGAGAGTTATGGCTTTTCAATAATTTAGGAGTTTGAACATCAGAATCCTGTCCCATCCCTCTGGGGTTTGCTCTCATAGCGATCATCAACATCGCTGCTGCTAGTATCCCGAAAAACATAATCAGGAAATTTCCAGTCCAGATAGATATTGCGATAGCTGCCCCAACTATCAGGGCCAGGATCATCAACATCCCCCGGTTCTTCTGTTTTTCTTTTTTCTTTGCCTCTCTTCTATGAGCCTCGACTATATCGTCTCCCTTGCCAGCGGGGACGGTTCTGATTTTTGGATTGTTCTCGTCCTTTTCATTTGCAAAGCAGAGTATGTCTTCCATCTCTTGTGTGGGCAGGAAATCGGTCATCGATTTAGCTATCATCGATTTCCCAGTGCCAGGTGGACCTATAAGCATCAGGTGCCTGTGCTGTTTAGCCGCCTTTTTCGCTACACTCACAGCTTCGTCTTGACCGATTACCTGATCGGCCAAAAGTTCAGGCACCTCTATTTCTTTTGTGCTGCTAATGTCAATATTTTTTATCCATTCATCTAATGGACCAACATCGCTCACCTGGGCTTCTTCTACAGAGGAGTTTTCCTCTTTTTGTTCTTTACTTGGAGAATCAGTCATCAATTACACCAGCAATGAATTGCGGTTCATCTCATCACATGCCGTTATTATTAAAGTTTTCCTCTATATCGTCTTTTTAAAGGCAATTTGTTTCGAATAAATATTAATATCGGTTTTACCAATTAATAGAACGGTGTGATAATCGATGGAAACTATATCTGCAGAAGAATTGAAAGAGAAATTAGATTCTGAAGAAGAATTCCAGCTAGTCCATGTTCTCCCGGAAGAGGAGTTCAGAAAAGAACACATCCCCGGTTCTGTGAACATACCTCTAGGAGAGATAGGTAAAAGAAGGAGTGAGCTAGACACGGATAAAGAAACGATCGTATATTGTAAAGACTTTGATTGCGATGCCAGTCCCAAAGCCGCAAAAAAGTTAGAGAAACTCGGTTTTGAGAAAGTTGTAGATTTTGAAGGAGGAATAGACGATTGGAAGGAAAAGGGATATCCCATCGACTCCAGTTCTGATTAAGAGTGAGATGCGGTTAGCAAAAGTTTATTTACTGTTTCTTCCTATTATATAGTGGTGAAAATATGCCAGAATGTCATGATATGGAAAAAGGGGAAGTATATATGTGCGAAGAGTGTGGCTTTGAGATGAAAGTCATCAGCGAGTGTAACGAATGCTGTGAGGGAGAGGAAGAGGGAACCTGTGCAACGTGTGAATTCCGATGTTGTGGAGAAGAACTCACCCTTAAGAAGTAAATAAAGATAGATATTAAGACGGTTTCTTCGTTTCAAAAATCCTTTAACTAATCTATTTTTAATTATTTAGAAGAGAGATTTCTGTTCAATTTGGGAGTCCAGACGAATTGAAATATATCGTCATACTCTCTGATCATCTCGGTGATAAGAGGTTTTGAAAACCATGTTCTATCGTCCTTTATCGTCTTATTTTCCAATCCTATTAGATTTTTGATCACTTCTCCTTCGATCCTTCTTTTCACATAGCACTGATCCAGAGACGGATCATTATAGACTATTATTGGAAGTTTGAGCTCGTCTTTTTTATAGAGTGGTATGGATTCTTCGATTTTTTCTAAATGCTCGTATTCAAAATAATGATCTTTGCCCTCTCTAGTTTCCACGGAAGGGTTTTCCTCGTCTAAAAGCTCTTTTAAACTCTTCTTTTGGGAGACCATTCCGGTATTGAGACTCTTTAACTGGGAACTGATTATTTTTTTAAATCGGTTCTCGTCCATGACAAAATAGAAATCCAGTTAACTAATATATAAATATAAAGCTTAAAGATCTTGCATAAGACTAATTGTCAACTTTTTCTAAGGGTACCTCAAACAGTGCACCTCCGAGTTTAGAATCATCGATCAAGACTTTAGCTCCGTAATTTTTTGCGATCTTATTTACCATATACATACCCAGTCCGGATCCCGCATTCTCTCCTTTTTTATAGCCTTTTTCGAAAATCTTTTCTCTTTCTTGGGATGGTATTCCTTTACCGTCATCTTCGATTATGACGTTGGATTTATACCTAGATTCCTCAACGGATACCTTGACTAGGTCCCCGCCTGAATGTTTAAGGCTGTTTTCGATCAGATTGGCGAAAAGTTCTTCCAAAAGCGGACCAGCTTTGACCTTAGACCCCGATAGATCGGTTTCTATTTCAACTCCTTTTTCGGATGCTAAACCCTTATTCTTTTCGATTGCCGACCTTATAGCTTTGGATACGTTTATTTCGATTATTTTTTCTTCTTCCACTTTACTCAGTGTTTTTATTTTTTCAATCAGGTCATCACTTTTTTGGATTACTCTATTCGCTTTTTGTAAATGCTCTTTTGGTTTTTCAGGCAGATCATATTCTAATACAACGCTAAGATATCTTTTTACAATATTTATCTTGTTTCTCACGTCATGTCTGAGCAAAGAATGGAGGAATTCTTCTCTTTCAATCATCTTAAGCCTTTTCAAAGCCTCGGTGGCATGGTCACACAGGAGTTCTAATACCTCGACGTCCCTTCCTTTTATACTTCCTGCTTCTTTACCACAGGCCTGAAATACTCCTTCATCTCCAAGTGGTATGCTGATGAAGGAATTATATTCTTCTGTATTTTCAGTTGGTTTACTTGGACTGTATTCATGATCATCTATGTTTTCAATCAAATAAGATTCTTTGTTCAGATAGGTCTTTCCTGCTATACTGTCATGAAGAGGTATCCATTCTTCACCACTAGAACTTGCAGGATAAGAGCTCTGTTCGACGACAAGCTTATCTTCATGAACTACTAATATACAGCATATATCAAAATCTAATATTTCTTTAGAGGCTCTTATAGTTAGTTTGTAAATCTCGTCTTTTTTTCTAGATATTTCTAATTCTTTAGCTATCACATGGAGCTTTTCTATCCTTTTTTTACTTCCACTCAACTTTTTCTCTATTTTCTTTCTTTTTTTCAGTTCCTTATTCAATTGGGTATTCACGTCTTTGATCTTTCCGACCATCCATGCCAGCAATATCATGACGGCAGACCATCCGATAAAAGTGATTTCAAAGATCATTTCTATATTTCCTGTAATGCTTAGGATAAAAATGTTGTAAATAACCAATCCCAGGGCTGTAATTGTGCCGAATTTTGACCCAGTCCAAGCACTGGCAAGGGTTACAGGGAGGATAGATAGAAAGAGTATCGAATAGTCAAAAACTTGGAAAAATATCAATGTTAATCCTAGATAAACGAATAAGCTGAGGATGATTCCGATCTCCCCGATATATGGTATATCTTCAGATGACTTAATCACCGATCCCCTCGCTGGCGCTCCTTCCATCAAAATGGGCATATATATATTTCATCCTCATTTTTCAAAGGAATTCTAGAGAGGCTAGAGTTTCATGTTCCCTCGGTCCGCCGGACGAAAGCAAATTCGAGTTCCTTATTTTCATGTCTTATATAATTACTAGTTATTTCAACCGGGAATATCTTTCCATTTTTAGCTTGATGTTTTGTATCGAAAGTCACACTTACTTCTTTTTTCAGCCTTTTCCAGGACCCTTCCCTATCTTCCTGCTCAATACTTGGGTCGATATCAAATATTGTCATATCAGTCAATTCATCCTGGTCATATCCTAGCATCTCCCTCACTGTTTTGTTCGCATAAAGTATCTCGCCTTCAGCTGTGATCCAGAAGATACCCTCCCTTGCCTTTTCTATAGTCCTTTTCGTCAGTTTCAAATTCTTTTTATTCTTGTGCTTTTTTACTTCCTTGACTATCTCTCTTGCTAAGATTTCGTACTGGTTTACAGGAGACTTCTGTCCGTATATGTTGGGCTCTTCATTTTTCCAAATATATTTGCTCGCACCAAGGTTCAAGGCCTGCATCGCTACCTCTTCCCAACCCTTTCCAGTGAACAAAATAAAGGGGATATCTGAATCCATTTCCTTTCTCAGTATTCTTAGAAATTCTATCCCGTCTTTCTCCGGCATATGATAATCTGAGACCACTGCATCGATATCGGTATCTTCTTCTATCAGCTTTATGGCATTGTCGACGCTCTCTGAGGTTTTGAATACAAATCGTTCTTCTTCCTCCTGTAGTAGCGAGATGGCTTGTTCTAGAAAATCTTGTTCATCATCCACTAACAAAACCTTGATCTCACTTGATTCCATATTCTCATCTCCCTCGGTACAATCTGTTTTGAATCGTTGATATAAATAATTTGTGCCCGCATCTGAATTTTTAAAACATACTAAGAAAGAAATATAATATTGAAGAAGTTAAACATTAGACTCATTAAGTAAAATATTTATATTAGAACAATTACAGAGGTTTGAAACATCGATGTTAAGAAGCTATAAGTCAGAATATCAGGGGAACGTATGGGTTATTAAAAGAGGTGTTTAAAAATGGGATTTATAGGAACTTTGATTGACAACAGCCTTTTGATGCTGTCAATCGCTGTATTGGGTGGTATCCTATTGGGTCAAATTGAAGTCAAAGGGTTTAGGTTGGGAATTTCGGGTGCTCTTTTTATGGGACTAGCTATCAGTATATTGAGCAGTGTATCCATATTTGGAATGGAGATAGCCCAGATAACAGTCCCTCATTCTTACTTTGTAATCTCACTTGCCTTATTCGTCGCAGCGGTAGGACTGATGGCCGCGAAAGATATAGGCGGTGTGATCAAGGCACATGGTTTCAAGTTCGTAGTAGCGGGTTTCCTGATGACGCTAGTTGCGGCGATATTGACCATCGTTGGAGCTAAAATATTTGGGAGTCTGGGCGCAGTAGATGCTAGATATATCGAGGGGGTTTTCAGCGGTGCCCTGACTAGTTCACCTGGTCTTGGCGCACATATTG
The DNA here is from genome assembly GCA_046540335.1 of Thermoplasmata archaeon. GTDB lineage: Archaea > Thermoplasmatota > Thermoplasmata > Halarchaeoplasmatales > Halarchaeoplasmataceae > Natronoplasma. The sequence goes on along the minus strand of JBKHFH010000013.1, from coordinate 7,073 downwards.
AGGGTGTCTCGGAAACCGCTAGGGAGAAGATCGTCATCGGCCACTCGATAGGCTATCCTTTTGGTGTGATAATGGTAATACTTTTTGAGGAGATGTGGCCCAAGATAAGAAATATCGATATCGAGGAGGAAAAGGAAAAGTTCAAAGAACATATCGATCAAGTCACATCTGGTGATGAGGAAGATCTGACGAAAGAGACCGTTACTTTCAGTGTCGGGGGTTTCACTTTGGCTCTTGTTTTAGGAGGTATCTTGGGAGAAATACCGATACCACTGGGACCACTCGGAACCGCTACTCTAGGGATAACAGGAGGCGTACTTCCTGCAGCACTCATCATCGGATATCTCGGCAAGGTTGGTCCGATCAAGACAAGGATGTCTCATGAAGTCCTCTCCAGTATAAGGTCGCTCACTCTCGCTATTTTCCTGGCTGTCGTTGGCATAGAAGCAGGTGAAGAGTTCATAAGTGCACTCATGAGTGCAGGTATCGTATTGGTTCTGATAACTTTCTTAGTAGGCCTTGGGGCGATCGCTGCTGGTATGCTACTTTTGAGAGGACTCTGGGATCTCGACTGGATAGTCGTTTCTGGCGCCATAACAGGCGGCATGACTTCGACTCCAGGTCTAGGGGCGGCTATAGAATCCACCGGTACAGAGGATGTGGGAGCGGGATATGGATCTACTTATCCTTTCGCTCTGCTCGGCATGGTTATTTTCGCCAAGATCATGGTAATATTGGTGGCTTGAGGTCAGCTAAATAAAAAGGAGAATAATATGATCAAATTGAACCGAAAACTGATGATAATAATCTCCACCTTTATCGGAGTCTCTATCTTCGCCTTATCTCCAATACCATTATCTATAGATCAGAAGATAATGATCGCTATAGCTTTCACCGCGGCATTATTTTGGATCACCGAGGCTTTACCTATAGCTGTTACAGCCCTTTTGGTGATCATACTTCAAATACTATTTGGAATTCATCCGGCCGCTGAGGGACTCGCTTTTATAGCCACTCCAGTTAATACTCTACTTCTTGCTGGATTCATCATAGCTGGCGCCCTTAAAAAGTACGACCTCGACAGGAGGATAGGACTACAGTTCATCTCTATAATGGGTGATAAAACAGAAAACCTTTTATTAGGTATATTCGTTGCGACCGCTTTTCTTTCTATGTGGATTTCTAATACTGCTACTACCGCTATAATGTTACCGATAGGTATTGGGATCATAAAAAAGGCCATAGATGAACCGAAGGGGAGCAATTTGGGTAAGGCTATGGTCATCGGTATAGCATTCACGGCAAATCTAGGTGGTATGGGAACACCTGTTGGAACACCTCCTGTACCCATTACCATAGGTTTTTTGGCTCAACACGATATAGAGATATCTTTTGGAGGATGGATGATCAGGGCTGTACCAGTATTGCTGATAACTATCCCGCTCGTGTGGAAATTGATGATGACCGTCTACAAACCTGAAGTAGAAACGATAGAAGGAGGTACAGAAGATATAAAAAAAGAGTTAGCGGAGATGGGTGAGTTCACTAAAAAACAAAAACATGTATTGATCCTTTTTGGCATCGCTGTCTTTTTATGGCTCCTTGATGCGATGGATATGGGAATAATATGGCTGATAGACAACGTATTTATCTTTGCCTTTTTGGAACCTCTCCGTGGGTTTTTACCACTCTCAGGAGATTGGATCTATATCGCCTCCTTATTGATAGCGATGATGTTCATATTCCCGGGAATTGGAGTTTTAGAATGGGATGAAGCCCAAGATGAAATAGGTTGGGGCGTATTTGTTCTCGTAGGGGGAGGTCTAGCTCTCGGCAATGGCTTGACGAAGACTGGAGTCATCGATATAATAGTTAATAATATGGAAGTTTTCCTAACAGGGGTTAATCTCTTAGTGGTAGTGGCAGCTATCGCCTTCATAACAGCCTTCAGCATCACTTTGTTCTCTAGTCTCAGCGCTACCTCCAGCGTATTCGTTCCTGTGACTATATCTTTAGCATTCACCCTTGGGATCGAGCCTTTGTTCTTGGCTCCCGTAGCTGGCATGGCCGCTTGCATGGCATTTCTATTACCAGCAAACACACCTCCTAATGCGATAGCCTACAAAACAGGATTTTTCAAAACATACGAGATGACAAAAGCAGGATTGCTGGCAACGATATTATCGGCTTCAGGATTAGTCCTCGTAGTGATGCTACTTTGGAATCCACTCCTATAATTTTATCTATTTTCTAAGATGTCAACGATTTTCTCATCGGCTTTTCCGTCGCCATAAGGAGAAAGTCCGGGGTCCCACTCTTCTTCCTTGAAATCATCAATAGCTTTCAGGATATTCTCCTGCTCAGTACCGACAATTTCACAGTATCCTGCATCTACTGCCTCGGGCCTTTCTGTAGATTTTCTTAGCACGAAAACCTTCTTTTGAATACCAGGGGCCGTAGCTTCTTCTTGTATCCCTCCAGAGTCGGTGAGAATGAAGTTGCATTTTTTCATCAATATGAGAAATTCGAAATATCCTTGAGGAGGCACTAGTAATATTTCGTCATTTTTATCTAACCTATCAAAGAATCCAAATTTTTTGAACATCTTTTCTGCTCTAGGATGGATCGGATATATGACTGGGTATTCTAGCTCTTCAAAGACTTGGACATAGTTTTTAATCACTTCTGGATCATCAACATTTTCAGCCCGGTGGGCAGTGACCAAAACGAATTCTTCGGGCAATTCGAAGTCAAAATCGGCTTTTTCTTGAGCAAGCTCTATATTTTGTATACATGCGTCTATAACAGTATTCCCTGTCACATGAATTTCTCCCCAAACATCTTCTTTTTCGAGGATACTCCTGTTCTTTTCAGTAGGAGCGAACAAAAGACTAGATGCGTGATCTGTCAACCTTCTATTGTACTCTTCAGGCATCCGGTAATCATAGCTTCTCAGTCCAGCTTCGATATGTCCCACTTCCAATCCCATCTTTATAGCAGATAAGGCTCCAGCTAAAACAGTATTGGTGTCTCCTTGGACCAACACTATATCGGTCTCAAGTTCTTTGAAGGTTTGTTCTAGTTTTATCATTGCGTTGCCGGTCTGTTCGGCCTGGGATCCTGATCCTATATTGAGATATCTATCGGGTTTTTCTATCTCTAGTTCTTCGAAAAATATACCGGATACTTCTTCATCATAATGCTGGCCTGTGTGGATCACGTCAAATTCCATATCCTCTTTTTCAAGTTCCCGGATCACCGGACTCATCTTGATGATCTCAGGTCTGGTTCCGACCACTACACCGATCTTTTTCATAGATCGTTCTCCTCTTTCCTTTGAAGCTCTAATTCATCAGCCTCTCTAAGAGATTCGAAGGTGCCTATATCGAACCTTTTACCATCGAATTTGAATCCGTAGAATCGATTTGTGTCTTTCCTCATCATCTCGATGGAATCGGTCAACCATATCTCTCCATTTTTCCCGGGTTCAGTCTTATCGATATAGGAGAAAATCCGTGAATTGACTATCATCAAACCGGCGATATTCAACCAGTGATCGTTGACTTTGTAAGGTTGGGCTTCTTCAAGAGTCGGTTTTTCGATCATCCCGTGTATCTCATTGTTGTCATCTATATCAACCACACCGAATCTCGTAGGATCATCGACTGGATGTAGAACGAGAGTTCCTTGTCCGCCTTTCCCTTCGTGGAAATCTACAATATCTTCCATGGTCTCGTAAGGGGTGAAGTAATTGTCTCCATACATTATTGCAAAATCTTCGTCATCATCTATGAAGTCTTCACCCAAAGATACTGCGTGAGCGGTCCCTTTGGGCTCCTCCTGCATCCGGTAATATATTTTAAGCCCCAATCTCTCACCGGAACCGAGATAGTCTATAAGAGCATGTTTTTTCCTTCCTACTATGATAAGGACGTCTTCTATACCACCAGCCCTCAATACCTTCAATACATGTTCTATCGCTGGATTTTTCCCTACCCGGATCATCTCTTTAGGTATTGCTTTGGTTATCGGTCTGAGCCTTGTTCCTTGTCCGGCTGCTAATACGATCGCTTTTTTAATCAAATTATCACCTTCGAATGCCTCGACTAGTAACCAACAAAGGGTAGTATTTTATAAATTTTTATAATCTTATCTTCCCGGCGCTTCAATGTATGGTAGAGCCTCCGTTGACCCCGATAACTTCTCCGTTTATATACTCGCCTTCTTCAGATGCTAAGAAGACAGCTGCATCAGCAATGTCTTCCGGTTTTCCTATCCTTTTTAGCGGTATACTTTCTGCTCTCCTTTTTCTTTTTTCTTCCGAATATCTAGCTATTATATCGGTATCGATAGTTCCTGGGGCAATTCCGTTCACCGTGATACCTTTAGGTCCGAGTTCAAGAGCGAGTGCTCGGGTCAGGCCGACCATCGCTGCCTTGCTAACCACGTATGAGGTCCCGTGATCGGACCCACTAAAAGCCAGTTGAGAGGCCATGTTTATTATTCTACCTGATTCAGAATTTTCCAAGTATTTCAGAGAAAGTTTGCTGAGTATGAAAGCCCCTCGGACGTTCACGTCCATGGTCTGATCAAAATCTTCGATGCTGGCCTCTTCAACATCTTTTCGTTTGTAGATACCGGCATTATTGACTAGAATGTCTAAACCACAGAATTTTTCAGTGAATTCATCTATCATTCTCTCACAATCATCACGGTTAGCTATATTTCCCTTTAGTAGTAAACCTCTCGATTGTTCATCTACGTAATCTAAAACCTCTTTAGCTTTGTCATCGCTGGAATGGTAGTTGATCCCCACTATTGCTCCCTCATCTGCCAATTTTTCTGCTATGGCTCTTCCGATTCCTCTCGAGGCGCCAGTCACCAGGGCCTTCTTTCCTTCCAATTTCTTTTCCATGATTTTTGATATTAAAGCACAAGCTAAAAGTCTTTTTCTTATGTTCTTACTCATTTTAGATTATAAAAGTTACCCAAAACAAATATATAATAAAAAATACTCCCCCTCATCATTGAGGATGCAATGGGGTCAGAAATAATGAATATTTACGACGAAAATATCAAAATGTTCGGTGCCGCCTTGACGATCTCTATAGCGTTGATCATCATTATAAGCTCAAGTGCGAGTGCGATCCGTGGGCCAGATGGAAAAAAACAGCCCAGCAATATTGATATCGAGATGGGAGATGAGAGCGAGAAAGATGATTCAAATTCTAAACTCAAAGGCCGATCGATGAGAAGTTCTAAAGAGGAAGGGATCTTTCTTAATCTCGTCGATTCTTCAGATGATGTTGGAAAGTATCCGTCGATACAAGGAAAAAAGATCGAGGGCGAAGAACACATGTACGCTAGCTATTATTCGGAGGAAACAGGTAATCTCAAGATAGCACATAATAACATAGACGATATTGAAGATGGATGGATGAAATGGGATTTAGGTAGCGAAATAGAAGGTGGAAAATATTCGTCTTTAGAAATATCGGATGATTCGGAAGCGCATCTAACATGCTATGATCCTGAGGATGGCCGGTTGAATTATGCTACGTGGGTTATCGAGGGCGAACAAATCGATCAATTACATACTGAAGTGATAGACGATGGTGATGTCGGTCAATATTCCTCACTTGAGCTAGATGATGACGGAAATCCAAAGGTCAGTTATTTTGACGGATCGAACGGTGTTTTGAAATATGCCGAAAAAAACCACGATGGTGGTTGGGAGAAACATACTGTGGATAGTGAGGGAAATACCATCGGAAAACACACCTCTTTAGCTTTGGATGAACGATCTGATCCTCACATTAGCTATTATGATTGGGACAATAGAGATCTAAAATATGCTTTTTGGGATGAAGATATGGAAGGATGGTCAACCCAAACGATAGAAATTGAAGATATGTCCGCTGGAAAATACACCTCTATAGAAATCGATGGGGACGATAATGTACATATCTCTTGTCACGGCTGGACAGATGATGAGGATAATCTTGTCTATGCCAGTTATACTGGAAAGGAAGACTGGAACCACGATGTGATCTTTGAATCTGAACCTACGGGGACATATAGTTCTATGGAACTTTCAGATAACGAAAGGCCGATCATCAGCTACCACGAGTGGGGTGAGGAAAATCTGAAGTTCGCGTGGAAGGATGACGGAGAATGGGATACATCGGAGGTAGATACTTCCAGCAGGGTAGGTGCTTACACATCACTTCATCATTCCGGTGAGGCTGAAGTGCATATAGGCTATCAGGATCACGGGGAAGGAAACCTGAAACATGCAAGGTATTTCTTCAAAAACAGGACACCTCTTGCACCTCAATCTTTTCAGACACGCTCAGAATACGGGGACATAATCCTTGAATGGGAATCCCCCGTATATGATGGGATAAAGGAAAAAGGAGATCACATCCTTGGATATCACGTCTATCGTCGACCTGAAGATGGGGAAGAGTTTGAGATGATCGCCAACATAACGACGTTATCTTATACTGATGAGATAGAAAGAGAAAGCGAGACAGATACTTACGAATATAGAATAGCTGCCGTAAACAAGGAAGGTGTCGGGGATAAGACATCTATAATCCAAACTAAAGGAAGATACTTCTCATATGAAAGGGAATCGGAGAGAACGAACACCTATGCTATCGAAGAAGTATTACCTATCGGAGATGGTGAAGATCCAGGAACCTATGAGGTGCGGTGGGATCTCAATCATGAACCTGGAGAAGAACCCGATTGGACTCATCTAAATGAGAGGAAAGGGGTGAGTAACGAGTATCAAGAAATCGGCTTGAAGAGTGTTATGATTGAGTATAGGAGTAGTGATGGAGAAAAAAGACGATGTGTTCAGAGCGCATGGGTCCTCGGCAAATTCAGATTGACATCAAGTTATGAAGTGTACGGAGATGGTTCGGATGAGAGATTTTTCCATCTTCCAGAAGATAGGGGTGTGTATGAATTTTTGGATGATTTAGAGCCACTAAAAAACACATACATATTGAAGGCAGAGGAGGATTTGCCCTACGAAGAAATAGATTTCGTATTTGATAAGGGCG
>JBKHFH010000012.1:0-36584 GCA_046540335.1 Thermoplasmata archaeon | reverse complement strand
AAAGAGAATGGAAAAAGCGATGAAGAAAATATAAACAATTTTAGGATACTACAATTACTGAAGGGAAGCGAAAATACTATACATACCAACTTCATCCAGCTTTAGGTGCATCTAAAGATGAAGTCGAACCTAGATTGCATTCCGTGCTTTCTCAGACAGGTGTTGGAAGCCAGCAGGATGGCAACGGATGACGAAGAAGTCCAAAGAGAGGTCTTAGATGAAGTGATGGATATACTCACAGACTTGAAACTCGAAAGTAAAAAACCACCTGAGATCGGTAAATACGTTCATCGAGCAGTCAAAGAAATAACCGATACCCAGGATCCTTACAGGGAGATCAAAGAGGAACAGAACGAAGAAGCGTTGAAGATATATCCAAAATTAGAAGAAAAAGTGAAATCAGCGGATGACAGATTTTTGACTGCAGTTAAAATTGCTATTGCAGGAAACGTTATAGATCTTGGACCTGGACATGCGATCGATCTGGAGGCAGATATTGAAGAAGTACTATCAAAAGAACTCACTATAGATCATTTTGATGAATTCAAAAAGAATATAGAAAGATCTGAGACCATATTTTACTTAGGAGATAATGCGGGTGAGATAGTCTTTGACAAAATACTGTTGAGGGAGCTGGAGGGCAAAGAGATATTCTACTTCGTTAAGGGCGCCCCTAAGATAAACGACGCGATGGCCATAGATGCAAAGAAAGCAGGGATAGACGAATATGCTAAGGTGGATGTGGTCGGTAATGGAAGACCAGGTACCGGTCCAGAGAGAGATTCACCAGAGTTCATCGAGAGGATGCAGGAAGCGGATATGGTGATAAGTAAAGGTATGGGTAATTACGAAGCACTTAGTGAAGTACCCGCTAACATATTTTTCCTCTTGAAAGCGAAATGTCCCGTTATAGCCGACGATCTTGGAGTCGAAGTTGGAGATATCATCCTGAAGTAGAACCGATCCTATCCTCGAACTTTTTCCATATCTCCTTTATAGCGATAGAGACAGGATCATCTTCATCTACATATTCTACCACTGAAAGAGCCTCCATCTGAGCATCTATAAATACCGTATCATATGGGATTTTCCCGAGTAATTCGACGCCTCTTTCTTCAGCTATCTCCTCTATCTTTTCGGTCATCTCCTCGTTCAGATCTGCCTTATTCACGACTATCCCGGATTTTATACCGAAATGATCTGCTACCTCCAAAACTCTTTCCATATCGTGTATACCAGAAACTGTAGGTTCCGTAACCACCAGCGCGTAATCAGAACCGGTCAAAGAAGCTATGACCGGACAGCCGGTTCCGGGAGCTCCATCGATCAGCGTTTTTTTGTTCTCTCCAGAAACGAGTCCTTCGGCATTCTCTCTTACAAGAGTAACTAGTCTACCGGTATTTTCTTCAGCTATACCGAGTTTCGCGTGAGACATCCCACCGAACCTGGTTTCAGAAACGAACCATTCTCCGTTGACAGCTTCCTCCAGATCTACAGCATCTTCGGGACAGACTATATCACAGACTCCACAGCCTTCACATTCAAGCTGATCGATCCGATATCTTTTTTCATCTCCCTTTCCTTCTTCAACTATAGCGTGGAATCTGCACTCTTCATAACAAAGGCCGCAGTTCGTACACTTCTCTTGATCTATCTCGGCTGTGTAACCACCGCTGAAAAGGCCGCTCTCTTTGATCTCAGGATCCGTGAGAAGGTGGAGGTCAGCGGCATCAACGTCACAATCCGATAAGATCGGATCTTCAGCAAGCGCGGCGAAGGAACCCATGAGAGAAGTTTTACCAGTACCGCCTTTTCCACTGATCACGACAAGCTCTTTGTTCCGTTCTGAGTTCACTGAAGTATCTTTTTGTTTTGATTCTGTCTTTTTGACTTTTTCAGATCTCGATTTCTCTTGAGCTGGAAGTTCTATAGTTCTATCCTCATTGCTCATCTTTCCGAGTGTTCTAGCTATCTCTTTAAAAGTACCTTTATACTCATCTAATTCTTCAACGATCATATCTCCTTTAGAGTATGTTTCAGCTATTTCTCTATCGTCTGGGATCTCTCCTATTATCTCCAGGTTTTCCTCTTCACAGTACTCTTTCAGCCGGTCATCTTTGTACTCGGCCCTGTTGACTATCACCACGGGTTCTATACCTATACCCCTACACATATCTACGGATAATTTAAGATCGTTGACGCCGAACGGTGTTGGGTCCGAGACCAACACTATCAGATCCACCCCTGAAATACTTTCCACGGCGGGACAGGCAGTTCCGGGAGGAGCATCGATTATGTTGATCTTACCTTCGTTTTCTTTCCTGACCGCCTGTATCAACCTCGGAGACATACCCCCTTCTCCTGTTTTCAGGGCGGCGTAAGCCACACCAACTTCACCAGCGTTTCCTTTTTTAAGATCACCTATTTTCCTTTCACTCTCTATGATAGCGTCAGTAGGGCAGACCAACGAGCAGGCGCCACATACGTGGCACAGCTCCGGAAAGAACAATACGTTATCGTTCACTAAAGCTATGGCATTGTACTTGCACGCGTCGACACACTTACCACATTTTATACATCTCTCTTCATCAATACTCTCTGGAGATCTGAGCGTTATCTCCTTGTTTTCAGTGATCTCGGGCTTTAAGAAAAGATGACCGTCTGGTTCTTCGACATCACAATCTAAATAATTGACATCCTTTCCCATCTCAGCGAAGGTCTTCGCCAGGTTCGTCGCGATAAGTGTCTTTCCCGTCCCTCCCTTTCCGCTAGCTATAGCTATATCCATCTTTTACACCTCGATTTCCAGTCCGGCAAAACAATCTTCAGTACTATCAGGAAACTTCTCTTTGATTTTATCCTTGTATTCAGTGCAGTGGCAGGGGACCACCATCGGTATTCCCTCCAGTACTTCAAAATCATCGAATCCATGGAAACCACCTATCAAAGCTTCGATATCTCCCTGCTTTTGTGCTTTTTGGATAATATCTGTCAATCCTGGATGGGCACACCCTGTGATAAGAACGTTACCATCTTCACTCTTACAGATGATCGACTGTTCTACTATGTCCGTGCCCATCTCGCCGAGCGATAAGACTCCCTTAGAGATTTTTTCTCTTCCTGTAACTTCGATAAGAGATGCATTTTTTCTAACTTTTTTCTTGAAACCCTCGGAGAAGGATTCAGGTACAAATACCTCTATCGAATCTTCCAATATGGAGTATAGACCTCCAGTATGATCGTGATGTTCATGTGACAGTACGATCTTATCGATGCTGGATTTATCTATACCCATCTTTTTCATATTGTATAGGAGTATTTCTCCATCATCTCCAGAATCGAACAGGATATTTTCGCCGCTTTCTATCAGTGCGGAAAAACCCCAATCCGATCGAAACGGAGATCTTGCTTCGTTATCATAAACTACCTTTATCTTCATCTAAGCACCACTAATATTAGAGCTACAGACAAATTATAAGATCAATGGTCGTGACGTCCTTCTTCACATCCATCTGAAAGACTCGCCACTTCTAGTTCGTCGTTCTCAAATGCCTCTAGAGCTTCCTTCACCGTGGCTCTAGCACCGCAGTAGACGTCAATACCTAGATCATCGAAAAGATCGATAGCTTTTCTGCCTAAATTCGAACAGACCATCACGTCAACACCTTCTTCAGCTAAAAGTTCGGGTGGATTCTTGCTTCCTCCCCTGTGTTTGCCGTGGTTATCTATAATGTTCAATTCATCCTTCTTGGAGCTATAGATGGTGAAGGTCGGTGATCTACCAAAATGCTGGCCTATCTGTTCGTCCATACCTTTATCGCCCATAGTAGGCATAGCTATCTTCATCTTCTCCCTCCTTTGCCGTGATGACCTTTAACGGTCTCGTTTTCTATCTCCTCGAGTTCACCTTCTTTCAGCTGTTCCACCGCATCGGATATCTTTCCAGAACCTCTGTAGACTTCGATTTCAGCGGATTTCAGGGTCTGATATCCGTTCGGTCCGACATTACCGGTGATCACCGCTTCGACATCCATCTCTGATAACATCTGTACAACCTGAGGAGCTACACCGTGGCTTTCTTTGGTATGTTCGTTCTCTATAGCCTTGTAATCCATCTCGTCAGTATCCACTATCACAAAATATGGACACCTTCCGAATCTTTCGTCTACATCTGCCGTTTCGTCATCTCCATTCGCGGATACTGCTACTTTCATTTTATTCACCTATATTTTCTTTCAAATTCATAACTATATTTTCGAACGCTTCAGAGGAACTCGAACCGGTTTCGATCAAAGATCTACCCTCTTCCCCACTTTTCATCACATCCGGGTCCAGAGGAATGCTGCCCAAGAAGGAGATATCCAGTTCCTCGGCCATCTTTTCTCCTCCTCCTGATCCGAACACATCTATCTTTTCGCCGCAGTTGGGGCAGGTGAGAGTGCTCATGTTTTCGACTATGCCTAGAACTTTCATCCCGACTTTTTCAGAAAAATCGATTGACCTTCGGACGGCTTGAACCGCCACTTTCTGAGGTGTCGTAACTATAACTGATCCCTCTAGATCATCGAACTGCTGCGCTATGCTCAGAGGTTCATCTCCAGTTCCTGGAGGTAGATCGATAACGAGATAATCTAGATCGCCCCACTGGACTTTTTCCTGAAAGTCCTTGATCGCCTTCATCTTCATAGGTCCGCGCCAGATCACGGCGGCATCATCGTCTGGAAGTAAAAATTCCATCGAGACCACTTTTAGATTCGGATTCACTTGTACAGGGGTTATGGTCTTTTCATCTTCCATGCCTAGTATATCTTCTCTCACATCCAGCATCTGGGGTATGGAAGGACCGTGAAAATCACTATCGAATATACCGACCTGGTTACCTTCAGAGGCAAGTTTGAACGCTAAATTGGCCGCAACGGTACTTTTCCCTACGCCGCCTTTACCGCTCATCACAACTATCTTTTTCATGTTATTACTCAAATGTGTAATTATATAAATAGTTTTTTGACTTTGTGTATGTCTCTGATACAATGAACTCAGCTTTTCTTTAAGACCTGTCCATAGTCATGCCTTTCACCGGTTTATCCGGTGTTACGGTCAACCAACCCTCGTGTTCGGTGATATATACTTTGACGCCATAGACTGCTTCGATATTTTCTTGGGTCACCACATCGAGATCTCCTGAATCGAACACATTACCTTCTTTCAACATCACTATCTTATCACTGTATCTGAGAGCCATATTCAGGTCGTGGATCGCCAAGATAGCGGATATCCCCTGGTCGACCTGTTGGCGTATTATGTTTAAGACTTCAAGTTTATGCTTCAGATCGAGGTCGCTGGTCGGTTCGTCTAACAAGAGAAGATCGGGCTGCTGGGCTAGAGCTCTAGCAACGAAAACCTTCTGTCTTTGCCCACCTGACAATTCATTTATCTCCTTCATGCTTATAGGTTCAAGTCCTAATTTTTCGATTATATTTGATACTATTTCCAGATCTCTTTCACTGGGTTCCCATGAGATGTAAGGCTTCCTGCCCATCAGGATGGTATCGTAGACTGTAGAGGGAAAACCTTTTGATTCTACCTGAGGAACGTAGCCTATTTTCCTCGCGATCTCTTTCCTTTCATAACCATCGAGTCTTTTCCTATCAAGTTCTATACTACCCTTTTGAGCGGTCAAAATGTTTCCTATGCACTTTATAAGAGTAGTTTTCCCTGATCCATTTGGTCCGATGACCGCCAATATCTCACCTTCATCCAGTGAGACGCTCACATCATCCAGTACTTTCTCCTGCCCGTCATAACTGAAACTCAGATCCTTTATGTCTAAAATCACCAGTACGACCTCCCTTTGACCAATAGATAGATGAAAAGTGGAGCGCCCAAGAACGAAGTCAAGATACCTACTGGTAAGATAACAGGAGCTATTATGGTTCGAGCTACGGTATCGGAAGCTAGTAGGAAGGCACCTCCGAAAATAGCTGAAGCTGGGATCAAATACCTCTCATCCCCTCCTATAACTTTTCTCACGATATGAGGAACGACCAATCCTACGAAACCGATGATACCGAAGAAAGATACGATGACCGCCGTTGCTAGCGACGCTAAAAGCATCCCGTGCGTCCTAGTTTTCTCTACATCTACACCGAGACTTTTCGCGGTCTCGTCACCACTATCTAAAGCGTTATAATCCCAGCTGTTCCAGATGAAATAGAGTAATATAGGGACTATCACGACTATCATTATCCCGAAGTCACGCCAGGTAGATTTCCCTAGATCGCCGAATGTCCAAAAGATAACAGCAGCGAGTTCCACATCGCTAGCGAAATACTGGAGAGAAGTCATCCCAGCGGTGAAGAGCGAACCGAGTGCTATACCCGCTAAAACGAGAGTTTCAGGTGTAGCGTTCCTAAGTTTGGAGAGGGAAAGTATTCCCACTGTAGATAACAAAGCCCAGAAAAAAGCCGAGATAGTGATAAGATAGGGGTTGTTGAGTATAACCGCGTCTGCAGAAGAACTCTGCATTGACCCCGCACCGAGCACTATCACTGCGAAGGCGGCTCCGAAAGCCGCGGCTTGAGAGACACCTAAAGTATAAGGAGAACCTAGCGGATTCCTGAGGATACTCTGCATTGCGACACCAGCTATCGAAAGGCCCAGACCGGCTAATATCGCCGATAACACTCTAGGGATACGGATCTGCCAGATTATCTGAACCTTCCACTCTTCTCCTTTTCTGAGAAAAGCGTGTAAGACATCACCTATTGTTATATTGGAAGAACCGATAGAGATGGAGATCAATAGGCATATGAGGAGAAAGGCAACTGATACCAGTATAAATAAGATCTTTTTTGAGAGGTATTCTCGGTACCTATCGGTTATCTTGTCCTCTGTCATCTTTTTTTCCTCTTCCAAAAGTATATCGTAGAGACGACGATCACCGCTAAAGTTAGGCCAAGAGTGAATCCATGAGAGGACCCTAACGCGTCACTATTACTGTCGGTGTTGATATCATCTTGTAGATTTTCATAGCCACCAAAAGTTTCATTCATCTCTGGATATACTCCTTCTCCGAGAAGTTTTCTGTATATCTCATCCGTTTTTTCTTCTATCTTGATATCTTCGAAACGGTCTTGATACAGGATCTTACCGATGTAATATGAATTGGCCAGAACAGTGCCGTAATTCGTGGTATAATAATTGTATGGTAGCACTCCATGAACTCTACCGTTCTGAATAGCATCTATAGAAGAATACTCTGAATTGTTCGAGAAGTCCTCTTTGACCAGTTCATAACCACCTTTGTCGATGAACAACATATCTGGATCCCATTCGATCACTTTTTCAGGATCGACCATCGCATGGTCTTGATCCAATTCGTCGGCTACGTTGTCGGCGTTGACGAACTCGAACGGAGAATAATCTGGCTCGGTCGACTTTATCCCGTGCGCGCCTCTGTGACCTATACCTCCTACGTAGCAAGATGGTTTTTCTTCATCTGGTATATCCTGTGTTCTTTGATCTAGATCATCTATGGTATCGGTGAAGAAATCCTTCAATTCTATAGCTCTCGATTCCTTTTTTAATACCTCGCCTATGAGATCGAGGGCACTGAAAAAAGTTTCACGATGATCGTCTAGATCACCATAATTTAGAGCTATAACTGGAATACCTGTTTTATCCTGAAGATCATCGGCATCTCCAGCAGTCGTATCTGTCCAGAAAATAACGTCAGGCTGTTGCTCAGCGATCAATTCTGGATCACCGCCGTGCTGTGGACCTATACTTTGCTTTTCTTGAAGCTCCGGATGAGCCATGATGTAAGGCCTATTACCGTCTCTCTTTTCGAAATCTTCTACTCCAACGATCATATCAGTAGCTTCCATGTAAACAAGCAAACGGAGAGCTCCCGCTTCTAGCCCTACGACTTCGTCCACGTTTTCAGGTATCTCGACTTCCCTTCCAAGCATATCAGTGACTTTTCTCGTCTGTTCTTCTCCGTTTACACTTACAACAGTGCCTCCGACCATGGAGATGAATAGTAACAGAAGAACGAATAACGCAGTCCTCTTCACCCTTTCACTTCCTTTCGATGCCGTAACCGGTCAATTTTGAATAACCTTCACCTGCACATTCTAAACAGTAAATTTTCCCCTCGTCTTCTACGGTTCTGGTAGCCATCACTTTCTCTCCGCATTGATCACAGACATAACTATCGTGCATCGGAGCGTAATCGGGTATTTCTATCTCTACCTCTTCAAAATCGAATATCTTCTTCACATCGGTGTCTATGACCGCTAAAGAGGCTTTTTCGGAAGCACTCATTAATTCTTCCTTATCTTCTTCATCGCCCTCTCTCCTATCGACAACTTTATCATAGAGTTCAGAAAATTCTTCAACCTTTTCTTCCCAGTGTTCAGATGCGTTCTCGACTACTCGTGCACGCAGCCCCTTACCATCTCTAGCAGTCAAGGTGAAAGCGGTTTTCCCGAGATCCCTGAAGATCAGTGAATTGTTCCCGAAGGAGCAGCCCGTAATGAACTGAACGCCATCAGAGGCACAGTTGTTTGTCTCCACGATCGCCAAGACGTCTTCCATTCCTTCTGACTTTAGATCCAACCTTTTGACCAGTTCATAACTACCTTTAACTCCTAAAGCCAAACCCGGACAGTAGTGTCCGTGTAACACCGCAGCTTCATGGAGAAGTTCTTCTACGTCGCCTTTCTCGATCAGGTCCCAAATATCCTTTCTCGGATTCATGTGTTTAAGACTCCTGTAGCACGATAACGAAATAAGTAACATTATTAAGTTTTTCCATAGAAGTAACACGAAAAACATATATTTGTAACAATCATAACACATAACTGATAGATATGGATGACACGATAAGATTCGGGGTCTCCGTACCTCAGGAGCTGCTCGAAAAATTTGACGATAAATTGGAAGAAAAGATGTATTCTAACCGATCAGAAGCTATCAGAGATTTGATCCGTGATTTTCTAGTGAAAGAAAAGTGGAAGGAAGCTGACGAGGAAGTGTATGGTTCGTTGACTCTCATCTACGATCACGAAAAGAAAGGCATCTCCGACAAACTGACCGAGATACAGCATCAGGATCACACACACATAGTCTCTACCATGCACATACATCTGGATAAACACAACTGCATGGAGACCATGGCGATCAAGGGGAAACCTCAACACATAAAAAGACTCGCAGATAGACTGAAAAGTACGAAAGGCGTCAAGCACGGTAAACTGATGATGACCTCGGTTTGAACCTATTCAGTAAGGAATAAATGTTAATTAAAACCGATACTCTTCCACATAATATGGATGAAGAAACGATCGAAGTGGAAGAAGCGTCCCGGTGGATAGAAACGTTGAGCAAAAGGATAGCTCTCCTGCATCTCTCTTACGCTAAAACACTTACTGAAGAGCTGGGAGAGGAACGAGGGAAGGAAATATCTCTCAAAGCGATCAGGCGTTATGGGAAACATATAGGTGAAGCTAGAAGAGAGGAGATAGAAGAGAGGGGTTTGGAACCTACCGCTGAGAACTTCAGCGAGGGAGAATCTTTGAGCATACCGCCATTCGGCATGCACTCTGGAGTAGAAAGAGACGGCGAAAAGATGAAGGCTTACGGTTGTGTGATGGGTAAGTTCTGGAGGGATATGGGTGAAGAAGAACTCGGGAAGCTGTATTGTTATGTCGATCCGGTGAAATATCTGGCTTACGACGACTCATTGATTCAAATCGACACCGAAGCTATGACCGCGGGAGACGATCACTGCGGATTCCTCGTAAGGCCATCGAGCGAAGAAGAAAAGGAGAAATTCAAAGAGGAGAAAAATCTAGAAGAACTAGATGAATATCTGAAAAATTCAGATATCGTTTAAAAATTTGACCGTTTCCCCGATTATGATCCTCTGTTGTTCCTCTCTGCTGATCTCGGCTTCATTGTCTCCTCTCTGGCTGCCGTACCAACCGAACTGTGCGTGATTCCCACCCTCTATCATCACGTATCTAGTATTTGGAGGCATTTTATCCTTCGCTTTCTCAACATCCTCTACCGTGGTCAGACCGTCCAGTTCAGCGTAGATAGAGAGTGCCGGAAAATCGGAACTGGAGAGATCGTCTGGTGTGTAAGATGCCCATTGGACCAATCCATCAACTTGGTGGTTTGATGCAAAACGTGAAGCCATCGCACCACCGAGCGAGTGTCCTCCGACCACCCATTTTTCTATTCCGGGATATTCTTCCATCACATCTTCGGCTGCGTTGGGAGAAAAAACTGCCAGATTCAACCTCATCGGCTCTATGACTACGAAAAAGCCCTCCTCCGCTATCTTCCTCGCGGAAGGAGCATAAGACCTGGGATCGACTCTCGCTCCTGGATATATTATCAAGCCAACTTCGGCATCCTCTTTAAGAGGCTCAAAAACATAGCGATCTCCTGTGTAGACTTCCACCTCTTCGTCCGATTCTAGAGCTTCTAGTGCCTCATCCATAGGACCCCGTGGAGTGAGTGCCCAGGCGAGGAAAGAACTCAGTATGATGAGAACAACTACAAGTGCCACAAATCCAACCTGCCGCCATCTTGAATCTAGTAACCATTCTTTAAATTTGCCTAGGTCGACCTCACTCATCGATAAACCATAAAATGATGAGATTTATAATATTACCTCTCAAAAGGAACTTTGCGAAAACATTATTAAAGAGGTGTTCATTATTGATACGGGAGATAAAATGGGTGAAGATATCAATCTAGAAGAGTTTTTAGAAAAGATGAACTACGATCTCGAATGGGAGTACGCTGCGGCTATCCAATACATCCAACATCAGGCGGTTATATCCGGCGCAGCTTTCGATAACATCGCCGATGAACTAGCTATTCATGCAAATGAAGAAATACAGCACGCTATACAGATAGCGGACCAGATCGACTATCTGGGGGGAGAGCCGAGTGTGGATATTCAGGAGATCAAAACGGATGAGGATGCAGAGGAGATGCTGAAACAGGACCTAGAGGGAGAAAGAGACGCGATCGATAGATACAAGAAAAGGATACGACAGGCAGAAGCTTTGGATGAATACGCTACCGCTCAGACCATCAGACAGATCTTAGTCACGGAACAGGAGCACGAGATGGATCTGATGGATGCACTTGATCTCTAAAGTACTTTCTCTTTATTTCGTCAATAATGAAAGAAATAAGGTCGCTAATTCATTGAGTCACAAAAATATCAGAGAAAACATCATCACAGCCATCCCCAGGAAAAGTCCTAGATTGGACATATGTTCATCTCCGTAATCTCTAGATATGGGCAGCAACTCATCGAAACTTATGAATACCATTATACCTCCGACAAATCCTAAGGTCGCATTCAGTAAAGTCGGGGTTAAAAAAGGAGAAAGTATCACAAAACCTATGAGCGCCCCTACCGGTTCGGCCACACCAGAAAGAAATGAATAACCGAAACCCTTTGTTCTAGATTTTGATGAGTAAAAGATAGGTACGGCCACAGCCAATCCTTCTGGTATGTTGTGAGTAGCTATAGCGAAGGCTACAGGAACACCCAAAGAGATATCTAGCATGGAGACGGAGAAAACAGCCATCCCTTCAGGAAAGTTATGAAGAGCTATCCCTACAGCGGTGAGTATTCCAGCTCTTTTGAGTCTTTCCTCCGTTTCATCGTCAAATCCCTCTACCTTTTCATCATAGAAAGGGTCGGGTTTTGTATCCATATGAATATGCGGTATGAATTTATCGAGTATGAACATGAAAATTATCCCAACGAAGAAAGCAATATTTGCCCGAACGAATCCTATCGCTTCGATGGAACCAAGAAGTAATTCCACCATCGAAACATATATCATCACGCCTGCAGCAAATCCAAGGATAGGAGAGAGGTAGGAAAGCTTTGGTTTTTTAAGGAGAAAGATAAAGGCGCCTCCTAAAGCCGTCGAAAGACCAGCCCCTGTTGTAATGAGGAAAGCATTCTGAACCGGAGTCATTATCTTATCACCAATTATGTTCTGGATTTCTAGGTACGACTATCCATAATATTATGTATACTAAAATAGCCGTACCCAGAGAGGCGAAAGCCAAGATAACCCAAATTATCCTTACGATCACTGGATCTATCTCGAAGTATTCGCCGATGCCTCCGCAGACACCCCCGAGGAGCTTATCTTTCCCAGAGCGGTATAACCTTTTCATTTCTTCGTCTTCATTCCATTTGCTATTATCATAGGCCATCTTATCGTCTTCACTCCCTGATCTTTTACCTTCTTTTATGACCACCAACAAGTAAGATATCATCATCAAAATAATGAATATAGATAAAAGGTTTTCGTGAATTGTAAAGATCATCATCCGGATGAGTCCGAACTGAGTATCTAGAACCAAAACCAGGCTGGTTATGATCCAGATCCAGATTGTGATCGAAAGAGCGGTAAATATCGGAGAGATGTATTTAGCCCTGTCTGGAGACTTTTTAGAAAAATAAGAGATGTAATTGAACAACAGGATCAGGAGGAAAAAGAGAGCTAGATGATCTAGGATGAAGTCTCCCATAGAAATGAAGTCAGGTATCGGGATCGTTTCGCCCATCCAATAGAGGGTCCAGACCAGTATACCGATAAAGACAAGACCTACCAGACTCCAGAGAAGAGGGCCGGCTAATCCGAATATACTCTGATATTTGGATTCGATATCTTTACCGAACTTCTCTATGTCATCCTCTAGTTTCTCACCTAGGACATCTAGTTCTTCCCCAAAGTCATCTATCCTATCTTCTAAGCTCTTCGACATCGTCCCGAGAACTAATGGGTCTTAAAATGTATAAAATTATTGATTTTCGGACCTACATCATCCTTAAATATTATCACGGGAATCTTGGTTCATGAGTGAAGAGATGGCTGAGGTAGAGGTGAAGGATAAAAGCAAAGATAAGTACAAAATATTACTTCTTGAGAAGGATTTTGATATCTCGGACCAGATGGTGAGGGTTCTGAAAAATAACAGGAGGTTCCACTGTGAGGTAACGACCGTTTCGAAGGGAGAAGACGCTGTGGAAGAGGTGGAATGTGAGGATTATGATCTTATTTTGGCTGATAATCAGATAGGTGATATGAACGGGATAGAATTTTTTAAAAGCGTGAAAACCGATCATTTTTCAGATGCAGTCAGGCTGTTGATATTGAAAGGAGGAGAGAAGTGTTTAGCTGAAGAAGCGGTAGAAAAAGGCGAAATCGATGGGTACATAGAAAATCCGTACAACAGCCAGGAGGTGCGGATCACAGTTTTTGAAAAGTTGAACCAGAGAAAGATATTGAAGAAAGATAAAAAAGTCGAAGTGGATGGTGTATTCGAAGCCCTTGAGACCCTGAAAAATTTTCAGCGTGATATCTCATCCAAATCTAGTTCATCCACTGAAAAGGAAACATTCATCTTTGAATTCAACTCCAATTTAGAATTCAATAAATTTTCTTTCGAATTGAAGAGGATGAAAAACGTTCAGATACTGGGAGTTCATATCTTTGAGGATAAATACGTGATCAATGTTGGCCTTTATCCTCAATCCTACGAAAAGATAAGGTGACTTTTGGTTCTTATTCTTTATGAAGTTTAAAAAAGATTTAAGTAATAAGTAATAATTGAATCATTGTATGCCTAGAAAAACAGGAGACAAGAAGACCGAACTAGTCGCAACACGTTTGACACCCCCTTTGAAACAGGCTGTAGAAAAAGAAGCTAAAAGAGAAGGTCGCGATGTCTCAGAGTGGTTAAGGAATCTATTGATAGAAGAACTGAGAGCAAGGAACAGCCTTCCCGATAGACTCTCTATAGGAGATCTGGAGGAGAAGAGATGAGTAAGAGGGTATCTACGGGGATAGAAAAATTAGATAATCTGATCGGCGGCGGTTTTGTCGAGGGTTCATTCGTACTGCTCTCGGGTGAACCGGGCAGCGGGAAAACGATGCTCTCCAATACTTTTCTAGGGGAAGGATTGAAAAACGGTGAGAACTGTATATACGTCACTTTCGTAGAGCCCGAGGAGAAGATCTTCGAATACGGAGATAATCTTGGGGTGGATTACGATAAATATGAGAAGAAGGGGAAATTCAAGGTTTTAGATAGGCCGGTCGGAGAAGAGATGCATGTGGAAGATCTGACGACTGAGATAGTGGACGAGGTCAACAATATGAACTGTAAGAGGTTGGTCATAGACAGTCTTTCGGCTTGGATACTCGGATTTCCCGAAGGCCAAAAGAAAAGGAGGTTGGTCAGAACGCTGTCCAGACTTCTTGATCGGATAAATTGTACGTGGATCGGGATCGTCGAACACACACCGACGGTTTCAAGAGCTTCTTTTGAAGAATATCTGGCCGATTCTGTACTGTATATGGAAACGCAGTTCAAAGATGATATGTTGAAAAGAGAGTTGAAGGTTATGAAGATGAGGGGTAGTGATCACGCGCGAGAAGCGTACAAGTACATAATAGATGGAAGCGGCATACAGATAGAGGGGCCGAAATCTAAAGCCTCTTGGGGTTGAATTTGAATAAAAGGAGATCGGATACTTCATGGATGATGACTCAATAAAAAGGATGAAAGTGTTGTTTGTAGATGACGACAAATTGCTGTTAACTCAGACCAAAATATTTCTGGAAAGGTCTGATCATGAATTCGATGTGGATACGGCAAGAGATGTAGGGGAAGCTCTAGAGTTGTTGAAAGAGATCGAGTACGATGCTGTGGTTTCTGACTACAAGATGGAGAAGAGAGACGGACTCGATCTTTTGAAGGCTGTCAGAAAGAAGAGCGAGGAGATGCCTTTCATAATGTTCACCGGGAAAGGGGATGAAACCGTTGCTCAGAACGCACTGAATCTTGGAGCGGATCGCTACATAAGGAAGGAAGGAGATGCTAGGTCGCAGTATGATAAATTGGCGGAAGCGTTGGTAGAAGAGATATCCAAGCGTGAATAGAGTTTCGATAGAGAAAGTGGGTTGTATTTATGTCTGCGGAAAAATTAGAGAATAAAAAGGTTTTGTTTGTCGATGATAACAAACTTCTTCGTACACAGACAAAAGTTCAATTGAAAAGTTCTCCTCAAAAATTTGAGGTAGATACTGCATCTAATGTGGACAAAGCACTGGAACTGATAGAGAAGGACGGCTACGCAGCCATAATCTCGGATTATCTGATGGAAGACCGGGATGGTCTCGATCTCCTGAAAGCTGTTAGGGAGGATAATGAAGATCTTCCTTTCATAATGTTCACCGGGAAAGGGAACGAGAGCGTCGCGCAGGAGGCGTTGAACCTCGGAGCGAACCGCTATATAAAGAAAATAGGAGACGGTCGCTCGCAGTACGACAAGCTCGCGGAAGCGTTAGTAGAAGAGATATCGTAGCGGGAACAAAGGTCTTTTTTTTAGGATAAGAATAGAAAAATAAAAACGATTTTCGGACCCTCTAATATAAAAGTGTTTACAAGTGTTATTTTCTTGTTATATTAGTGATAGATATACGTCGATCTATTGTTATTGAAAAAGTTTTATATAAATATAGGTATGTATGATAGGCCGGTGTAACGAGTATGAGCAAAAACACGAAAAAGAAAAATGCGATACGGTTCGGAGCGATAGCCATAGCGATACTGATATTCGGTGGTGTCTTCAGCGTTTGGGCGCTGAGCACGCAGGCGACGGCGAGTGCAGAGGTCGGAGATATTTCAAGTGAT
Source organism: Thermoplasmata archaeon (assembly GCA_046540335.1). Taxonomy (GTDB): domain Archaea; phylum Thermoplasmatota; class Thermoplasmata; order Halarchaeoplasmatales; family Halarchaeoplasmataceae; genus Natronoplasma. The sequence continues at coordinate 20,834 of JBKHFH010000012.1, read as the reverse complement.
GATCTCACTGTGGACCCTGGAACCGATACTGTAGACGAAGGAGACACTACACTTCTCCAAACCTCAGTAGCCGGTAGGCCAGGAAGCGTATCTACAGATTACGAGCTTTTCAGTATAGACGATAGTGATGTGGTGGGGACCGATTTCGAGGAATCAGACTATTCTGCCATAGTGTACTTGACCAACGGGGATGACCTAATTGAAGATGATGTTAGACATCTAACGTTGGACTTGGTGTTGGAAGATACTGATGGGGACGAGCTAGATTCCCATACGCTCACACTTGAAAACGGCAGAGCTGCATTAGAGTTTACTGGTGGAGACATCGACGCTGATGATAGTGGAGACGCCGGCTCAGTAATGATAGAAGGTGGATCCTACGGAACCTATACATTCATCGATACTCTAGGTACACAACCATCCTTCATGATCGACGTAGAACCGGGCGCAGCTACTCCATAGATACATATAGCTGATCCTCTCCCGGACCGATAAAAACTAGGTGGGCCTTTTTCGCACCCACCGGAAAAACCTTTCCCAAAAATCTTTCCTTATTTACACTTAAGCAAGCAGCCTCCAAGTAGAGGAGAACTAACATGGAAAGTGAAGATGAGGGCGAAACAGGGGATAGCTCCCAACGCAGGATCGTGAAGAGGTTGAGGAGCATCAAGAAAAAGAGCGTGTTCGGCTCTTTGGAGCCCTCAGTATGGACCTTTTCTGGTGTCTTCGTAATATTTATTCTTCTAATTCTCACTATAATGCTTCTTTTACCTTTCGGTATCAATCCTATCAATAGAAGAGCAGCTACAGTAAGATCGAACTCGATGGAACCGACCTTTGCCCGTGGGGACATAGTGTTCATCAAGGACATTGACCCGCAGCAGGTCGAAGAGGGCGACGTAATAGTTTTACAGGTTCCTAATCGGTATCAAGAACAATATGATTATCCTCCTTTAGTTACGCATAGAGTTACGGATGTGAAGTATGATCCTTTATTCGATATCGATACTTCAGAAAGGGATGATTTGAATTTAAAGGATGGTGAACCAACTCCTGACTGGTTAAAAAATGAATTCAATGATGAGAACCACTATTTGAACAACAGGGCTGAGTTGATCGACTCAGGTGACGGTGTATGGTGGATCACCATCCACGGAGAAAAAGAGTACAGGCTCGAAGATAGAGGCGGTAGTTTAAGAGTATTCGACGCTACGCCGGCTTTCGAGACCAAAGGTGATGCGGAAGACCAAACTGATCCTTTCCTGACACCTCCACAGAACATCATGGGCGAGTACTCCGGCTCCAACATACCGTACTTTGGACTGCTGTTCATGTTCGCGAACACTCCGATCGGTATGGCGACTTTGACTCTCGCTTTCGTCCTGATAGTCATCGCTGTTTACTTCCCATGGCATATCGATGTGAAGGAAGAGAGGACCAGAGCGATGAGCACGCTAGGTGGAGGACTAGATGCTCTCCACAGGCGTTTGACGGAGATGGAAGAAGCCATGGGCAGTGCCGCAAGCACAGTAGGTGAAAGCGCGAGCGGTCTGATCGTGAGTAGAACCGCAGAAGGAAATATCGCCGGTGTGAAAAAGACGACCGAAGGTGAAACTAGCCCTGATAATATAATGATGAAGAGAGGTGAACCAGGACCAGAAGAGATAGGTCTCGATGCGGGAAAACCTTCAAGTGAGAAGGAAGAAAAAAAAGGAACAAGAGAGATTGATCTCCGACCCTTAGACGAATTAAACAAAAGGTTTCAGAAAGGAGAACTCTCGGTAGATGAATTTATAGATATGAGAAAAAAAGTAAATTCAGAAAGGGAAAGACATGACGAGATAGATCTTCGTCCACTGAATCAGTTGCATAAAAAGTTCCAGAGAGATGAGATCTCGGTTGAAGAGTTCATAGAACGAAGAAAGAACATCAAGGAGGGAAGGAACGATGGCTAGATGTATGTTTGTGGATGATTGGGATTGCCCTGTCGAGCGGGATGAGTTCCCGCTCGAGATATGTAAGATATGTGTAGAGGCTAGATCTATCCATGAAAGCACTACGAAATTGAAAGTTCCCGAAAATGGAGGGGACGGAAGGAAAAGAGAAGAAGAACTGGATATGAAAAAGATGTTGGGAAGTAGTGGTGAAGGAGCCGAAGAAGAGAAACCCATCTCAAGAGAAGAGTTGAACAAAAAATTCCATGAAGGTGAGATATCCGTAGATGAATACATCAAACAGAGGAAGAACGCTCCCAGACCAGGTCAAAGATGATTAAAAAAGGTGCTGAAAAGAGATGAGACCTCGAGTGATCAGGATAATAGCCATCGCCATCGCGGCGGTCATACTCCTGGGCAGTTTGAGCATATGGGCTGTCAGTACTCAGGAATACGCAAGCGTAGGGATAGGAGATATCTACGAGGTCGATATAGCATCGAATGAAAATTTGACTGATATATTGAATACTACATCAGGCTCATCTGGAGATATAGAAGAAAATAAAAAGCTGTTCGATGTTGATCCCAATTCAAGTTACCCTAGAGATTCTATCACCGGTTCTCTCCATCTTTACAATGCAGGAGAGGTTGAAAAATATCTTAACAGCTTGAAGATAGAGATGAAGGCTAAGGGAAAAACCATAGGTAATCTAACTTTGAACGATGGTCAACTTAGTTTTAGAATAGAGAAAAATGGAGGATGGGATCAATTTTCTGTAAATACTACCGGGCGTGGTTCTTATACTAGAAAACCCGATGCCGACGAATTCGACCTTCACTTCATGGTACAGATAGATGAAGTGCAGGAAGGAGTCATTTCTCAAGAGGATATACGACCTGTGATGGTTGAGTTGGACATATCCTCCACTGACGGCGGAAATGTCACCGAACCCGGAGAAGGGACCTTCCAGTATGAGAAAGGTACGGTTATCGATCTGGAAGCTGTTGCTGATCAAAACTCACCTTTCGTTGAATGGACAGGCGACAATTCCACTATAGATAATACAACATCCAATAAGACCACCATAGAGATGTTGGACAATTATACTATCACCGCGGTCTTCGATGTTGTAACCTATGAACTCTCTGTCTCCTCGACAGCAGGCGGAAATGTGACTGAACCCGGAGAAGGGACCTATCTCTACAGCGAAGGAGAGATAGTTGATCTTGAAGCCGTCGCTGACACAGGTTATCACTTCGTGGAATGGACAGGTGACAATGGAACCATAGATGATACCATCGCGAATCAAACGACTATAGAGATGCTGGACGATTACACGATAACGGCAGAGTTCGAACCGATCATCTTTGAATTGACTTTGGACTCTACAAGCGGTGGAAATGTGACTGAACCAGGAGAGGGGACCTTCACTTACCATTATGGCACGAGAGTTGATCTTGAAGCCATCGCTGATCCCGACAATTCGTTCTTAGAATGGTCTGGAGAGAATTCGACTGTAGATGATACCACAGCGAATCAGACCACTATAGAGATGCTGGACAATTACACTTTAACTGCTGTCTTCAATGTAAATACCTATGATCTTACTATTGACTCAACTGATGGAGGCAATGTTACGGAACCCGGAGAGGGAACTTACACCTACGATAGCGGAGAAACAGTAAGTCTCGAGGCTGTGCCGGATGAAGGTTACTCCTTCGTAGAATGGACTGGAGATAATGGGACTATAGCGGACACGACCTCCAATCAGACAACGATAGATATGCTGAGCAACTACACTATAACAGCGGAGTTCTCCCCGATAACGTATGGACTCACTATCAATTCGACGCAGGGAGGTAATGTCACTACACCTGGTGAAGGCACTTTCATATATCAGCATGGAACCACGGTCGATCTAGAAGCCGTTGCGGATCAAGATTCATCCTTCATCGAATGGAGTGGAGAGAACGGAACTATAGCGGATCCAACTTCAAATCAAACCACCATAGAGATGTTGGACAATTACAATATCACCGCTGAATTCCTTCAGGAACCGTTCTTCGATGTCCAGATAATAGATTACGATGATCCGGTGATAGAAGGACAGACATTCGTGATGGATTATAACGTGACCAATACCGGAGGACTGGAAGATACGCAGGACATAGTGTTCACTGTGGAAGACCAGGATGGGAATATAGTCCATGAAGTTATCGATTCGGGTGTAACTCTTGCTCCTGGAGAAATCTATGATGAAACCGCTACATGGACTACAGAGGAAGGAGATGCAGGAGAATACGATGTGACTGTTGCTAGTGAAGATGATGAAGAAACGGTCACAGCAAGAGTTTATGGAACTGCGATGGATATAGATGAAAACACTTATTCATATGATCAAAACAATGGGGAATGGGTAACTCACTGGGAAGAAACTAACGTGTACGTAGAGGGATTAAACCAGATGGATGTATTATTATCCTATGAATTAACTGGTTACCTTAGCCCAGGACCAGGAGCGATGGCAGGTGTAAGGATAGTAGTAGATGGAGTCGTGGAAGAAGAATGGACGAGTTATGGAACCCTAAGTGATGATTGGGAAGGTACAGTCGATGTGAGTGGGAAAACTGAAGTAGATATTCAATTTGAATATTATACTGAAAAGCAAGGATATTTTGATTCTGAAGTCACCATCAACCGTGCCGGTTATGAATATGTTGACACCACTACTATAAATAGTATCACAAATTACGACCGAGAGGTTAAAATCGGGAACGATGTAGAAGAGATGATAGGATATGGATCTAACAGAAATCAAATTAGAAGATCGGTAAGCAGTTGTGAGCCGAAGATCAAGGATATCACGCTCAACGGAGGTGTTATCGATGTGCATATTCATCGATGATTGGAAGTGTAACTTTGCAGGTACCGAGATAACTCTAGAGATCTGCAAAACGTGCATCAAGGCTCGGACCCTTTACAATCAAACTAAACACGATAGAGCCCTTCAAAAACAGAAGATGCTTGAAGCGAATTTTGAGGAAGAGATGAGATCACCTTCTAAGGAGCAAAATGTCGAAGAAGAAAATATAGAATCACTTGGGACTTCCTCCGAACAGATCGGAGAGAGTTCGAGCGGAGAAAGTGTATCCTCCGTAGAAAAGAAAGAAACAGAAGAAGAAAGTCTACTCGAATCGCTCGACCTCTCTACTGAGATAGATGAAGAAAAAACAACCTCGACTGAAGAGAGAGATGAAGAGGACTTTTTGGATGCTTTAGAATCTGTAGTCGAGAAGAGCGAGACAGCCACAGAAAGTACTGTCGAAATCGTAGAGCCAAAATCAATAATCGAGATGGAAAATTTCCAGGGCGATCTGGAGACGCTAAGGAATGAGCCGCATGGATTTTCCGATGGATGGTTGCACGCTACTGATAAAGGCGAAAGATCTTCGCTCAGGATAGACTTTCCAAGTCCGCCGGATAAACTTGATCCCCAAAAAGAACAAAAAATATTACTCAAAGTGAGAAGGACGGAACATGAGTTTTTCTTCCCACCTATACCAGAAGTGAAGATAACTCTTTTCGAGGGCGATAAGGTAGTGAAAGAGACCGGTAAGATAGAGGTCGAAGAGACAGACAGCCAAACTATCACGATTCCATGGACTGCGGATGGACTTTCCGATCCATACGGCTCCGACCTGAACCTCCTTGTAGAGACCTTCAGCGCCGGTGACGAAGACACTCAGAACCGAGTTGAGATCGGAGGCGTACAGTGGAGAGCTTCATTAGTTGAAGAAACGCATCAACATCCGTACGAGCCAAGTTCAAGCTCAGGACCAAGAAAAATTTCTCCCGAAGAAGAAAGATTGTTAACGATAATGGAAGAACAGTAATGAATCTCATCCCGTTTTCTGGAGATATATCTCGAATCTAGCACCGCCTAGTTCGGAATCATCTACTTCGATCTTACCTCCGTAATCCCCCAGGATCTCTTTCACGATGTAAAGTCCAAGGCCCGATCCGCTTTTATCTCCATCTCTGAAACCTCGTTCGAACAGCTTACCTTTCAGATCATCAGAAATACCTTTTCCATCATCTTCGATTGTGAATTTTATCTCGTCTTCCAGTACCTCTTCGGCCATCCTTATTTTCTCTCCACCAGAATGGTATATCGAGTTCTCCAACAGATTAGAGAAAACTTCTATCAGCAATGGACCACCTTCCACTTCACATCCTTTAAGGTCACAATCTGTTTCAATCGTCATCCCATTGTCCTTGGCAATATCCCGATTATTTTCAACAGCCTCTTTAACTGCCTTCGATATTTTAACAGTCTTTTTTTCTTCCTCCTGAGCCTCTCTTAGAAGCCTTATTTTGTCTATGAGATCCGCACCTTCTCTAATGCCTTTCAGCGCTTTCTCAACGAAGTCTCGCACTGTTTTGGATAAATCTTCATCTTCTATCAGTTGGATATATCCCTGTATCACCTGGATCTTGTTTTTCAGATCGTGCCTCAACAAAGTATGTAGAAACTCTTCTCTTTCCTGTACTTTTTTTCTCTCGGTTATATCCAACATGACTCCGATAGTACCCACAAATTCACCATCAGCATTTTTGAAGGGAGCCCCACTCACAAGGACATCTATCACTTTTCCGTCTTTTTTTACCAGTTGACTTTCATAGTGGCTGGTAATACCCTCTTTTCTTTTCTTATTATTCTGCTCAAATTTTTTCATGCCTTTTTCAGTGGAGATATCGGCTAAATTCTTCCCTTCCAACTCCTCTTTCTCATATCCCAGCATCTCGGCCATCCTATCATTTACGAAAGTAAGGTCGTTTTCAAAGTCAGTCATACCTACGCCGACAAAAGAAGTTTCCACTAATGTTCTGTATTTATCCTCACTCTCCTTCAAAGCCTGAACAGCTTTGAGTCTGTTTATAGATTCGGTCACATATGAAACGAACAATTCGCCGAGTTCCAGGTCCTCCTCATCGAAATAATCCTCCTCATAGGAAAGTGCCTGAAACACTCCTATATCACCCATAGGTATGCTTATTCCGGACCTGAAAGAGGAGTCGGTCGGTCTCGCTTCATCATGCTCTTTTATATGTTCGAGAAGAAGAGATTCTCCTTCTCTGTAAGTTTTTCCAGCGATACCTTCCTCAACAGAGAGAGAATATTCGTCTATCAGTTCTTTTTCAGTACTAGCTCTGACCACCAATTCTCCGTTATCTTCTATCTCTACACTGCAAACGTCAAAATCTAAGATATCCTTAGCTATATCCACAATCAGTTCGTAAAGCTCTTGGAGGCTTTCTGATCCGGCTATCTTGGGGGCTAGGTCATATAGCTGCTTCAATTTTTTCTGGTTTTCTTTTAGATTTTGTTCCGCTTTTTTCCTTTCAGTGATGTCTCTCGCGATAGAGAGTGCCAGACCTTTTCCGTCTAATTCAAAAACGTGCGAATGTATCTCCACTGGCACTTTATGACCATCTTTAGTCTGATGGACCATCTCAAATCGTTTTTCACCTTTATCCAAGAGATCTTCCATGATTTTTGGTAGTTTTTCACTCTCTTCAGAAGCATCGATATCTTGAGGTGACATATCGGCGAATTCTTCTTTACTGTAGCCCAACATTTCGCACGCGATGTCATTCACTTCTACAAAAGAGCCCGGCATCCCCTCTTCCGTCAATCTATGCAGATAGATCGCATCGTTCGCGTTATTAAAGATTTCTTCAAACTTTTTCCTTTCTCTCTGCAGTTTCTTCTCCTTTTCTTTTCTCTCACTGATATCTACCATCGTGCCCAAAAGGCCGGAAGGATCTCCTTTCTGATCTTTTATCAGATTCGCTGAAAGGTAGACATCGATAAGATCTCCATCACTTTTTACCCCTTCTAATTCGCCCTGCCATTCTCCATCCTCTATGACCTTTCCGATGGCTTCAGCTGCTTTTTCTTCGTCATAGAAGAAATCGATGGTGTTTTCCCCGACTATCTTTTCCTCCTCATCATGACCGAACATATCGAGCAATGCAGGGTTGACGTATCTAACCTCACCGTCTAAATCGGCGATCGCGATACCGTTGATGGAATTTTCTAAAGTTCTTTTTCTTTGTTTGAGTTCTATTTCCATCTCCTTTCTTTCGGTTATATCTGTTATTATACCTTCTAAAAAGCCATCTTCTTCCTGTACCGCTTTACCTCTCTCCCACACCCATTTTATCTCACCAGAAGATGTTCGTATACGATATTCGGTCTCAAAAAGTTCGTTATTCTCTACAGAAGCTCGAATTTCTTCTCTAAGATCATCTTTATCTTCAGGATGTATCAGATCAGAATATGCGATCACTTCATTATCTACCAGATCCTCAGGTTCATAACCGGTCAGTTCCTCACACCCGTCACTTAAAAATTTCATGGTCCGATTTTCATCCATAGCGCACCTGTACGCCATGCCGGGGATGTTATCCATCAATCTTAACAACCTTTCCTGTTCCCTCTTCAGATCTCTCTCAGCTTCTTTCCTTTTGGTGATATCCTGTAGTGTTTCTACTGCCCCGATCCTCTCACCTTTAGAATTCTTGATCGGAGATGTGGTATAAAATATGCAGACCAGTTCGTCCTTCAGTTCGAACCATTCCTCTCCCCGATAAGAGTCAGCTAAAAGTGGAGATTCTTGTACTTTATCACCGTACCATCTATCGATTTCTTTTTTTGATGCATCATCCACTAACATATCGGCCAGAACCGGTCTTTCCTCCTTATAAAATGCCTTCCACGTTTCGGTAGTTCCTATCATTTCTTCTTTCGGTAACCCGGTTAGCTCTTCACAGGCTCTGTTCCAGTGTGTTACCTTATGATCTTCATCGATGACGAATGCCGGAACGGAGATCCCTTCGATTATACCAGAGAGCCAATTTTTAGTTTCCTCCAACTCTCTCTCTTTCTTCACTTTTTCTGTAACATCTTCGATCGTAGAGACCATCCCATCGAAATTACCTTTTTCATCATGTAGAGGTGCAGCATTTATCGAAAGGAATTTTCTTTCACCACCCGGCCATTCGATAACGTGCCTTACATCATAGACCGGTTCCTCGGTCTCTTTGACTTGATTGAAGGGGAGCTTTTCCTTAGGATATTCCTCGCCCTCATAGTCAGTTATTTGCCAATCTGGGTCGTCATATGTTCTTCCTTTTAATTCGCTCTCGGAGAGCCCTAAAACTTTCTCCGCTTCTTCATTCGCATAGATTATTTCTCCTTTTCCATTCACTTCTGTTATCCCCACTGGGCTTGTCTCTGCGATCCTTTCTAAAAAGTTCCTTTCACTGCGCAATTGGCTGATGTACTCCTCTCTTTCCTTTTGAGCCTTTTTCAGGTCCGTGATATCTCTAGCTGAACCTAGAAAGGCCTCTTTGCCTTTGAACCAGATGGTAGAGATAGTGATATGAAGGTGTTTTAAATCTCCTGATTTAGTGATGATCTTCGTTTCGAATTTGTATGGCAGATCTACTTTTTCGCTCTCTTCCTCTAAAAAATTTTTTATCCCATCTTCAAGGTCTGGATGGATCAATTCTAAAAGGTTCATATCCAGAAGTCTCTCTCTATCATAGCCCGTGATAGCCGCGGCTCTCTCATTGGCGAACAAAAATACATCTTCTTTGTAAACGAATATCGCATCATGGCTGTTCTCGACTACTCTCTTGTAATTCTTTTCGGATTGGAAGTGCTCGTACTCCTGGACGATCGCATCCGCCAGGACACCATATTGACTTTTCGGGTCTCCTCCCTTCTGCATGTATCTATCTGCTCCCAGGTTCAATGCCTTCATGGCCACTTCCTCTCTTCCTTTACCGGTAAAGATGATGAATGGTATATCTCTACCTCTTTCCTCTCTTATCCTCTGGAGGAGTTCTATACCGTTCATACCGGGCATCTGGTAATCCGAGACGATCACGTCTATATCTTCATCCTCTAATATTTCTAGTGCAGAATCTCCAGAAAGAGCTGTATAAATATTAAAAGAGCTTTCTCTATTCTTTAAAAATATGTTAGACTGCTCTAAGAATGCAGATTCGTCATCTACTAATAGTAAATCTATACTCATAGTTATCTACCGATTTCAGGGGACTCATTGAATCATTAACTACTCTCACAGCCTATAAAAAGGTTTAGGAGTTTTAGGGATTTCTCATATAGTTTCAGATCTTTTCAGAGAACGGTGCGTAATGATCTTGTTGATTTGAAAGTGCAGACAAAGATCAAATAATAAACGGAAATAAGAAGTAAGAGAGAAACTTACTATCTCACGGTCAATTCAGAAAAAAGGAAAAGCTAGTTAGCAGTATGATAGATCGGTGGAAGCGCTGGTTGAAGTGACCGAGTGAACCGTGTCTATAAGATCAACTTATCTTTTCAAAAGATCGGGGCATGATACCAACGGTGATCACGTACTTGTTTTTGAAAATAGTGATATCGTCGATCTCGATATTGTTTTTGTTTTTTATTTCAAAAGAGAATTTATTGAAATCTTCACTTGAAGTGAACTCAATCATTTTCTTATCTTTTTCTAATGTGAGTCCACTTTCTTTAGCCATACTTTTTTGAACAGATTCGACAGCTTCGACTGCCTCTTCAACATCGTCTACATCTGAGATCCGGCTATCACTCTCTCCTTTTTCCTCCAATTCTTCTTGAAGGATAGAAATAAGCTCCTGAGAATCCCATGGCTTTTCGATAAAATGAGAGACTTCGACTTCATTTATCGCCTCTTTAGCGACCTCGATATTAGCTTTTCCGGTTATCATCATCCTTATTGTTTCTGGGGATTCCTCTTTCACCTTTTTTAAGAATTCTATACCGTTCATCTCAGGCATCTCATAATCAGATAAAACGATATCATAATCTTTTTCTTTTATATGTTTAAGTCCGTATTCTCCATCACTAGCTAGATTGACATCACATTCAAATGCAGAAGAGGTTTCAAGAGTGTCATTCAATAGTTTGAGGATTTGAGTTTCGTCATCAACGACAAGTATATCATAAGTATTACTTTTTTCATCGGAACTCTGGGAGATCTCCTCACTATATGTTACTTGTTCATCTGAGTCAGAGATCCCATCGGATGTTGTTTCGTCCGCCTGAATTTTGTGTTCTATTTCCATATATTACACCTCGTAGGAGATACTTTTGGCTTTTTTTCTTTAGATCATATTGGTCATCATCATGACTAAAATCATCCCTACCATGATGAAAGTGAAAAACAGTACAACCACGTATGGGATGAAAGTCCTCAATCCACTTCTTGCCCTCATTTATCTCACAAGATATCATATATCTCATTCTATATTTACCCTCTCACTCTTTCACACCTCGATATCGAACCTCGATACACCGGGGAAAACCATCAAAAACTAGAGTTTTAGCTCCCGGGTATGTAAGATGTAAAGATCAATCTCTATCGCTATAGCCCTTATATAATTGATAGAGTAAAAGGTACTGACTGAATACGCTCTTTATCTTATCTCTAGCGATAGACATAGCTTCAGATTCGTGGTTCAAAGAATATTTTTTAGATTTGACTCCCTCGTGCTTTTTCAAAATGCCGTTTTCTTCCAATTCATAAAGTATTGGGTACATGGTCCCAGAACTTATAGAGAGACCGAACATATTTCGAAATTCGTCCATTATCTTTTTCCCGTGGATCCTTCCTCTGTTCGCTATCATCAGGATGGTTAATTCTTTCAAACAATTTTTTTGTATATCCTCTTTGATCTTCTCTTGATTTATCAGCCCTCCGAATCTCTCGGTGAGGACTTCAGTTAGATCTCTAGAACCCTCTGGTTCAAAATTTTGGATTTCACTCATCAACTCTTCATTTGCTGCCCATTCAGTGACATCAAAAAAATTCACTATACTTTTTTTGGAACCTTTTAGAGGTGAAATAGAGACCATAACGTCTTTTTCCTCTCTCGGTTCAAGGTTGAGGACAGTATGATAACTATTTGAATTTGCTTTTTGATCGATAGTCATATTGAAGTGAAGCTTTTGGAGTTTGTTTTCCTCTTCATCTATAATCTCGGAAAGAGGAGACTCCACCACGTTTTCCCTCTCCATACCGACCATGTTTAGAAAACCTTCATTCGCACTCTCTATCATCATATCTTCTGAGAGAATAAGACTAGCATTGGGGTTGTACTTCATAACATCTCTGTACATCTCTTCAGTTATTTTTTCAGCTTCTTTTATAATATTTTTGGCCAGGATCTCGAATTGGGTTTTCGGGTCACCAGTCTTCTGTAGATATCTATCCGCTCCTAAATTAAGGGCTTTCATAGCTATTTCTTCTCTTCCTCTCCCGGTCAACATTATGAAAGGTATATCACTTTCTCTCTTCTCTCTAATCTCTTCTAGAAATTCGATCCCGTTATTCTCGGGCATCTGAAAGTCAGACACCATAGCGTCCAAATTTTCGTCTTCAAAGATTTGTAATCCAGTTTTCGCTGAATCCGCCGTCAAGATCTTCAATCTATCATCTGATTTTTCGAGAAATGTTTTTGCTTGGTCTAAAAAGGCCTTTTCGTCATCCACCACTAGAACATTGAAGTTTTCTTTTTTTCTCATATTTTCCTCCTAGACCGGGATGTATCTCCAATCTTTTTATTGGTTATATAATCTATCGGATACTTAAAATTTTCATTTTCTTTTTGAGTTATCATTCATGTTCCTGTAATTTAACATCATAGTATAAGCTATAAGCTCACTTGCCGCAAAACATGTTGAAAATTCCGTACCAAATCGATCTCCTTCAGTGGAGGGAGTGGGCCCGGCCGGATTTGAACCGACGACCGTCTGGTTATGAGCCAGATGCTCCACCAACCTAAGCTACGGGCCCAATTCCTGAAGGGCGTTTTCTCTTAATCATTAATGATATTTAAGATTGATGATTTACAGGACCGTTCTAGGTAAAATTTATCTATGCTGTTTTAACTAAGATGTCGATGGCCGAGGAGGAAGAACTTCCGGAGGGTCTCGCCGTCCCTTCTACCCAACATCGATGATCCCATATCATAAAACATAGTCGATATATGAAAAAATAGAGAAAAGGTCGAAGAGAAAACTGAAGAGGAATGGGAATAGATGGAGAAAGAGGGTCTTCCTGAGGAAGTAGTCGAGAGATCGTGTAGGGATCTTCCAGAGGTAAGGATAAGAGATATGATCTCAAATACCGACGGCTCCTTAAAACTTTCGATTAAGACCTCTTAATATCACGATATTTTCTATTTTTCGCAACCTCATATTTAAAGGGTATCTAAAAATCAATATTTATCTGAGAACAATTTATATATGATATTGACCATATACCAATTTGGTTGTCAGTAAATACTCTGAAGTGGTTATCAGTAAACACATTCAAAAAATAGTGAGGGAGGATCCGGTGGTCTCGATGAAGCATCTAAATTGGGATCATCGGGTTTTATCCTATTGTATTTTAGATGAGTTCTAAATCTTAGAACGGTAGAGACGATATTAAAAAAGGAAAAGGTGGTTTTAGGTTTTAGATGAGATCTAGTTCCTTGCCGAGTTTCTCGTATATCCTCAAGATCTCGTTTATGTCGTCTTCAGTCAGACCAGCATTTATCTGGTTCCTGATCCTTGCTTCTCCTTTCGGGACCATCGGATAGACTATAGCGAGACCGAAGATGCCTTCCTCGTAAAGTCTGTCGGCGAGTTTCTGACCCTTCTTGCTGTCGCCAACCATCGCGGGAACGATAGGTGTTTCTGAGTAACCCGTATCGAATCCCATGCTCTCCATCTCTTTCTTGAAGTACTCTGTGAGATCCCAGAGTCTTTCAACTCTGTCATCTTCCTCTTCGACCACATCTAGAGCTTCCTTATTGATCGCGGCTACATGCGGCGGGAACGCAGCGCTCAACAACCATGATCTAGAAGTGTTATAAGCATATTTGATCAGCCCTTCAGTTCCTGCTAGCATACCTCCGAATCCACCGAATGCCTTGGAAAACGTACCCATCTGGATATCGATATCGTCTACGAGATCGAACTCTTTCGCGATCCCGTGGCCACCCCCTAGAACGCCTTCACCGTGGGCGTCGTCGACATAGGTCAAAGCGCCGTATTCGTCCGCTAATTTTTGTATCTCGCCCATCTTAGCGATGTCTCCATCCATACTGAAAACGCCGTCAGTTAGCACTATCTTTCTATTGTAGCCTTCTTCTTCAGCTTTCTTCAAGCATTCTTCTAATTCACCCATGTCGGAATGGCTGTAGATCAATTTGTCTGCTTTGAACATCCTTTGTGCGATCATTATCCCGTCAATTATACTTCCATGGTTAAGTTCGTCGGATATAAGGACATCTCCTTTACCGGCTAGCTGAGGAACGAGACCTGCGTTGACAGCGAATCCCGTCTGATACGTCATCCCGGATTCGGTTTTTTTGAACTCAGCGATCCTGTCCCATAATTCCTCATGGATGTCCATTGTACCTGCGATAGACCAGTCAGAACCCGCACCGGCTCCGTACTCCTCTATAGCCTGCTTACCGGCCTCTCTTAACCTAGGATGGTTAGCTAGATCTAGATAATTGTTTGAAGCCAACATTATGCACTCTTTTCCATCCACTGTAACATGTGGTTGCGAAGGTCCCTCGAGATTCCTTATAGTCCAGGTCAATCCCTCTTCTTTCATATCCTCGTATTTTTCTTTCAAGTAATCAGTCTTCTTTGCCATAATATCATTCTCCGTCAATTTTCAAGAGGAAACACACCTCTCGTATTGACCCTTAATGAACTAAACTTCTTAAATTTTTCTAAGGTTCTCCATAACCGCCCCCTCCCGGAGTCTCTATTCTCACACCCTCACCTTCCTTGATTTCAAATGTTATCTTGCTGTCTACCTCTTCTTCTCCATTATCAGATATTTTGATATTCTTTCCGGTCTTACCGTTTTCTCCTCCCATGATCCCTTTAGGTTCTCTTGTTCTTCTCTCGGATTGTATCGAGACCTCAGCATCTTCAAGCGACTTTATCTCGCGAATGATACCATCACCGCCGGGATTTTTTCCGTTCCCTCCGGAGGATCTTCTCAGCGTGTATGCAGTGATCCGTAGAGGGTATTCGTTCTCTATCACTTCTAAAGGCGTGTTTTTGGTATTGGTCATGTGAACGTGAACACCGCTCTCTCCGGGGCCTTCTTTTGAAGCTCCAGCACCCCCTCCGATAGTTTCATAATAGGTGAAATCGTCATTTCCGATCAACAGATTGTTCATGGTTCCCTGGCTCTCCGCGAGTATTTTTTCTGGTAGGACCTTTTCGAAAGCTCTGAAGATCAGCTCGACGACTCTTTGAGATGTTTCTACGTTTCCAGCGGAAACAGCAGCAGGAGGTTTCGGATTGAGCACGGTACCTTCTGGTATGTGAATACTCAAAGGCATGTAACAGCCGTTATTGACCGGAACATCAGCGGAAAGAAGGCAACGGAGGACATAATAGACCGCGGAATAAGTTACCGGCGCAGGAGCGTTTATGTTGCCCTCGACCTGCTCCTGGGTACCGCTGAAGTCAAAATTCAACTTATCATCATGGATCCCTATCTCTACTCTCAATTTGACCCCATCATCCCATTCCATAAGATCTTCGGAGGAAACGGTCGAATCCGGCAACTCTTCTATCATCTTCTTGGTCCTCTTTTCAGAGTATCCCATGATCTGTTCTTTGAATACACGATATTTTTCCATCCCGTATTTTTCGATAGCCTTTTCGAACTCTTCAGCGCCTTTTTCATTCGCTCCGATCTGTGCTCTAAGATCTCCCATCCTTTCTTTAGCCGAACGAGACCTTTGGAGTTTCTCAGTCACCTCTCGATTCATCTCCCCATCTTCTATCACAAGAGTCGGAGTGATTATTATCCCTTCTTCACTCAATGTCTTGCTCTGACCGGGCATAGAACCGGGAGTTATACCACCGACATCGGAATGATGGGCACGGTTGACCACATAACCGATCAACTCTTCTTCTACGAAAACAGGTTTTATGAGAGTGATATCGGGGAGATGGGTACCTCCAGAGTAGGGATCGTTCAATATGACCTGGTCGTTTTTACCAGGAGCACAATTTGAAACCGCGTTTTCTAGAGCGTTGGGCATCGCTCCAAGATGTACCGGAATATGCTCTGCCTGTGCTATCATCTCTCTTTTGGCGGTGAACAGAGCGCAGGATTCGTCCTTCCTTTCTTTGATGTTGGGTGAATATGCGCTCCTTTGGAGAGAGGCACCCATCTGTTCTGGAATAGCAGTGAAGGCGTGCTTCATGACCTCTAATTCAGTGGGTTTGAGCCTTTTCATCCTATCACTTCCATCTCCACCACTCCGGAAGGAGCGACTTTCCATCTCCAGTCCGGGGGTACCATTATCGTAGAGTTCGATCCCTCAATGATACTCGGTCCTTTATCTTTCTCACCCACGGATAAGAACTCTCTCCTGTATATCGATGTTTTTTCCCACCCACTGGAGAAGAGACATTCGCGGTCTGTTGGGTGCTTACCTTCTTCTCTATAGGAGGAGGGAAGTTCTTCTATATCACGCTCTCTAATAACTTCTACATGGGCTCTAACAACTTCTACATCTTCTTCTCTATTGGCGTAACCATATCTCTTTTCATGTTCTATATGGAATCTTTCTATAAGTTCATCCTGTGATCCATTATAAGGAACATTGATATGATAACTCTGTCCTTTATATCGTAACCCCAGGAGGACCCGTTCTTTTCCTTCCTCCTCCATGTCTTTTTTCATCTCTTCGATAGTTTTCTCTATCTTTTCCTTTTCCTCTATCGGGGTCAAGATGGTTTTACTGTTCTCATGCGTCACATCACCGGTGATCATCCCGAGTGACGAAAAAACACCGGCGAGAGGAGGGATCAATACCTTTTTCATACCGAGTTCTTCGGCTATTTTCGCGGCATGGAGGGGGCCGGCACCTCCAAATGCGAGTATGGAAAACTTCTCCGGATCCATGCCTTTCTCTACTGTGATCCTTTTCATCGTCCTGGCCATCTTCGAGTTCGCAACTCTAAAGACCCCCCTCAGAGTCTCTTCATATCCCATCTCAAGGTCTTCAGACAAACTATCTATAGACTCTTTAGCGCTCTCATGATCTAACTCCATCTCTCCTCCCAGAAAATAATCTGGATCGATATATCCCATAAGTAATAATGAATCCGTAACGGTCGGTTTTTCTCCTCCTCGCCCGTAACACACAGGACCAGGTATAGCTCCCGCGCTTTTCGGTCCTACTCTCAAGGCTCCGCCTTCATCACACCTCGCTATACTTCCTCCCCCAGAACCAACGGTGACGATATCTACCATCTTGGATTGTATCGGAAAGCCGTCTATCTCGCCCTGATCTTTCCAGGAAACCTCTCCGTCGATTATCGCCGCCATGTCTGCACTGGTTCCGCCCATATCGAACGTCACCATGTTGGGTATCTCGAGAGTTTTAGCGATGAACGCTCCTCCCGCTACACCACCCGCCGGACCTGAATACAAGCAATCAACTGCATCTATCTTTGAACTCTTCTCAAGCCCCCCGCCGGATTTCATTATGTAGGGTTCTTTTCGGAGGATTTCCGAAAGTGAGTCGAAATAGTCCTTGAGAAGCGGGTCCAGATAGGCATCTATCAGCGTTGTCAGGCCTCTCTCGTATTCTCTAAATTCACCAGTGACCTCGTGGGATAATGAATGATCTATCTCGTATTTGTCTAAGATATCTCCTATCTTTTTTTCCTGTACCGGGTTCTTATATGAGTGAAGAAGGCAAACCGCAGCCGAAAGATCTTTTTCCTTCAATTCTGAAGCGAGATCCTCCACTTCTCTCACCGAGATACTTTCCAAGATATCTCCGTCGGGTCCCGTCCTGCAGGAAAGCCCAAACGTATTCTTATCTTTCAACGGAGGTTTAGGTTTCTTCACTTCCAGGTCGTAGAGTTCCGGTCTTACCTGTCTACCGATGAATATCATGTCCTTGAAACCCTTATTGGTGATGAACGCCGTTTCTCTTCCTTCTTTTTCTATAAAAGCGTTGGTCGCTACTGTGGTTCCGTGAAAAACATCACCTTTCACATCTATCGCTTTCTCTTTTAACCCTTGTACTATAGCATCCTCCGGATTATCGGGATCGGAAGGGACTTTGAAGTGCTTCAAACTGTCTTCTACGACTACGAAATCGGTAAAAGTACCTCCTATATCGATAGAGATGGGCATGTTCTCGTTAATGAAACGGGGTAAATAATTCTATGGTATCTAAGTTAGCGAGGAAAATACATTAGAACTGTGACTGATCGAGTAGAAATCATTTAAAACAGATACAAAAGATTTTTAAGTAAGGAAAACCAAAATCAAATTGGTGAAAAAATATGTCTTCCACCGGTATAAACAGACTTTTGATAACTGGTTTTGATCCGTTCGGTGGAGAGTCTGTAAATCCAGCATCGGAAGTCGTACTTGAACTAGATGGTGAAGAAATAAATGGCTGTGAGATCATTGCGAAAGAGATACCTACGGTCTACGGTAAATCAGCGGAAGTAGTAAAGGAAATGATAGACGAAGTCGAACCAGATGTTGTTTTACATATAGGACAGGCGAGTGGAACACATGGTATAAGAGTAGAAAGATTCGCGGTGAATATCAACGACGCAAGGATAGAAGATAATGAAGGAAACCAACCAATAGATGAAGTGATAGTAGAAGATGGGCCCGCCGCTTATTGGACTACTATTCCCACAAGAAAAATAGTAGAAGCGGTCAAAGACGCGGGTATCCCTTCTTTTCTGTCCTATACTGCTGGTACCTTTGTTTGTAACCATGTGATATACTCAACAGCAAACTACGTGGAAGAAAACAACCTCCCGATACATTATGGCTTCATACATGTACCGTTTCTGCCCGAACAGGCAGTGGATAAGGACAATCAGCCACCAAGCATGGCCAAAGAAACAATCAAAGAAGCCTTGATCGTCGCCATAGAAACTATCACGGAATAAGGAAAATAAAGAGTGATTAAAATGAGTTGGATACCGATCTTAGGAGTAGTAGTGGTCGTTGGCGGTCTAGCACTCAGTACGAAGTTCGAGATAAATCCTTTACTTGCGGTTCTAGCAGGTGGTTTCGTTTCAGGTTACCTTGGAGGACTTGGAACACTAGACATCTTAGAGACTATTGGTCGAGTTTTCGTAGACAACAGAGTGATGATCTTATTCCTCATAATGCTACCGGCGATAGGTGATCTGCAGAAGTACGGGCTGATAGAACAGATGGGACATCTTATTCGAAAAGTGAAGAGCGCAACACCAGGTAGAGTTTCATACATCTTCCAGCTGTTCAGAGAAGGTCTCGTGGCTTTAGGAGTCAGAATCGGTGGTCACCCCGCTTTCATCAAGCCGCTGATCGAGCCGCTAGCTAGAGGAGCATATAAAGGAGAACTCGATGAAGTAACGAAAGAAGATATCAAGGGAATAACCTCGTCAGCGGAAAATATAGGTAATTTCTTCGCACAGAACGTGTTTCCTGCAGCCGCGGGGATCTTGTTGATCCAGGGTGTTATGAGTGAATTGGGATATGAAGTTACTCTGATAAGTCTAGCAACCGCCTCGGTTCCTGTAGCAGTGATAGCCGCGCTTTACGGAGCGGTCTTTTACATGGTCTATCACGACAGAAGATTCGAGAAAAGAAAAAAACAAAAAGAAACAGATGAACAGGAGGATGAACTATGATCGAGGAATTTTTATCTGCTAGAGAAAATCTGTTGTACTTCTACATCCTGATAGGTTTGATCTTGTTCTACTATGCTTACAAGACTTTTGTAGATCCAGAAAACCAGAAAAAATGGGGGACAGGTATATATTGGGTATTACTTGGAATATTGTTCATCGGAGGGAGATGGCTTCCTGACTTGGCTTCAGGGATAATGGTAGTCGCGATAGCTTTGATCGCTGGAGCCCAGCTGATAGGCATGGGAAGTTATTTCAAAACCACTGAAGAATCAAGAAAAGAATACAGGGAAAAGCTGGGCAACACTCTTTTGATACCCATAGCTGCTATCTCGGGCACGGCTGTACTGTTTGCAGTATTGGAACTTAGCCCACTTATTGGTCTATCGATAGGCAGTATAGCGGCCTTTTTGATAGCTAAATATTACGTTACAGAGGATACTTTCGACCACATTCTAGATGCGGGTAGAGAACTGAGTGATTCGATCGGATGGGCGTTGATCTTGCCGCCATATTTAGCGGCTCTAGGAGCTCTCTTTGAACAGGCAGGCGTAGGGCAGATAATCGCCGACGGAGTTCTCTTGGTGATGCCGGTAGATCAGCTGATATGGGCGATCATAGCTTATGCATTAGGGATGGCGTTGTTCACGATGATCATGGGGAACGCATTCGCAGCGTTCGCGGTGATAACGTCTGGTATAGGTGCACCTATACTCATCGATATGCACGGAGCCAATATAGCCTACATAACCGCTCTAGCGATGACCGCAGGATACTGCGGGACATTGATGACACCGATGGCGGCGAACTTCAACATCGTACCCGTCGCGCTACTAGATATGAAAGATGAATACGGAGTCATCAAAAAACAGATACCGATGGCATCTGCGCTTCTCGCGACACACATAGTGCTAATGTATGTACTGGCATTTTGATAAAAACAAACTTCAAAAAACCCTTTTTTATTTTTATAATCATAATTTTAAATCGCGTTTAAATTCGAAAATATCACTATTTTTCCTTAACAAAGAGAGTTTATACTGAAATATTAACTCTTTCAGGGCAAAAAATCAAATATTCAACACCTTTATCCCCTTGATATGTCCGAGGAAAA
>JBKHFH010000011.1:0-36630 GCA_046540335.1 Thermoplasmata archaeon | reverse complement strand
GTCATAACGGCCTTGATAGTCCTCACTTCGGCATGGCTCGTAAAGAAAGAGAACTAAAAACCTTTAAATTCCCTTTTTTCTCTCTTTATTTTTGGTGATCAAAGATGGCAAATCTGCAGATAGCTTATAACGCGACGTTAGGCGTGATGATCGTCCTCTCCCTGACATTGACTATAATCTCTTCGATATGTTACAGCCGCGTAAGGAACAGCAAGTTCCTTTTTATCACCGTGGCCTTTGCGTCTTTTTTCATCAAAGGTGTCTGGCTTTCATACAATTCCTACATAGACCCTATCGATCTGGATTTTTACTTCTGGCTTCCCGTCCTGGTACTAGATAATGTGATACTCGTCTCGTTCTACCTGACTTCTCTCAAGAGGTAGTTAGATGGAAGAACCTGAGATCGAGCTGGAGACAAGAAAGAAGATATTCGAAGTCATAAAGGAATATCCCGGGCTTAATATGAAAGCCATCGAGAGAAAAACCGGGATGGATCTCAATCTCGTCAAATATCATCTCAAAAAACTCGAAAAGATGGAAGTAGTGAATAAAGTAGAAGAAGAAGGTTATAAAAGATATTATCCAACGAAGTATCCCGGAGAAAGACTAGACAAGAGAGATAAAAGACTTTTGGGGCTGTTGAGAAAAGAGAAACCGCTAGCGATCGTTATCTATCTGTTGAATCACGGCGGAAAGGCCAAACACAAGGAGATCAGCGAGGAATTAGATATAGCCCCTTCTACTCTCTCCTACCATCTTGACAAGTTGAGAGATAAGAAAGTTTTGACCAGAGAGGAAGGATCATATAAGCTCTTAAACGAAAAACACATATCTCATCTGCTCTTGGAGTACGAACCTCCGGATGATGTCGTCGAGAGATTTATCGATGCTTGGGAAGATTTTTCATTGTGAATTATCGTGGTTCCGCTCGACGTATAAGAGATAAAAAAAGAAAAAGAGTTCATTGGATACGCTATTCAACCTTTATCGCATCTACGGGACAGGCCTCTGCACCGTCCTCAGTACATCCTATATCGTCCGGTACGTCCCCTTCATTT
The DNA here is from genome assembly GCA_046540335.1 of Thermoplasmata archaeon. GTDB lineage: Archaea > Thermoplasmatota > Thermoplasmata > Halarchaeoplasmatales > Halarchaeoplasmataceae > Natronoplasma. Next base: position 35,572 of record JBKHFH010000011.1, on the reverse strand, counting down.
ACTTGGCCGCTTTGGAATTCTTCTACTATCTCCGCGGTCCCTGTTCCATCATCCTGGAAAACATTGGGACAGAGAGCATAGCACTGGCCGCATGCGATACAGGCATCCTGATCTATTATCACTTTAACCATCTATTTTCACCTCTCAAGCGATATTACCATATTTTATCTCTATAAATCTTTTTGTTTATCCCTTCGATCTATCTTCCAAAACTGAGTGCCCCAGTCAAGATTAATACGATGATCGCTATCACTATCGCCCACAACAGACCGAATATATACCAACCTACCAAAAATGCCACTACAGAAAATATCGATATACTTCCCCAATCCATGGACACCATCTTTTTCACCCCGCATACTTAATCCGACTCACCATTTAATAAATTAATTCTATATCATTAACTATTCACCCGAAAATTTTACACAATTTTTCTATTTTTAGAGTGTTTTTTCTAAATATCGTCTTCCTCTTTCAGATTCCATCTCCTGAGGAGCGCCCTAGTCCATAGGAAGTAAAGAATAATAACGACTCCTACTCCGTACAGCGAATAAAAATAATATCCAACAGCGGTACCGAGAACCCAGACGTAGAACACTTTCCTATCTAGCGGTTTAGTTTTCACGTCGTGATTCACCAGAAGGAGAGCCCCGAACAGGATGATCAACTCTAATATCAGCAGTAAATCCATTATTGTTACCTTTATAAAAAACCGATTCCTTTACTTCCAATTAAACTTTTTGAGTTCGTTAAAAAGTATAGATTCATTTTTTCGATAGAAAGGAAAAAACCTATCATCTTCTTATCTCATATTCAAGAGTGGATGTCGGCTCCGATATACTCGTTAGGTCATTCTAACCTGACCTTGAAGAAATTCATAGATCTTCTCAGGCAAGTAGATATCGACATAGTCGTCGATATAAGGAGATATCCAGATGCGGAAGTCTACTCCGATTTCAAGAAAGAAAATCTCGAAGGGACACTCGAAAGATCAGGGATGGAGTACATCTGGAAGGGTGATATCCTCGGAGGCTATAGAGATGAAACTCTAAGAGATGAGTCACCCAACAAAGCATGGGAAGCCACGGGTTTTCGCACCTATGCGGATCACGCTCTCTCCGATGAATTTCAGAGAGAACTGGATGAGCTGATAAAACTGTCGGAATCGAAGATAGTCGGGATAATGTGCGCTGAAAGTATCTACTGGAAATGTTACAGAAGGATATTATGCGATTGGCTGGTGGCTAGAGACAAAACCGTAATACATCTGAGAAGAGGAGAAACTAAAGAACATGAGATGAGTTCACGGGCAGATGTTACGGACGGGAAAGTGACCTATCCAGAGAATATGTAGTTCACTCCTCGATCGTTGATCCGATTTTACAGACTCTTCCTCTTCTCATCTATCCTTTCCGCCAGATCTTCCGATAGATTTTCCAGGATCAGTTCTCCGGCCTCTTTCGATGATCTTCTCGCGTCTCCTAAAATACCGTTCTCGGTGTAATGTTTCAGTCCTTCTGTGAACAATCGCTCGTTATCGACTTCTCCTTCGTAACCTTTCTCCATCCTGTCTTTATCCACCAGATCTTCGTCTATCGCCAGCATGACAGATGTCTCGGTCGCTCCGGAATGTACCGCTTTTTCTTCGTAATCTATACCCGCTTCTTTGAAAGAATCCATCATTACCTTAGTGTTCCTTTCTAGATCCGAGACCAGTATTATCTCGGCGTCGTCCATCTCATCTGCGATCTCCGGTGCCGCTGTTTCCGCCGGTGCGAAGTTTCCGCCGTGGAAAGGGACCAGAGCGATAAAGTCGAATCCGTGATGATCGAGAGCTCTGCAGTGTTCTTTTATCAGCTCCATGAAGAGCTCACTGGATAGAGATACAGTCCCGGGGAAGTCCATGTGGTGACCGGATACGCCTGGAAAAAGCGTAGGCCCCATGAGTGCGTAATCCAACTTTTTACAGATACGCTCGCCGAGCTCGTCCGAGATATAAGTGTCGGTCTTCAGCGGCATATGCGGTCCGTGCTGTTCGAAAGAGCCCATCATCAGGACTACGGTGTCCTTCCCACTTTCCTGTGCCTCTTCGATCTCCCTCCAGCTCATCTTTTCCATCTTCAATTTATCGTCTTTAATCATCTGTGATCGTCATAAATCAGCAGCTTCTACAAAATATAGTTTGTCTGTGATTACTAATCTCTTCCCATCACAAATTTACTGACCGGCACGTACATCTCTTCTTTTGTAGTGCCACCGTGATGACCTATTATGAAGTGCTCCTTTTCGTTGGCAAGTGTGTCGTACATGATGTAGTCGTCTTTCATGATGAAGGTGTAATCACCCACCCTATGAGGCAAGACTGGATCGGGCTCGTGAAGACCGAAATAATTCTGTTCGATCAGTTCTTCGCTTTCATGCAGTTCACATACGTCTTTAAGATTATCCTCCCAGTACTCCACGAAATCGCTCTCTTTGGAAGGTCGTACATAGCAAAACACACTCCTGTAATCCCCGCACAGAGGTAGAGTTAAACAGTCCTCCAATTCAGGATGATCTTGAAGCCGGACCGATCTTTCTCTCGAAGAGTCTATGAATCCGTGATCAGAAGTAACGATAACGGTCGTATCGGTATCCTTTATCATCTCGATGAAATCCCTCATATGGACTGCGATGTCTAAAAACGTTACCGAGGCGGAGACGCTGTTAACTCCATCTTCGTGAGCCGCACTGTCGAACCCGTTCCAGTATGCCTTTATGTAAGTCTCTTCCTCGCTTAAAATCACATAGCGTTCCAAAATAGAGAACATATCTTCCAGAGTTGAATACCCTATCCTTTCAGAGTTTTGTGCGTAAAAGATGTTGAAAACAGAGTCCTTTATCTTGTCAGGTGTCACCTCGACCGTCTTTCTTTCAATACTTTTCATTATCGATCTAGGAGACAATATCGATGAGATATCAACGTCCGATCTTTCAAAAGATTCATCTCCGAATCTAGGCTTGAAGGGAAGTATGGTGCTCACTGTTCCCAGTTCCCTCAAATACGTGTACCATCCCGTGACCGCGTGCTGCTGAGGCGCCAGACCTGTATAGAATGTAGGTATCGCGGAGGCGGTAGAGGAGGGAAAAACAGAGGTGAGTTTCCCGCCGATCTCTTTGAACAGTACGGTATCTTTCCCCTTCTTTTTGAGGTACTCATAGCTTATACCGTCCAATATGAAAAGAACGATGTTTTCTTTTTTCCTCAGCCTATCCTCGTTTATACAATCGCAGCTTCGATAAGGACTCTCGGACCCCATCGCTTCAGCCAGAGAACTCACCAGATTGACTATACTTCTCCCTTCGTAGTCGGGCAGGACATCTGCTTTTCCGCCTATGGTCGACATGGTATCACATATGTTGATGAGATCTGTCCATAAAGATTTTAACGTCTAGTCCGGGTCCGAGTGCTCGATATCGCATTCTTCGGTTTTATCATAGAAATTCCTCACTGGTTCAACAGGATAATCCCGAATTCCGTCAACCCAGACCCCGATCTTTTCTTCTACGGCCTTCCTGACAGCACCGATAATTTTCATATCTGGACAGGCTTTGATCTTGAATCCCTCCACATTCTTCACTTCGAAAGGATCAAATTCTAAACTTTCGATATTCATCATCAAGCACCTCACCTCATACTAACATCCTCAATGTAGATCTTAAATTTTGGAATGAAATCCATCTTTATCATGATCGGGAAAGATTATATTAAGCTTTAAAATCAATATAAAGAAGGGTGACCATAATGGACATATTGGTAGTTTTTTACTCTATGTACGGCCATACTTACAAGATGGCTGAAGCTGTAGCAGAAGGAGCCAGGGAAGTGGAAGGTGCGGAAGTAGATATGCTGCGAGTTGAAGAGACAGTTCCGGAAGAAATACTTGAAGAGTCTGGAGCGAAAGAAGCACAGAAAGAGTTCGAACACATACCCGTTGCAGGCCTCGAAGACCTGAAGGGAAGAGACGCGATCATATTTGGAACTCCCACTCGATACGGTAACATGACCGGACAGATGAGAAATTTTCTAGATCAGACTGGCGAACTATGGCAGAACGGCGGTCTGATAGGAGTGGTCGGCAGCGTCTTCACATCCACAGCGACACAGCACGGCGGACAGGAATCCACGATCCTTAGCTTTCACACCACTTTGCTGCATCAGGGTATGGTGATAGTCGGTCTTCCTTACAGTTTCGAGGGTCAGTTCGAGATCGAAGAGATATCTGGAGGGAGTCCTTACGGTGCGTCAACGATCGCGGGCCCATCCGGTGAGAGGACCCCGACTGAGAACGAACTCGAAGGTGCTAGATTTCAGGGACGACACGTGGCTCAGATAACGAAAAAGCTAGTGAAGGATTGAGAAAAACAAAATCTCTTTTTCTTTTTCTTATACAGATCGTATATTTATCTCTTCAACTGAATCTATCACCGGGAAGTCCATATCTAGATTTTCTGTGAACGTATTGATGTATTTCAACCCAGTGCCAGTATTGTAAAGAAGAACTTCCTCTTCAGCTGACAATTCGCCCTGATCCAACAACTTTTTCGCTCCGGCCACTGTCGCGGCGCCTTCAGGACAGGCGAAGATACCTTCTTTCGCCCCGAGTTCTTTAGAAAACTGCAGGATGGCCTCATCACTCACAGAAACTGCTGTCCCGCCGCTCTCTTCTACCGCCTTCAATATCGATCTATCAGCGTAGGCCTTCGGAACCTGTATGCCGTCGGCTATTGTCGAGGGATTCTCCCACTTACTGGACACCTCTTTTCCTTGACGGACCGCTTCAACTATCGGTGCACATCCCTCCGCCTGGACGGGTATCATCTTCGGCATCTTCTCTATCCAGTCTATCTCTTTCAGCTCGTTGAAAGCTTTCCACATGCCTATGAGACCGGTTCCCCCTCCGGTCGGATATAAGATCGCGTCGGGCAATTTCCACGAGAACTGTTCAGCCAATTCCAGACCCATGGTCTTCTTCCCTTCAACTCTGTATGGTTCTTTCGTTGTTGAGATGGAGAACCAACCGAATTTCTCTTTACCTTCAGCGACGATCTCACCGGCTTCAGGCAGAAGTCCTTCAACCAGATAGACGTCCGCGCCTAACATGTAGCTCTCTATTACACATGCCTCTGGAGCTCTCTCGGGCATCACTACATAGATATCCATACCGGCTCTAGCTCCATAAGCCGACAAAGCCCCCGCAGCGTTTCCAGCGGAGGGCATAGCTATCTTATCCACACCCAATTCCTTTGCCTTAGAAACTCCCATCGCTAGACCTCTACTCTTGAAAGTACCTGTCGGCTGTATACCTTCGTCTTTCATGCAGAGGTTATCGAAACCGATCTTTTCGCCCAGATTGTTCAGCTGATTCACTGGAGTAAAACCCTCTCCAAGCGAGATGATGTTCTCGTCATCTTCCACGGGCAGGAATTCGCGGTATCGCCACATGGAAGGGTACCTTTTTCTCAGATCGCTCTTTTCTAGAGTACTCCCTATCTTGTCCAAATCGTATCGTGCGAAAAGTGGAGCATCACAGTCTTCACATATCGTCTGAACTTCATGCGGTGAAAATTTTTTCCCGCATTCGGCACATTCAAGGTCTTTTAGGAACATTTCGAGTCATGATGTCGGTAAAAAGATAAGTAATTTATGTTCGATATATGATTTTATCTTAACCTGATCCAAATAAGTTAAAAATATAAACATGAAAAACAATCATGATTCATGAGGAGGAGAGCATATCCTTACGGGAGGTATCTGATAAGAGATAGGGGCGTATCTGATCTTGCTCCTGAGTTCAAAGATTTCGTTAAAGAGCGTGGATTCAGTATATCTAAATATGACACGAAGAACGAGGGGGATGGTACAGTCATAGTTGCTGAAAATAAGAGTGTGCTGGAGATGCTGAAGAAGAAGAAACCACCTGGAAAATTGAAGATGATGGTCAGCGCTTTTTCTTTTGCAGTCCCCTCCTACCGCGACTTAGATGAACAGTCACAGAGGATCGGTATCGAGATATATCTTTGGCCTATAGATGAAGGTACGCTAGTGGAGGTTTTCATACTCCCCTATATGGAACATCTGAACAGGCCTGAGATATTCGGTTTAAGTGAAACTGAAGACGAAGAGATATCGGAGTGGTACCTCTGTGAACATACCTGGGAGAATCTCTTACCCAAGATGAAGGAAACTTTCGAGATGGAGAGAGTTCACAGGAGAGGATGATCCCTTAGATTACAGGAGGCGGTCAGATGGAGAGGTCCTTCAATTTTTCCCTACAACTCTCACAGAAACTAGGCTTTTTCCTATCAGTGTGCGCTATGCGATTTGAGAAAGTCATGACACAGGCTCTGTTATCGCAATGATCCAAACCGAAGGTATGACCTAACTCGTGAACCGCTTCTTTAACCGCTCTTCTCAAAAAAAGGTCTTCATCTTTTCTCCCGCCCCAAAAATTTGGTCTCAACCTGTGCAGAGATATCAGAGCGATTTTACCGGGCTTCTGAGCCTGTCCGAATACGAAGTTCAAATCCTCACTGTAGAGGTCTTCATCGACAACGGCCAGGACTTTACTCTCTCCAGATCCACATTCAGAAAGGACCTCACCCAGAACTATATCCGCTCTGTATTGATCTCTTCCCCCGTCGTAGGCTTTAGCTGTTACCTCGAAAACATCATCCGTTTTCACTTCATCTAAAATCCCAGAATAAATTCGCCTTATCTCTTCCGAGATTGCTTCGATCACATCAGGTGATACACCTTCCCCGCGCAGTATCTTCAATCTCACATCTCAAAGTAGCGCTCAAAGTATTAATTTCTTTTTTGGTTTTCAGACTCTAATTATGCTCTCTTCAAGGCTCCTGGGATAGTAGGTGAGCATCTCTACGCCGTTCTTTTTAACAACGACAGTATCAGAATGTCTGTAGCCCGCTTTGTCTTTCAGATAAATACCTGGTTCTACACTCAATACCATGTTCTCCTTCAACTCCCATTCTTCACCTACATCGATGAAAGGCGGCTCGTGTATCCTAGTTCCTAAGCCATGACCTGTATGGTGTCTCCACGTGTCTTCGATATTCTCCTCCTCGTACATCTCGTAGACTCTCCTGTCCACTTCGCTCAGTTTTTTTCCGGCCTCTATTTCATCGAAGGCGATATCTTGAGCGTTCAGCATGAGTTCGAAGTACTTCCTCTGCTCCTCTGTCGGTTCTCCGACTATCCAGGTCCGCTCCAGTTCGCTGCTGTAACCCCCAATATCAACTCCCGCGCCGTTAACAAGAACGTCGCCTTCTTCGACAGTCTCGTTGCTCGCTATGGCGTGAGGTAAAGAGGACCCTTCACCGACCTGACCTCTATAGCCTACGCTTATCGGGAAACCGGTACCGGTCTGTTCGTACTCCGGCCCGAAGGCACGTATTATCGCCTGAGACGCCTTCATCGAGGCTCTCATGGAGGCCTCTATTTCAGACAGCCCCGGTTTAGTCTCTTCCTGAAGATATTTCAGACCGAGGTTGTCCCACTTGGCGCTCTCTCTCATCAGTTCTATCTCTTCTTCCTCTTTCACGCTGAAAAACTTTTCGAGTTCCAATCTGATCTCTTCGATCTCGATATCGGCCAGTTCGCTGAGAGAGGGTCCAAAATAACCATAACTGCTGCCGTAACCGTCCTGGTCCACACCTATCTTCTCATAGTCCTTCGCCTCGACCATCTCTTCGACAAATTTCATCGGATGTTTCTCACCGGGGTAATCCGGATAGGTGATAACTTCGTCCATTTCCAAGTCACGAGATTCGATATGTTCCTTCTCCAGCCTCGGGACTACTATCTCTTCACTTTCTCCATCTAAGAGATAAGCTATAGGCCTTTCAGTTGGTAAAAAAGCAAAACCTGTCAGATCGAAAATGAACGTCGGTGAGAAGAGACAGAGACCGTCCAACCCCATCTGATCTGCCTTGTTCAACAACTTTTCCTTTTTCCTCTCATATACCTTCTTATCCAATATGTATCCCATCATTACACCTCTGAAGTGATATATCCAAGAAGATTATAAATCTTTGTTCGATTTACCTATAAAAGTTATCGAACGAAAATTTAAATAGAGTGCATTAATATATTCTATCAAAAACCTCTTTCCGAGGGAGAAAGAAGCCATGAATATGGGTATAAAGAGGAAAATAAACCTTTTAGGAGAACTTGCTGTAGGTAAGACTTCTTTGATTCTCCGATTTGTCAAGGATGTTTTTGGTGAAGAATATCTGAAGACAATCGGTACCAACGTTTACACCAAGAAAGTTCCACTGATGGGTTCAGAAGTGAAACTGGTCATTTATGATATAATGGGTGAATCTGATTTTAAAAACGTTCAAGATATAGCATTTGAAAACTCCGCAGGGGGTATAGCCGTGGCGGATATTACTAGAGAAGAGACCCTGTACAAACTGATCGATGAATGGCTGCCCAAATATAGAAAATCATCTATGGATAAGGCACCTGTCGTTCTTGCAGTTAACAAGGTAGACTTAGAAGATAAAGAGCTCACTGAGAACGAAGTAATCGATAATGCATCTCAGTACTTCGATAGTATTTTTTTCACCTCTGCTAAGACTGGTGAGAATGTTGAAGACATGTTCAAAGAACTCGGATTCAGAACTATGTATCGTCATCCTTTACCTGGGAGAGAAGCAGAAGACATCATAACCGGGGGCAATGTAATAGATGAACCTAAAAAACTGCTCTCAGGTCTTCTTGCCTATGCATCACAACTGGGAGAGATGCCCTACTCAACCATGGAGGAACTGTTTGAGGAAAGCGGGATAGATAAATTTTCATTAGAAGAAGAAGTCCTAGAAGAGCAGGCCTTGAAGTTCAGTGATAAGATTATAGAGTGGTACGAAGATAAAGACGATGTTGAGTCCGCTTCCGCCGTCGAAAGACTCCTTGAAAAATATAGGGAGAACTCATAGGAACTAGGAGAAAAAGTCTTGTATTATCTCCTCTATCCCTCTCAGTTCTTCTCTGATTCCACTCCATTCTTTGAGTTCTTCTTCAAATTTGTCCTCGATCTTTTCGATGAGATCTCTTATTTCTTGTATATCATCCTCAGTAAACTTGCCTTCATAGACTACAGCCATATACACGTATTCTCCTCGTTCGACAACTACCTTATTCTCACCAAATTCCAACTTGTTCAGCTTCCAATCTCCTGTATCCTGAAAAGAATCTTCGATGAAGCTCTGCACAACATCGAACATACTAGCGAGTATGTCACTATCTCTGTCTGGTTTGAGTCGTCGAGTGTAGTGCGATATCAAAATGGAATTTCTCTGGCTTATCAAAAATATATCATCGATAATCGGTTCTTTTTTAGCGGATTTCTTTTTGTATACTCCCCCTCCGATTATCACGGCAAACGCCGCTAAGGCCAGTATCAAATAGGGCCACCATCTATCAGAAGATCCTCCATCTGAAGAGATGTCCTCTTTAACAGACAGACTTTCTTCCTGATAGTCATCGTCTTCGGATGCAATTATAAAGGAGTAATCTCCTGGTTCTTCGGCCTCCCATGAGAAATTTCCTTCGTCATAGCTTTCGCCTCCATTGAGTTCAATACCCTCTACTTCATCGGAATAAACTTCATTGCTGTTATTATCGTAAACAACGAAATGAACGTCCATTGTACCCGTCATGGCCCCCATGTTCGTAACGGTGTAGTTCACCACAAATTTTTCTTCTTCTATAACTTCCTCATCATGATCAACTATCTCGACATCGAAGAATGGTTTTTGGAGGAATTCAGCAGTGATTGTATAGTTATCCAAGATATCGATAGTGGTCTGATTCGATTTTGTATTTGCAATAGTTCCGTTAGCTCCCGTCCATTCGATGAAAGTGTAGTTCTCATCTTCAACAGCTTCAAGATCAACTACTGTTCCATGGTCGTACGTAAAGTTTCCTTCTCCCGGGACGGCTAAACTACCACCAGCTGTCGATGATATGTTCAGAGTGTAAGTATTGACGGCGAACACCGCTGTTATCGTGTAGTTATCTTCCATCGTTATCGTGGTCTGATTAGCTTTGGTATTTTCTACCGTCCCGTTATCGCCTGTCCACTTAACGAAATGATAACCATCGTTTGCTTCAGCTGTAAGAGCAACAATGGTTCCATTTTTATAGGTGAATGTGCCTTCTCCAGGGGCTGGAACAGTACCATTATCAGGAGGTTCTATCCTAAGCTCATATGCTTCATCAAATTTTGCCATTATCGTATAATTATCTACCATCTTTATCGTCGTTTTATTGGCAGTGGTATCATCTACCGTTCCGTTATCCCCTATCCATTCAACGAATTTGTGATCTTCGTCCGCTACCGCTTCAAGAGGGACTGTCTCTCCATGGTCGTAGGTATGTGTGCCTTCGCCTGGAACTTTCACCTCACCACCGTCTGTGGATGATATGTTCAGAGTGTAAGTATTGATGGCGAACTCTGCCGTTATCGTGTAATCGCTTTCCATCGTGATTGTAGTAATATTGGCCTGTGAATCGGCTATAGTTTCTTGATCACCAGTCCACTCAACGAAGTGATAGCCTTCATTTGCTACGGCTTCAAGATCTACTGTTGTTCCGTGATCGTATTCAAAGGTATCCTCTCCTGGCTGAGGCACATTACCTCCTTCTGTCGAGGAAACATCTAAAGTGTATGTATTTATGGCAAATTCTGCTGTTATCGTGTAGTCGTCTTTCATCGTTATCGTGGTTGTATTATCGGTGGTATCATCTATGGTCTCATTATCGCCTATCCACTTGTTAAAGTTATAACCTTCATCTGCTACTGCCTCAAGAGCGACTACCGTTCCGGCATCGTAGTCGTAAGTTCCTTCTCCAGGACCGATGACCGTTCCATTTTCTGTAGAACTTATCTTGAGTTCGGAAGTATTTCTCCAACTAAAATACGGATATCCATCGTTTATATGCTCATGGTTATCGATGTCCCATATATCTTCATCACCTTCGTCATCGTATGGATCACCTACGAAGTCCCAAGGAGAGCTCAATCCCTCAGTCGTGGTATTAGTGAAAGTGGCAACGTCTTTCATCTCGGAAGTTGTCTTACCCGTTCCACCCGCACTTGTCTCAATTCCTGAAGATTCGTTATCCCAAAATGAGTTTTCCACTGACCCCTCCCGTTTATATCCTATCAGTCCGCCTACTCTATCGTCTCCGCTCACATATCCCGTGGCATACGAGTTATCGACCTTACCGTTAAGCCGCCCAACAAGACCGCCTATCTCGGAAGTTCCATTTACATCACCAAGGGAATAGGAATTGAAGACATCACCAAGGTTTCTTCCGGTAAGACCACCTACATAATTACCTCCATCTGTACTTACATTTGCAGAAGAATGAGATATATTGCCGGTGTTATCTCCAACAAGACCGCCCACATAAGGACTCTCTGGTTCCACCATACTTCCATTGGCATAAGAAGATGACACATTACCATTATTTACACCGATGAGACTGCCAAGATCATCTAAACTCCCGGTCACATTGACATCAAGAAGACCGATATCCTCAACAAGAGCATCACTCTCCGTATTGCCAAATAGACCGACACCACTCTCGCTATTATTGATGTATAGATCTGAAATCGTGTGGCCGTTGCCGTCGAAAGTGCCTGCGAAATATCCTATCGGCTCCCATCCGTTAGTATCGGGATTATTATAATCCATATAACCCTCTGTATTTTCGTCCAAATCATTCATCAAAACATGGTCAGCACTCAAATTATTCCTAACATCATTGAGGTCGTGCCAGTCGTAGATTTCAATAGGATTATCTGCATTTATGCTTTCATCTTCAAAAAAAGATCCTTCACCTTCATCTGTACTCCTCACAGCGCCAACTGTGGCGGCAAAAAGACTCGAATCATCATCTACAAGATCACCCTTTTGGTCGTAAGCTTCCGCAGAGAAGTCAATCGATTCGCCTGTCTCTATTGCCTGGTCCGTATCTGGTGTTATTTCTACGAAGTCCACTTCCGTCTCCGTCGTAGAACCCCAAGTTGCTGTATCTGTTCTATCATCATTTTCTACTGCTAGGTCCGAAGGAGATTCTTGAGAGGAAAATCTTTCGCCCCCAACAAAGGATCCGATAACTGGCGATAAACAAAGGATGATGATAATAAAAGCTACAATGGGATATTTGAAGTATATTTCCATAAATCCATCCAAATAATTTTCTCCCTCTATCACGGGGTTTCACTGATGAATAACATCTTAATCTGCATATTTAAAAACATCGATTGATGAACCACAGATATCAAAAGTTACCAGTTGACTTTTTCGGCGAACTCCGTACTTTCTCAATCTTCCCATATTTTTGATCCAATCCAACTTCACTTAAGGTTAAGGGATTTTGCCTTACAGCTCTATTGAATAACAAGATCAATCCATCTCTAGAACCCCCCGATAACCCTCCATATCCATGAACCCGTGTCCGCTCACGTTGAACACGATGGTTTTTTCCTCGCCTTTTCTTCTGCATTCATCAGCGGAGTTTATCGCGGCCGCTATACTGTAGGCGGATTCAGGAGCTGGTAGGAATCCTTCCGTTTGGATGAACATTTTAGCATTCTCGAATACGAACTGTTCGTCTTGCGGAAATATTATCGTATCTATCAATCCCTCGTTCTTCAAAGCGCTTATTATAGGCGCGGCCCCGTGATAGCGCAGACCGTCAGCCTTTATTGAAGGCATAGCGCTCTGATGACCGAGAGTGAACATCTTCAACAGTGGGGTCTGTTCGGCATGATCTCCATAGTCATAACGGTATTCTCCCTCCAAGTTTGGAGCTGCTTCACTCTGGGCGGCTATGAATTTTGTGTCCTGACCGTCATTTATAACGTCCGTAGCGAATGGGATCGCTAAGCCGCCGAAATTGCTTCCACCGCCCACGCAGGAGATCACCTGGTCCGGATAGTCACCCGCTTTCTCGAATTGCTTCTTCGTTTCCAAGCCGATGATAGTTTGGTGTAGCAGTACATGATTGAGAACCGAACCGAGAGAATAAGCCGTGTTTTCATCTTTCTTTGCATCCTCTAACGCTTCTGAGATGGCCAATCCTAAAGACCCTTCATGTTGGGGGTCCTCGGCTAAGGTTTCTTTCCCGATATCAGTTTTGGAGCTTGGCGAGTCGTGAACTTCCGCACCATATAATTGCATCAGATTTCTGCGATCTTGTTTCCACGAAGAAGCCGCTCGAACCCAGTAGACGGTCAGATCTAGACCTACCAGCGAACAGGCGTACGCCAATGCGGTACCCCATTGTCCAGCTCCGGTCTCAGTGGTTAGACGTTCGAAGCCTTCCTGTTTTGCGTAGTAAGCCTGCGGTATAGCGGTGTTCACCTTGTGACTTCCGGTAGGACTTTCGAATTCAGATTTGTAGTAGAGTTTCGCTGGGGTATCTAGTTCCTCTTCCAATCCTTTTGCTCTCACCAACGGTCTCGGTCTGCCCGCTTTTTTGTACAATTCTCTCACTTCTTTCGGTATATCGATACGGCTGTTTTTAGACATCTCTTGATCTAGCACCTCTCCGGTGAATATATTGGGCAGATCGTCCAGCCTCGAAGGACCTTGCTCTGGATCTTTGTGAGGGGGCATCCCGCCGGGAAGGTCCGGGATTATGTTGTACCAATGCTTAGGAAGTTCGTCCGGAGAAAGTTCGTACTTTACTTTTTCTTTCTTCATAGTTTGACCTCTTTGGAATATAAGATATTATCACGCTTCAAGAAATACTTCAAATTAAAATGACACACGAAGAACATAACTCCCTTCAGATGACTATGGGAGCCAAACTAAATCCCTTTCTGTTTGCTTCATGTAGAACCAAAACACGATGTATTATTTAATACTTTTTTGTACTAAAATGTACATTAGTATAATATGACCCTTTCTACGCCTTCGACCTTTTTGATATCGTCGACCACTTCTCCGGGCACCGATGACTCCGTTATCACATACAGTCTAGCCTCTTCGGTGAATTCTGGATCTTCGGTTATGCACTGCCTGATGCTTATACCTCTATCGGATATTTCGTTCGCTACTTGGGCGAGGATCCCTACTCCGTGGGGGTCTTCAGGTACTATCACTATTAAACCTGCATCTATTTCGGTAGCTACATCTTTGAAAAAAGCCGTGGACTTCAATTTAGAAAATATCCGATAGAGTTCTTCCGAACTTTTTATCGTTTCTACAGCGGCTCCTACTGTTCTTCTGTCGACCCCTACAGCTCGACCTATCCGCGAGGGCGACATCTTGACATCGTTGCAGTAGATTTCACCATCTTTTACCGATAGACCGCTCTCTAGAAAGAATTTAGCCACTTTTTCTCGGGCTGGATTATCTTCGAAGTGTTCCCTTATCTCAAACATCGATGTACAGATAGGAGCGTTAGTATATAATTTTTAACAAATGAGAATAGATATTAAGGGAATGTGACAATAAAAGAAGGGGATAAAATCGTAGAAAGATGTCCTAAATGCGGCAGAACTCTAGTGAAGGATTCGAAAGAGGATGAGTACTAGTGCAGTCACTGTGAAAGTACTTTTCCGAAAAAGAGTTGAAGAAGTCTTCTTGAGTTCCCCCTATCACAATATCAAAAGTCGTAAGAGGCGATGAAAAGGACAGTCATTCCGATAACCAATATCAAGAACACCCACCAGCTCAAAAGCCAGGTTAGAGCTATTATGCCGTAGAGCATGCTTCTCCTGCCTAGGGTGTACTCTTTGTTTCCCCGGACGAACAGATCAGCTAGATAAACTTCCGCCTTTTCGCCGCTTATGCTTTCAAGTTTATCTTTAGAACTTCTTATAAGGAAAGTGATCCGCGTGAAATGTCGGAGGCATAGTAGAAAACTTACGAACGAATATATCAGAGTCAAAACCATCAACCAGAGCGCATAACTCTCGATCTGCAGAGGGACAGGGGCGAGAGGCCCGGAAAGAAGAGATGGGTTCAGTCCGAAAACTATTCCTAAAAGTAGGACCACTGTAGTTGCTAGAAAAGTGACGGACATGATCACGTTCCTCAATTGGTGTATCACTAGCAGATGATCTCCCTCTCTTAAAGAATTCTCGAACCAACTGAGTATCGCCTCGTTTATCTTGTTCCGCTGGGTTATCATACCTTTCCTCTCAGTGAGGAAGAAGTACAAGTAATGGTATCCCCAGAGGCATACTGCATAGATGGTTAGGATCGCAACGGTCAGCGGTTCCATTATTATTTTCCCCGTTGTAGATATAGTTCTTCCTACATTATATCTCTTCTGTTAGGAGATGTTTTTGTCCGCTATCAAGCGCCCGACGAACACCACTATATTTATTGATAATCAGGGGTAAATGTTTTTATATCACTCATATTCCAAGTTGTAAATCGATCTTTCACTCACTGGGGGCAAACGAAATTGAGCGAAGATGAAGATAGAAAATCAGTACTAGAATTCGATATCGGGTATCTAGTTAAGAGGTTCGCTAGAGAATACCTCAAACCCAACCTGAAGGTATATCTTCCCGTACAGATAGGACATGTGATAACCGCGATCCTCGCCCTGATACCACCTCTCATTCTTCGGAGCATAATAGACGATGCGGTGTTGAACGGGGACATGGCTGTGATAATAGACCTCTCGTTGATAGCTTTAGCTGTTTTCGGTGCTATCGCGGTGGGAAGAGGGTTCCGCAGCTATTACGGGCATAAAACAGCCCAGAAGATCGTCTACGACATGAGAAACGACCTTTACGGACATTTTCAGGACCTTCCGATGAAATTCCACGACGAGAAGAAGACAGGCGAGTTGATCGCCAGACTCATCGACGATCTGAACAGGCTCCAGGAGTTCGTCCATCACGGACCGGAAGGTTTCTTGACCGCCACAACCAGGATATTAGGCACTCTTATCATCCTTTTCACTCTCAATGTACCTTTGACCCTAGTTGTTCTCGCTTTCACCCCGATGCTTATAATATATGGATGGTACCTGATGAGGAAGATGCACCGCGCCTTCAGAGAAGTGCGCAGCAAAAAAGCCGAGATGACCGACCGGCTCGAAGATAACCTTTCGGGCGTCAAGATAATCAAGGCGTTCTCGAATGAACTCTTTGAAAGAGGAAGGTTCGCCGAAGAAAATATCGAACATTTCGAAGCCAGAAGAAAAGCTGTTTTGTACATAAGTTTGCTGGGGCCGGGAGCATATTTCCTGAACAGTTTGGGTCTAGTTTTAACCCTTGGTTACGGTGGATATCTAGTTATGGAAGGGGTGCTGACCGCTGGAACTCTAGCAGCGTTCTACACTTACCTGGTAGGTTTCAGGGGCCCGATGCTAAGGCTAATACGCATAAATGAGGGTCTGAGCCGATTCCTCGCCTCTGTAGAGAGGTTCTTCGATCACAAAGATATAGAGTCTGATATCTTCACCGAGGAAGACGCGTTCACCTCGGACGAGGTATCACCGGAAAGTTCTAGTGAAAAAGGATCGGAAACAGAGAGTCATGAAGAGACTAGTTCAATCCTCAAAGGGGAAGAGAGACTGGAACTGATACAGGAATTGGAGGATGTGGATGAGAAAAAAATAGAGAAGGAAAGGGCGGAGAAGAAAGCGACCATACCCGGAAGAGTTGAGTTTGAGAACGTTTATTTCTCTTACGATGAGGAGGAAACGGTTCTCAAAGGCGTAGATTTTGAAGTCCCGCCCAAAAAGTCTATAGCGCTGGTAGGACCCAGCGGTTCAGGTAAGACGACGATTGTACGATTGATCCCCCGTCTTTATGACGTAAATGACGGCTCAGTAAAAGTGGACGGGGTCGACGTGAAAGACTGGGACCTCAAGGAGCTCAGGAATTCTATAGCCATGGTCCTTCAGGACGATTACCTCTTCTCCGGTACGATAAAGGAGAATATAAGTTACGGTAGGCCTGAAGCCTCGGAAGAAAAAGTGATGGAGATCGCTAGAAAAGCCAACGTTCATCAGTTCGCCGAGGACATGCCTGATGGATACGAGACCGAAGTGGGCCAAAGAGGGATAAAGTTGTCCGGCGGGCAAAGACAGCGTATCTCCATAGCGCGGGCACTGTTGAAAGATCCGGAGATACTTATACTGGATGAAGCTACTTCATCCGTTGATTCACATACGGAGAAGCTGATCCAGGAAGCGATAGATAGGGTTTCCGAGGGAAGAACGACCTTCACCATAGCCCACCGGCTTTCTACTATAGTGGATGCAGATGAGATACTCTTCATAGAAAACGGCAAGATAGAAGAGAGAGGTACCTTCGATGAGTTGATGTCTCAGGGTGATAAATTCCGCCACTTCTACAACCTTCAGTTTGGAGGAGATATGAAAAGTTGAACATGTTTTTAAATCCGATGGGAAGTAAAGTTTTTAATATATCGTCTCTTTAGTGGTATTGTTGATAAAATGGATAGAATTAGGTATATTTTGAAGGCAGATATTTCATTTGGAGGTGATATATATGTCTAAAAGTGAAGAGATAATAGAGTTGACACAAAAGTATGGCGCTAAAAATTATGATCCGCTGAAGGTGGTCATATCTGAAGCTGAAGGCGTGTGGGTCAAAGATGTAGATGGTAACGAGTACATGGATATGCTGAGTGCCTATTCCGCTCTAAGCCACGGCCACTGTCATCCTGAGGTTTTAGAAGTTTTCAAGGAACAGGCGGATAAACTAACTTTGACCTCTCGCGCTTTCATGAACGACCAGCTTGGAGCTTTCTACAAAAAAGTATCTGAGATGACCGGCAAAGAGAAGGTCCTGCCGATGAATTCTGGAACTGAAGCGGTAGAGACCGCGATAAAAGCTGCGAGGCGATGGGGTTACTTCAAAAAAGGTGTCGAGGAAAATGAAGCTAAGATCATAGCTATTGAGAACAATTTCCACGGCCGAACCACGACCATCATCTCTTTCAGTACTAGAGAGAAGTACAGAGAGGGTTATGGTCCTTTCACACCTGGATTTGAAGTCATCCCATACGGAGATATTGAAGCACTAAAAGAGGCGATAGATGAGGACACAGTCGGCTTCATGATAGAGCCGATGCAGGGTGAGGGCGGAATAGTGGCCCCTCCTGAGGGCTACCTGAGAGAAGCGAAAGATATTTGTGAGGAAGAAAATGTGCTTTTCATCGCCGACGAGATCCAGACCGGCCTTGGTAGGACCGGGAAGATGTTCGCCTGTGACTGGGAAGACGTCGAACCCGATATCTACATACTCGGTAAGGCTTTGAGTGCGGGATTTTATCCAGTTTCTGCCATCGCCGCAGACAACGAGATCATGGAAGTTTTCAATCCTGGTTCACACGGTTCTACCTTTGGTGGAAATCCTCTAGGTGTGGCAGCGGCGAAACGCGCCTTGGAACTTATCGAGGAAGAAAATTTCGTCGAGAACTCCCGTGAGATGGGCGAATACATGCGAGAGAGATTGAAAGAGATCGACAGTCCTCTGATCAAAGACGTAAGAGGTCGGGGATTGTTTATCGGTGTAGAGTTGGAAGAAAAAGCCAGGCCCTACTCGGAAGAACTCAAAGACGAAGGCATACTCGTCAAAGATACCAAAAAGACAGTGCTGAGATTCGCACCTCCTCTGATAATAACTAAGGAAGAAGTCGATTGGGCTCTAGAAAGGATCAAAAAGGTCCTAGAAACCGAATAAAAATTTTACCTTTTAAGAAAGGGCGCAACACCTTTTTTCTTTTTTAGAATTTTTGAGCGGCGTGCTCTGATATCATCTCGAGACCGTATTTTGAACCGATTATTCCTCCAGCTGCGCTCACTCCCCAGAACCATACCAAACGGTCCAAGAAAATAGCTGTCGCTGCTGCACCTGGTGATACTCCGACGAATATGAACACCGAAACCATCCCTCCTTCGTATATCCCGAGGTTGCCGGGTGTAGCTGGGATCATCAAAAGCATTATCCCTAAACCCATAGCGATGATTATGTTCGCTAATCCTATATTGAATCCGAAAGCCGCTAAAAGGATGTAAAACTTACCGATGGTCAGTGCCTTTCTCCCAACGGATAGTCCCAAGCCCTGAGCGAATCTTTTCCTGTCTGACATCAGTTCTCTAAAATTTTCTCTAAAACTTTCGTACCTCTCGAAGATGTCATCTTCGTACTTGTTCAACCTTTTGATATGGCGGCAAAGAAAACCCAGGAGATTATGTATTATCTTCATGTCAAAATATACTTCTATTATCAAGAAGAATATCAAACCACAGATACCCGCGAAACCGAGCAGTATCATGAATATCCATGTAGGTGGATTGGTCAATATCATAAGGAGGCTCACAGCTCCTAGTACGAGTACTATATCCACAATGAATTCCAAGATCAAATCAAGGCTTATAGAGGCTAAACCTTCTCTTACTTCTATCTCGTATTTCCTCTTCATCAGATAGAGTTTTCCCGCTTCACCTCCCATCTTGACTACAGGCGTGATGTTGTTCATCGCCTGGCCGACGAGCTGCATCTTGAAGAGGTCTATCCATGTCACTTCTGGATGGTTTTTCTTCACGAATATGCCCCAGCGGACCGCCCAAAAAAGGATACTTAATATGATGATCGCCACTACCACGGCATAATAATAGGGATTCAAGTCAGAAACTGATTCGAAGATCTGGTCGAACCCGACGATGGAGAATACCGCGATGACGGTACCTATCCCTATAGCCATAAGACCGAAGAACTCCCAGACCTCTTTTTTCATGAATATCACAATCAGTGGGATAAAATGGTTTTATGTACTCTGTTTTGTACAGACGGAGGACTTACTTATCTCTTTTCCAATTTTATCTCGTAGTTTTATCAGTTACTCACTATCGGTCAATAAATTAGAGAGATCACAATCTACTTTTGAAACCGATAAGCCCAATGAAAGCGATGATCGAAAGTACCAGTAGACCGTAGTTATAGGCCCCGGTGAAAGCGATGACCACTCCTACACTGACTGGACCCATAACACCTACCGTGTTTGCTATCCCGTTCATAAGACCTGTAGCAGAACCCAATTCTTCCCCTTTGATCTCGTTCTGCAGTTTTGTGAAGAACAGAGGAGGTGCCAACTGTCCGGTGAGGAATACCAAGAATAGGAGAAAGATCGCTGTACCAGAACCTTCTACAGGTGAAAAAGTGAGGATCACTATCATGATCCCAGAGGTCAGAAGGGAGAACATGATTATGCCGTTAGTGTTCCCTTTGATGTCGCTCACCCAGGAGCCGATCAAGTTTCCAAAGATCGCTCCGACATAAGGTATAGCTGCCAGATAAGCGTTATTCCCGAGATTCAGTCCAGTTGTAGCTTCCAGGTAAGAAGGGATCCAGAGAGACGTGCCCCAGAAGACGGTGTTCACTGCTGTAAATCCCACGGTAACCTGCTGAAAATGTATGTCTTTCAATAAAGCTTTGAAAGTTTTTAAAAGATCAGCGTCCCTTATATTTCTGTTCTGCTTTTCTGCGTCCGAGGGGCTATCTGAGATGAAGAGTAAAATTGGAAGTACCAAAACAAATCCGAAAAGAGCGACTAGATAAAAAGAATACCGCCATCCCATGCTGTTGATTATCGGACCCATGATGATCGGAGAGATAGATATACCGATGGGAGCTCCGATCATGAAAACGGCGTTGGCTCTACCCCTGGTTTTTTTACCGAACCACCCCGCGATCACCTTTGTAGCTATCGGATACATCACGCCTTGAGAGAGTCCCAATAATACTCTAGAAAAAAGGAAGAGGATATAATTATCTCCGAAAAAAGCACCTAAAAATACCGCGGTAGAGCATCCTATCATGGATAAAACCAGGATCATCTTCGGTCCATATTTATCTATATTAGGACTGAAAAATATATTAGAGAATCCGTAGGGTACCAAGAAGATGCCCATCAGGACTCCGCCGAGGAAACCCTGTTCGGCTCTAGACCACACGAGTTCTTCCCCGATCTCTTCCAGCGCAACAGAAGTGCTCAGCCTTCCCATGAAAGCTACCAGGATGGTAAGGAATAAGAGTGTGAGTATCAACCATCTGTGTTTGGTTGTGAGATTTATACCGAACTTATCACGATTTGAGGCCATATCAGGCCGGAGTCAACTAGGCTCACTTTTAATTTTTTGGTTCTATATCTAAGGAAGTGTAGAAAAGAAAATTAAGGGTGCATCCTATTCGAGTGACGGGAAAATCGGTGGTTCGTTAAATGTCTTCAGATGGCAGGGAGATAAGGACTCAAGATCATCCGGTTGTAAAAGCGATCCCTAAGTTACTCTCAAGACTGGGTTTGATAGATGAGAAAAGAGGTACGGATGCATTCAGTCTCGCCTGGCCAGTGATGCTCACCGGCGGGTTAAGAGTCGCTTTGAGACTTACCGATTTTCTTATGGTGGGTATAGCTATAGGGTCGGCGGGACTCGCAGCGTTGGGCTTCGGTTTTCAGTTTTTCTTCATTGGTTTCGCTCTAGCTCTAGCGGTCTCCAGCGGTACGATAAGTCTGGTCTCGCAGCACTACGGTGCTGGAGAATATGAGAAGGCGAATTTCGTGATCAAACAGTCCACTTGGCTCGCTGTCATCATCTCGCTTCCCCTCATGACGATCACATGGTTCTACTCCGAGCAGATGATAGCTCTGCTGGGTGCTGAACCCAACGTCGTGGATATGGGCGGCGCTTACCTGAGGATACTGATGGTGGGTATACTCTTCAGATTCTTTTCTATGGTCTCCGCAAGAGGTTTTGCCGGATCGGGAGATACGATAACTCCGATGTATCTGCGTGCTTTTGGAGTCCCATTCAACGTTTTTCTCAACTGGCTGTTCATATTCGGTGTATGGCGCTTTCCCGAACTCGGAGTATTTGGTGCCGGACTCGGAACCACGATAACCAATGTCTGTGTAGCGGGGATATTTTTGATACTTCTACTGTCGAGTAAATACAGTGTTAGCTTGAGATTGAGTGGAAAACAGTGGGATTTCGGGGTGGTCAAAAAGCTGTTCACAGTTTCACTCCCACTGCTCGGCATGAGGATGGCGAGAACTTTGGGAAGGTTTCCTTTTCTCTGGATACTGGCGACTTTCGGTACCGGGGCGGTAGCGGCTTTCCAGGTCGGTAGGCGCGTGCAGCTGATGGCGATGCAGCCCGCCTGGGGTTTCGGTACAGCGGCCAGCGCTCTAGTCGGTCAGTCGTTGGGTGCGGAGGAAGAAGGTGAAGCAGAACGGTACGGTTGGGACACTCTGAAGGTCGCGGCCTTCGTGATGCTCCCTATCGGTCTTATCATCGCGATATTCGCGGGACCGATATCCAGTATATTCGTTCAAGAGCCCGATGTGATCTCACTGAGCAAACTGTTCATATGGGTCAACGCGTTGGGTGTGCTTGGATACGCGATAAACAGGATAATGCGCGGCTCGTTGAGAGGCGCGGGAGATACAAGATGGCCGTTTTACGGGAATCTGGTAGGGATGTACGGCTTCATGCTTCCTGTTTCTTACGTCTTCGGTATAGTCTTGAACTTCGGTATCTGGGCCGTATTAGTTGGTCTCTTGGGAAATCTGTTCATCCCCGCGGTGATAAACCTGTACAGATTCAAAACTGGAAAGTGGAAAGGCGTAAGTAGGAGTTTGAGGGGCGTAGAGTGAATGATCACGTCAGTAAAATTTCAACCAGGAACCAGAAAATGAAGATCGTGGTCATGCCTAAAACGAAGTACTTAGGTTTTCCTTCCTTTTCTTTCGGCAGGAGGTCTCTGCTCACGAGAAATAAAAGGATGCCCAGAGCGAATGCGAGCACCGCTCTCTCAAGTTCAAGGCTGATGTCGATGAATATACCAGCTAAAGTTCCGATCAATATAGAACTCGATAGAAAATAGCGGTCGAGATCGCTACCCGAGATCTTGTGTAAGCTTTCCAAAGCTATCGTCGAAGATATCGTGTGTATAAAAAAGGGTATGAGGGTCAAGAATCCGAGTATAGGTCTCAAACTAACGATAGTTACGAGTATGAAACCTTTTATGGAATGATCTATGAAGAATCCGAGCAGATGGAGATGGTACAGGTCTTCGTCCAAAGTGTTTTCGTCCTTAACATGCTGGTAGAGGTACTTTTCTGAGAGGAAGAAAATAGCGTATCCAGCTAGTATCAAAGGATAAACGTAAAGATCGGAATTTCCCTCAACAACATGCGGTAGAAAAATCAAAAATACGGTCGCTAGAAGGGAGCCCGCACCGAAGCTCAACCATTTAATGTGTCCTTCCCCGATGAACTTGGATAGTTTTCCGCTCCTAAGATGGATAGAACTAAGGAGAAGAGCGAGCAGTATCAAAACAACATCGGACGATCCAACCCTCATCGTTTATTGTAATATGTATACAGGATAGATAAATTTAACTCAAAGAAAAGCTCGGATCTTATCTCTATGAAGTATATTGACCAAGTAACTACTCCTTTTTAAAACCCAACCTAGATGTTATCTTATCTATGTGCTGCATCATCAGAGTTCCCAGGATACTCATGATGAGAACGTAGGAAACTGCGAAAGCCGGTATGATCTCGGTTATAACCTCGGTTGCGTACGGACCGGCTGCTTCAGCGGAAAGAGCTGCGATTATAAGAGAGAATTCACCCCTCGTTATCATCCCTAGACCGACTCTTGTAGAGCCTCTAGGGCCAAGATGGAAGAACTTCGCCCCGTAATAAGCGGTGAAGAATTTGTAGAGGCCAGAGGCTATCACTACAGTGATAACCAAAGTCCCGATCCCTCTGAAGAGAAGGGGGTCCGTCCTCGTCCCTATCCAGAAAAAGAAAATACCGCCGAATAGATATCTTTCAGAACGAAGCTGACTCTGAAGTTTTGACAAATGTTCGGTCCCTCCAAAGGCTATACCGACAAAGAAAGCCGCAACCGCTTCGCTCAAACCTAAAACGATCGCCACCCCGGCGATCAAAATTATCAATCCAATGGCTCTTAGAACGAAAGTCTCATCGGATTCGGTATCGAGTATTTTCTCAAAAAATTCGGGTTTAATGAACATGAAGGCTATAAGACCAAATATGAAGAGCATGGCTAGACTGACGTTAGTTGCTATAGTTCGAAGATCCGCACCCTCTCCTAAGAGGATAGTGGATATAACCGATAGGTAAACCACTATAACCAGATCCTCGAAAACGAGTCTTTCCAGCATCTGGTCCGATTCTGGAGTCGATTCCCAGCCCAAGTCCATCAATGATTTGCTTATCACGGCGCTAGATGATATATAAACGATGCCTCCTATCAGGAAGGCCACTAACAGATCTTGAAAGAACCAATAGCCGACCAGTATGCCGGGTGCGAAGTTCAAGAGGTCCATAGTACCTACCACCGCGATAGTCCCTCTGTGTTTGCGCAGTTTTTTTAGACTGAAGCTTAGCCCGATGAAGAATAAGAGAAATACTATACCGAGTTCTGACCCGATCTCGATGAATTCGTATGCGGTAGAAGTTACTCCAACATGAAAATCGATCACCCTTCCTAAACCGTAAGGTCCCAATCCTATACCCATCAGTATGAATATAGGTATGTCTGATTCATTCAAAATTGATGCTATCCAAGCTGCGACTGCTAGAGAGCTGATCATGATCCCAAGCTCGAGCAGAGCTTCCTCCCCGATCATTTTTGAGACGACCTATTACTAATCTATATTTATTAATGTTCTTCCTATTTTGTATTTACCTTTTCTAATCAATTAGATGTCAATCTTCATATTCTACTGGATCTTCAAGTCCAGCTTCTTCAAATCCTTTAAGTCTCAACTTGCACGAGTCGCATTCGCCGCAGGCCTTTTCTTCTCCCCTGTAGCAGCTCCACGTGAGTTCGAGGGGCACGTTCAGTTCATCCGCTTTCTCGACTATCTCACCTTTGCTCATATCGATGATAGGATATTGGATAGATACCGGATATCCTTCAACTCCTCTTTTCGTCCCCTTCTCCGCCAGATCCTCGAAGGCATCGTAGAACTCGGGTCTACAGTCTGGATAACCACTGTAGTCTCTTGCCGTCGCTCCGATAAAGATAGCGTCAGCGTCGATACTTTCTGCGTAAGATAGCGCATAAGAAAGAAATATTATGTTTCGAGCGGGTACGTACGTAGATGGGATTTCCTCACCTATTTCTTCCTCGTCGTGTTCCGGTATTTCCTCTTCACCTTTAAGCAGCGAAGACCTCCCTATCTCTGAAAGCGGGATATCCAAAAATTTGTGCTCTTCCACAGAGTAGTGTTCCCCTAGTTTTTTGGCGCTTTTTATCTCTTTCTCGTGTTCCTGGCCGTAAAGGAATGTCAGCGCATGCAGTTCTTCGTGTTCCTCATTAGCTATCCCAAGCGTGGTGGAAGAATCTAATCCACCGGAGAGAAGAATTACGGCTTTACTCATCATATCTCCTTCCGTGCCCAGGCGCCTTGACCTCTTGATTCGTCGACTCCTATCTCTACCGAGTTGACCTTATCAGGAAGATCGAGTTCGTCGATGACTTTTTCAAGTAAAAACATGGCCAGCTGCTCCGCAGTTATCTGATCTATATCAAGGATAAAGGCGTCATCTTTTGGAAATACATATCTTTTCCCCCTGATATTGATCCTTACCTCGTCTTCTCCAACTTCTAGACCATCCATGCCGGAAGCGATCAATATTCTGTGGTCCAATCGGTCGGCGATCTCTCTCAATTTTTCCTTTATAGGTAAAAAATCGAAAACGAAACCGCTTTCACTCGGCTCGCCAGATATCCTAACGTGGATGGCGTAGTTGTGCCCGTGTATCCTACCGCACTTCTCGTGGCCGGGCAGTATATGAGAGGCGGAGAATGTGATGGATTTCTCCCATCCGTTCAGTTTTAGTTTGATAGTGCTCATGAGTACCTGTTTATCCATACTACTATCTCTCCTTAAAACTTTACCGGAACGGAAATATTTCTTTCCATGAACGTCACGACTACTTGGTCTTGAAAAAGACTATAACTATCGAAACGTTGAACTTTATCGAGGTAAGATAATGACGGTAAAAGAAGGAGACGTAGTTAAAGTAGATTATACGGGAAAGTTAGAAGATGGATCGATATTCGATTCTTCTATGGAAGAACTGGCTAAGGAATCTAAATTTTACGACGAAAGCAGGGATTACCAGCCGCTCGAATTCACGGTCGGTGAAGGTGAAGTGATACCCGGGTTCGAAGAAGGCGTAAAAGGGATGGAAGTCGGTGAAGAGAATGAGATAGAGGTCCCTCCGGAGAAAGCCTACGGCGAAGAAGGTGATCATCCTCTAGCAGGGAAGACGTTGATCTTCGAGATCGAGGTAAAAGATAAAGAGTAAAAATCTTTTTTCTCTTTTAACCTACCAGATAGTGTAAAACCGTGCCCAACAGGAATGTAAGTATACCGGATAAGAAGAAGGCTCCGATCCATCCACCGGTAGTGAAGGCTATCTTTCGTTTTCCTACGTTCGATTTGCCGGCCACGAGACCGCTGCCGATAATCGACGCTATTATCGCTTCGGCGAAGGAAATCGGTATGCCAAGCAAGATACCTATCTCCGCCAGGAGTGCAGCGGTTCCTAACGCCGCCGCAGAACGTCTCGGTCCTACATTCGAGTACTCGAATGAAACCGCGTCTATTATCTTGGGAGAGAAGGTCCATGCACCGACCAAAATAGAGACGCTGCCTATTATCAAAAGGATGATCAATGGAAGACCCACCGCGCTTAACGGCCCTACAGCCAGACCCACTGAATTAGCGCCGGATGTATATGCGACCAGGAGCCCCATAGAAAGAGTAAGATATCTTATGCTTTTCTTCGATTTTTTCTTGGATAAATAGTGCCTCAATATTTTAGAGAGAGTGTAACTTATGCCGATAGCTAGAAACGGGATGATCAGCCAGTAACCCACTATGTTTCTTAGCGAAAACCACTGCACCACATTTCCGAAACTGAATGCGCTACCGACCACCGCACCCACTACCGTGAACGCGGTCGGCATGGGATATTTGGTGATCACGCTCCATATCACAAGTATGGAAGCAATGAGAAGGATAGAAAACGCCTGAAGCTCCTGTATTTCACCGGAGATCAGCCCGGATCCGATAGTGTTGGTAACGCTTCCACCCTGGAGTATCGCTCCTAAACTAGCCGCTATCCCAGCGATAAGAGCTGATTTCAGAATACCAGAAGCTCCTGAAGATGATACCGGACCGAAAGCTGGGGGAACAGAAGAGGCGCCAATGGAGATGCCCATGAAGATGGAAGCCGCCAGTGCAAAAAATAATATGAAGTCTATCATTGTATTCTTTTCTGCATTCTCTTTCTCATATTTTCTCTCATACTCTCTTTCACCTTTTCCTCAAAATGTTCCACTATTTTGGTTTCTACTGATTTCTTTTTTTCTTCTCCGGATATTATAGGAGTTTTATCATCTGTGAAGTTGAAAGGGAGTAACTTCTGTATCAATCTTTCGTAGATCCTTCTCCCTATGTTTTCCAGTACGGAGAAAGTTTTTGATCTACTGAGTACTTTATCCCAGATAGACATCAAGATACTTTTGATATGGTTCTTTTCTGGTTTTTCTTCACTCTCGAACGACTCTCTCAACTCTTCTCGTTCTTCTTGGAGGAATCCCTTTTCATCAATGGAATTATCGAACGGTGAGGGTATTTCAAGATCTTCCATCGATGGCAAGTCCGTCAATCCGGACATTATCTCAGGTTCAGCTATGTGTTCACTGATGGTTTCAGAAATGTAAACTGCTATATCCATGACACTTTCCCAATCCTCCCAGATTTCTTCTTTGAAATCAGGTACGCCCGGGGTGAGATTCATGATTATCAAGGAACGAGTTTCTCATAGATTTAAAAGTTTTCCTTCTAGATGAATGTAAATCTGTAATAGAAGGTGTTAACAGAGGAAAAAACTCAATTATCTCTTTTTTATAGGGGTGATAGGAGATGGTATGGTGAAAGATGATATCGAGTCTTATCACAATTACATGGATGGGGAATGGGTGGATTCTGAGGAAGGCGAAGTTTTCTCTGTGAGCGATCCCGCTGATATGGAAGAGACTATCGGTGAGTTCCAGAGCTCAGGCGAAAAAGACGTTGAAAGAGCGGTTGAAGCCGCTCTCGAGGCTCATAAGAAGTGGGAGAAATTTACCGGATCGGAACGCGGAAAATTACTGAGAGAAACGGCTAAGTGCCTCGAAGAGCGAAAGGAAGAGATGGCCGAAACTCTCAGTAGAGAGGAAGGTAAAACACTTACAGAAGCTACTGGAGAAGTACAGAGAGCTGTAGACATATTCTACTATTATGCGGAGAAGGCGAAAGATATTGGAGGGCAGATAAAAGCTTCCAGCGACCGAGACCGCGGCCTTTATACCGTCAAAGAACCTCTTGGAGTCGTTGGATTGATAACTCCTTGGAATTACCCGATAGCTATCCCCGCCTGGAAAATAGCTCCTGCTCTCGCATCGGGAAACACTGTCGTTATAAAACCCGCCTCGCTCGCTCCGAACGTCTGCAGGAAACTGATCGAGTGCTTGGATGACGTGGGACTTCCAGATGGCGTTGTCAACTTCGTAACTGGTTCTGGATCTACCGTGGGCGAAGCTATCATCGAGCATGAAGACATAGACGCGGTCTCTTTCACCGGGAGCAGGAAAGTCGGAAAGCGAGTGTACAAAAAAGCTACTGAGACCGGTAAAAGAGTCCAGACAGAGATGGGTGGGAAGAACCCGATGCTTATAATGGAAGACGCAGACGTTGAAAAAGCGGCAGAGATGGTCAAAAACGGAGCTTTCGGTGTTACAGGACAGGCGTGTACCGCGACTTCTCGAGCAATAGTTCATCAAGATATATACGATGAGTTCGTGAAAGCGATCAAAGAGAAAGCTGAGACGATCGAGATCGGACCCGGACTAGAAGATCCCGATATGGGTCCGCAAGTGAGCGAGGATGAATTGAATAGTACTATGGAGTACATCGAAGCGGGAAAGGACGAAGGTGCTGAACTCGTCTGCGGTGGAGGGGTTTTGACAGACGGAAAACATTCGAACGGGTACTTCGTCCAACCAACTGTTTTCAGTGACGTAGAGCCTGATATGAAGATAGCTCAGGAGGAGATTTTCGGCCCTGTCTTAGCGGTCATCAAGGCGGAAGATTACGAGGAAGCGGTGAGTATAGCTAACGATGTAGAATACGGTCTATCGGCGAGCATCGTTACTGAAGACCTTTCTAGGGCACACAAATTTGTTGAAGATATAGACTCTGGAGTGGTAAAGATAAACGAGAAGACAACCGGGCTAGAACTTCACGTACCCTTCGGCGGGTTGAAAGCATCTTCGAGTGAGACCTGGAGAGAGCAGGGAGACGCTGCGTTGGATTTCTACACCATAAGTAAAACCGTCTACTTGAAATACTGAAGTTTATACCTCTAAAAGAGAAAAAACCTTTATATCTTAACTGAATCATCTAAAAAGGGAGAGTAGTTAAGTGCAGAGAGGGTTTAAGATAATTGCGGTAGTGGTAATAACTGTTCTGATAATATTTACATCTCTATACGCGTTGATGTGGGATATGAAGAGAAGAAGCTATTCCAGCCAATATGAATACCAACTGGATATACGTTCGGATTCCGAGATCACAAACGTTACGGTCTTCGTTCCTTTGCCCGAAGAATTATCTGAAGAAAACATATCTGCTCCAGAGGGATGGGATGTGGAGTTCCATGATGAGATGACTTTGAACGGGATCGAGCACGAAAACATTTTATCTGTGGAAGTGGACGAGATCTCTCGATATGCTTATTGGAGTGTTTCTATCTCTATGGAAAAAGAAGAGGATATAGATACGCAGAACCCTTGGGATAAAGAGCCCATGCTCGGACCCAAGAATAATTTGATAGAGATCGACTGTGATTATCCAGGTGCTTCGGAAAGTGAAGTAGAGTGCTACAGATACTCAGGCGTGATCTACGCTTCATTTGAAGCTGAAGAGAACACTACAACGGATATCAGCTTAGAGATATATGGGTCCAATACTTGGTGGGTAGGCGGCTGGTCCGGCAATGAGTATCACGATAGGTTATGGGTGCATATCGAAGGCAACGGTACAGGGATTTACGAAGGAAGCGGCGAAGTAAGGACTGGAGTGGGCAATTATTGATCGATTTTCAGAAAGTTATTAAATCAGTTCAGCGATGTTAGAATGACTTATGGTTGAAGATTTCTTGAATGGATTGGAGGACTGCACTCTATGCGAGTGGAGGTGTGGAGTCGATAGACTCGAGGGCGAGTTAGGAGTGTGCATGCTTGAAGAGCCCAGAGTTGCTTCAGCCACTCTTCATCCCGCCCCTCCGCAGAGCTATACCGTCTTCATGACCGGCTGTAATTTCAGATGCTTGAACTGCCAGAACTGGGAGATAGCTCACTATCCGGTACAGGATACCTCCGTAAGAGGTTATGTTGAACCGAAAGAACTTGCGGAGGAAGCCGTATCTAAGATCAGATCGACGAGAGGAAGGATGATAGGCGCGGATAGAATATTTTTCAGCGGCGGTTCTCCCACGCCGAGCTTACCTTATATCGAGGAAGTAGTTAAGGAAGCTAGAAAGATAGATGATGAAGTGAAGGTCAATTACGATACCAACGGATTCATGACCGAGAGTTCTTTGAAGAGAGTGCTGGAATTCACCAGTTCCCTAACTTTTGACATAAAGGCTTACCGCGATGAAGTACACAGAGCTCTGACCGGAGCTCCGGTCGAACCGGTCCTTAGAAATGCGGAGTACGTAGCCAAAAACGCGAAAGACAAACTCTGGGAATTCAGATATCTTTTGATACCCGGGGTTAATGATGAAGACGTGAGTGAGTTAGCAGAATTTTTAGCCTCTATCGACGAGGATATCCCTTTGAACTTTTTAGCTTTCAGACCGAATTTTGTCTTGGAGGAGTACCGAGGAGCGAGAGATGAAGATATGGAAAGGGCGGTTAGGAGGGCGGAAAAAATTGGTCTTAAAAACGTGAGCTGGAGCGGAAAGACTGGTTTACCTGGGAGAGGTTTAGTAGAAGAAAAAGTTTGTGAGGTGGACAGCTTAAAAAAAATAGCGGACATGATAGGTTGCTCTAGTCGACCTAGAAACTGTGGGTCGTGTTCAAACTTCGAATTTTGCCCGATCAAAAATTACAGCGCTAGAAGAAGATCTTGACTTATCTGAAGGCTA
This sequence comes from Thermoplasmata archaeon, assembly GCA_046540335.1. Lineage (GTDB taxonomy): Archaea > Thermoplasmatota > Thermoplasmata > Halarchaeoplasmatales > Halarchaeoplasmataceae > Natronoplasma. The sequence goes on along the minus strand of JBKHFH010000011.1, from coordinate 4,249 downwards.
TAGCCCCGTAACCGACCACTTCTTTCTGCGGTGTTACATCTCCGCTGGTCGCGTATTTCAGTAGTTCACCTTTCTCTCCGCCCGATCCTATCAACATTGAAGCCACTGGTCCGTAACCACACATAGAGATGTGCTCTTTTTCCACCACCTCAAAAAGCCCTTTCGGATCGTTGTTTATTATCTTACTTATCGCTTTCTTGTCCTTCTCTTTCGCAGTCTCTTCCAGAACATAATGAGAGAAGTCAGTAGATGCTATGATGACGACGTCCTCCTCTTCCGTCACCTCTTTCAGCTTTTCGCCCACTTTCTTAGCGGTCTTAAGATCCTGCTTGTTGAAACAGATAGGCACAGCTTTGAACGAATCTGAGAAGTATTGGATGAAGGGCATCTGGACCTCGATAGAATGTTCTCTCGAGTGAGCTACATCGTCTTTCTTTATTGTGTCCCCGGCTAGGGCGTCCACCATATCCTTGTCGGTTTCAACAACGCCGAGAGGCGTTTCATAGTCCTCTTCAGCTACAGCGATACCCGCGCCCATCCCCTGATGGCTGGGTCCGAGGAATATAACGGTCTCGGGGATGCCGTCTTCCACCAAAGCTTTGTAAGAGTGCGCAGCAACGGGACCTGAATACGGATAACCTGCGTGAGGACAGACCAGACCTTTGAGCTCTCTATCGTCACTTTTCTCGGAAGGCAGGCCTCCGGGTCCTAGCTCGTGGGTGAAACATTCCTCTATCTTGTCTTTGAGTGAACTTTCAGTTCCAGGATAAAATCGTCCAGCGACCGCTGGTTTTCTCACCATATCTATTCACCGTTTTATCAATTGATAAAAATGTACTTAAAGGTATCGTGGGAAAAACTAAATTAGATTTGTGCAGATAACCGAGATCATGATGGAGATAGACGGTTCACACGGCGAAGGGGGCGGACAGATACTGAGGACAGCGCTGGCTCTATCGATGGTCAAGGGAAGAGATATCGAAGTCAGGAATATAAGAGCGAACAGATCCAACCCTGGCCTTTCACATCAGCATCTAAAAGCCATAGAAGCCGCATCTGAAATATCTGATGCAAAAGTAGAAGGTCTGGAGAAGGGCTCCAAAAAGATCACATTCGAACCCAGAGAGATAGAAGGTGGAGTTTACAACTTCGATATAGGGACCGCGGGGAGCCTGACTTTACTTCTCCAAGCTCTGATACCTCCCGCATTGAAAGCAAAAGAGGAGGTAACTTTGAAAGTTAGAGGAGGAACCGACGTCAAGTGGTCTCCTCTATATGATTACTTTGAGAACGTTTTTTTGGAACTTCTCCGGCACATGAATGCCGATATAGAGTCGGAACTTATCAAGAGAGGTCACTATCCCAAGGGTGGAGGAAAAGTGAAGGTGACGATAAAAACGAGTGAGATGGAAGATATAACTATATCTGAAGGCATAGAGAGGATCGAGGGAAGGGCCTTCGTTTCTGAACTTCCTGAACATATCGCGAAAAGGATGAAGAAGCAGGTCCTGAAAGAGTTCATCGAGCTGGATACTTCTATCTCTGTAGAGAGTTACGGGTCCGCCAGTCCCGGGACGGGTATCGTGATCTGGACCAGAGGTGGTAAATTGTTAGGAAAGGGCGTACTCGGAGAGAAGGGGGTTCCTGCAGAAAAAGTGAGTCAAGAAGCTGTAAAAGGTCTGAAAAAAGATATAGAAAGTAACGTTGATTTGGATCCTCATGCTGCGGATCAACTGATCCCTTTTTTGGCTCTTACAGACGAGGATGGCGTTCTGACCACGAGGAAGATGACCGGTCATCTAGAAACGAACGTTTGGTTGGTGAACCGCTTCTTTGATGATCAGATAGAACTCTTGGAGAACGAACATCGGGTAGAGATAAGATATTGATGAGGTGTGAAGATGATGAGACCTAAAGTGATTGTTAACATGGCTATGTCGGCTGACGGGAAGATAGCTTTATCTGATAGGACCGAAGTGAAGATCTCAGGGGAAGAGGACTTTGAACGGGTACATGAACTCAGGAACAGCGTCGACGCGATATTAATCGGGATAGGGACCGTTCTCGCGGACGATCCAAAGTTGACTGTAAAGGAAAAATACGTTGAAGAGGCGACCCATCCTCTGAAAGTAGTATTGGATTCTAAAGGTAGGACTCCCGAAGAAGCACAACTGTTTGATGAGGGTGAGTGGCTGATAGCTACCACAAAAGAGGTAGATAAGGACGGGTGGAACAGGTGCGGTGAAGGCAGTCGGGTCGATCTGAGGGCTTTGATGAAAGAATTGTCGGAAAGAGGGATCGAAAAACTTCTTGTAGAGGGAGGCGGCGAAGTCATCAGTTCGTTTTTCGAGGAAGGATTGGTCGACGAGTTTACAGTCTTCGTCGGAAGTCTGGTGATAGGAGGGAGAGATGCTCCAACTCCTGTCGATGGTGAAGGCGCTGAAGAGTTGGAAGAAACGGTGAAGTTGAGATTTTGTGGTCATGAAGAGATGGATGACGGTATTTTATTGAGATACGAGGTCGATACCTGATGACTAAATTCCTCGTGGACAGGATGTTGGGACAAACGGCTAAATGGTTGAGATTGTTAGGAGTCGATGCAAAATATGCTCCTGAAGGAGACGATGAGAAGTTGATTGAGATAGCGGAGGAAGAGGATAGAGTGATAGTTACTAGGGATAAAGACTTGGGTAAAGAGTTTAATGCGATACTTGTAGAAAAAAAATCACCCGAATGCATAATTAAAGATATCATGGAAGAATATGATCTAGGGATAAAGCCCTTGACACGCTGCTCCAAGTGTAACGGATTGGTAGAAAAGGTCGAAAAGTATGAAGTAGAGGGTAAGGTCCCTGAAAATGTTTATGAGCTCAATGAAGTGTTTTGGTACTGTGAGGAGTGTGATCAATATTATTGGAAAGGGAGTCACTGGGAAAAGATCACGGATAGGATAGATGAGATACTTGGTGATTGAAGAGGGAAAACTTTTTATCATATACCTGAGCTAGATTTGGTCAGATGAAAATATGAAGTCGGGACAGTCCAAAAGAATACTAGGAGATCATCTGTGTCTTATATTTGTAATTCTGGCGATTACGATTTTATTGATCGGATCACTGACACCTCTTTCTATGAAAGCGATGGCTGCAGAGGATGATGAAGATGATAAGGTAGAGATTCCAGAATGGAACGAAGGTGATAAGTGGAGATATAGTGATAAAGTCCCGATGCCCAATGAGGCGAGCCCGGATCCAAGTGAACACGAAGAGATCGAGACGATAATGGTGCAAGAAGTGACCGATGCAAATGCTGAAGCCCATGCTCACGGGGAAAACGGAGAAACCAAGACTTACGAAACATATCAAGTGAAGGAAACACACAATCCCGATGATCCAGAAAATAAATGGACTGGAGATTTTTATCATTGGAAAGAAAATCTTGCCCAAGTATATAATGAACCGGGAGACACTTCTCCTAGCGCTTACCATCCCCCGATAGTAGAGTTTGATTTCCCACTGCGTGTTGGTAAAGAGTGGTCCACAGATTCTGGATACGATAATCAATACGATCTATCTGAATATTTTGAAGATCCTCCAGATCCAGATGATGAGGGGTATCCCGAAGCGGACAAGCAATATGCATTTTTGGGAAGAGTGGAAAATAAAACGACCAAAGAGGTTGAACTCGATAGAGGGGTCAAGGAATTTGAAACTTATCTGGTTAACTTGACAGTTCTAGGATATGATTTGAACGAGGATAAAGCTGAGTTAACAAGGTATGAGATGTATTACTCCCCTGAAGTGAAAAATATTGTACACACGGACATCTTTGGGGTGAGACAGATGCCTGAAGACCAAACTATAGGTGATGAGAGGGAGATCAGGGAAAACGCCATCGGAAATGAGACACTACTCGAATATGAGCATGCTACGGATAACCCAGATGATGAAGGTGAAGGGATATCGATGCTGGGTATAGGGGTTGTCCTCTTGATTTTGGGCGTAGGAACAGCTAGTTTTTACGTTTACAAAAAAGTGAAAAGTAGTTCATGAAGAGTTGTAGCGTCCATAGCCGCTAAAACCTGTTTGTTTCAATCCTTCACGTTGATCCTCCTTAGCGGTGCGGCTCTCGGTAGATAAAAACGAATTCATCTTACTTCCTCGTATTGGATGTTGGCTTAGATATTATAGAGGGGTATTTTTAATTCTAAAATGGCCACTTATCTGTTCTTAGTTAGGCTTTTCCGGCT
>JBKHFH010000010.1:0-37023 GCA_046540335.1 Thermoplasmata archaeon | reverse complement strand
CAAATCCCGTTCCCCGCGCTTATAGGTGGGTATCTATGATCAGCAACTCGTTAAATAAAAATGAAAACGATGATTCTTCGGTCCCTTCTGATACCGACTTGAAACTCCAAGACCTCAGAATTTCTAAGGAAAAATTGAAGCGGATGGCGAAATCGCAAGAACTCGGCTCAGAGGTGATCCAAGCGTATCGACTTCTCCTTGACGGGGAACTTGATAAGTCTTTAAAGACTTTCGAGGAGGTGTTGGAGGATGAAAGGGATATACCGGTTGCTTGGTATGGTAAGGGATTGATCAGTTTGTTGACAAATGACTTAGATGCAGCCGTTCAGTTCTTTGAGAAGGCTATCAGTCTCAAGCCCGATTTCAAAGACGCCATCTACGAAAAAGGTGTTGCACTCCACGAGATGGGTCGAACAAAAGAGGCGTTGGAGCACTGGAAAAGATCTAGAGAAGAGGAAAGGAGTTATTAAAATCTCTTTCGGAAACTCAGGATACTCCTGAGCTTTCTTTTCTTATATAGTTGAGGGCTAAATAGCGCTATAGCCGTGAAGACCTCCAATCTACCAATCCACATCAGCAGTGAAAGTACTAATCTACCATAGAGTGGGACTCCTCGGAAGTTGTTCGCCGGTCCGACCAGACCTAATCCTGGCCCCACGTTACCTAGGGTGGTTGCTGAAGCCGCGATGCCTGAGACCATGTCGAGGCCCATAGCCACCATTATGAAAGCTCCCACAATGAAGATGATTATATATCCGCAGAAAAACATAACAACCGTGTCTAAGACCTTTTCATTTATCACCGTATCCCCCATTCTAACGACCTCCACTCTCCTGGGATTTATGAACTCTTTGAATTTTCTCTTGATCATCTTAAATACCAGAAGTATCCTCATGACCTTTATACCTCCGCCGGTAGAGCCCGCAGATCCTCCGATGAACATCAGTATGAGGAGAAGTAGTCGCAAAACTTCGGGCCACGCATCAAAATTGACGGTAGCGTAACCCGTTGTGGTCAATATAGACACTGCCTGAAACAAAGCATGCCTTATATCGCTGACTAAGGGTATCTCCCCTGGTATATTTACGATCGTTATAAGGATGGTCGCACCGAATATTATCGCCAGGTAGGTTCTGAATTCTGAGTTTTTCAAAGCGTTCCTTATATTCCCTTTGAAGAACTGATAGTGGAGCGCGAAGTTTGTCCCTGCCAGTATCATGAAAAATATGACTATCCACTGAACTGTGGAGGAAAAGAAAGCTAGACTTTCAGTATGGGGAGAGAACCCTCCTGTGGCCATAGTGGTAAAGGCGTGATATACCGCGTCATAAAAGCTAACCTTAGCTCCCATCAGCAATATAATTTGCATCAGAGTCAAAAGAGCATAAAGATACCAGAGGATTTTGGCAGTTTCTTTTATCTTTGGCTTCAGTCGGGTCATCGTTGGACCTGGAGATTCCGCTTCTAGTAAACTCAAACCTCCGCTGCTCAATTTAGCCAGTATCGCGACAGAAAGTACTATGACCCCCATGCCACCCAGCCACTGTAGTAGACCCCTCCATAAGAGAAGACTTTTCGGGTGCTGTTCTAGCGGATAAGGAAGAACGGTGGCGCCGGTTGTCGTCATTCCAGACATCGCCTCGAAGAAAGCATCTATCGGCGAGGTCAGGGCAGATGTCATAAGAAATGGAAGAGATGCTACGAGGGCTAACACGATCCAAGTCAGACTGACGATAACTATAGCCTCGTTCTGGTAAAAATCCTCAGGCCTCCCGAAAGTCTGTGCGGGATAGCCAAGAGTTATCGTGAATGATGTTAGAAAAAGATATATCAGGGCAGTCCAGGGTAAGAATCCGAATAGAAGCGGGGGTTCCTGATACCAAAGGGCAGGTATCACTGGCACGAGAAAAGCCAATCCGAACAACTTGAGAATTGAACCTAAGTTACCGATGATCACTTTCCATCTCATTCTAGAACCTATCCTCCACCGGACCTATCTCTTCCTTTTTTACGAACAGGAGAACATGATCTCCCTCTTTGAATTTCTCATCCCCGTGAGGTATGATCGTTTCGTTTTCTCGCCTTATCGCACCCACTATACTCTCCCTAGGGAGCTTGCTTTTGGCAAGTTTTTTTCCTTTGACTGGTGAGTCATCTTCCACTCTCATCTCGAGGATATAAAGATCTCCACCGTGTACCGGAGTTGCTTTGAGGGGATCCAACTCTCTCGCCAATCTCAACATGGTTCTAGCGGTCTGTAATTCCGGCGAAGCTGCGAGGTCTATACCGACGGTCTCTATGAGCGATTTCACATTCAGCTCCCTGACTATAGCAACTGTCTTCTCTACACCGTATACTTTAGCTAATAATGACACCAGAACATTGTACTCCTCAGAGTTGGTAGTGGCAGTGAGAGCATCTGTCCTCAAAATGCCTTCTTCTATCAGGACGTTCTTATCTCTAGCATCTGCGGTAAGAATCTCGACATCTTTCAAAGTTTCCGCAGCTTTTCTCCCCCTCTTTTCAGAATCATCGATTATCTTTATGCCAACGCCTCTATCTCTTAGTTCCTTAGCCACGTTTATACCGACAGTTGTAGCACCAACGATTATTACATTTTCCACTGAACTCTTCCTCATACCCAAGAGTTTCAGCATCTTCCTTTCAGCCTTACCTCCCTCTACGATCACGATGAGAGTATCTCCCTCTCTTATCTCATCTTTACCGTGGGGCACAAGAACTTCAGTCTCTCTTATAATAGCTCCAAGATTGACATTTTTTGGGAATTTGATCTTCTTTATTTTTTTCCCCTTGATCTTTGAATCAGGTAAAACTTTGAATTCTATAACATCCAATTTCCCCCCCATAGACAGATTCTTATCTATCGCCGAGGGGACGGTTATTATGTTGGATATCTTCTTAGCGATTAGAAGCTCTGGAGAAACGGCAAAATCCACGCCTATACTCCTGAATTTCCTAGAAACCGCGCTGGAGATGTACTCTAGACCGTTTATGCGCGCCATGGTTTTACAGTCAGCTGATTTTGCCATCGAGCACGCGACGATGTTGGTCTCGTTGTCGTCAGTGACGGTGAAAAAGTAGTCCGAGCCTTTGATGTCCAGTGAGTCGAGTAGTTTAGGATTAGCCCCATTGCCTTGTACCACTTTAACGTCCAACATTCTAGCTTTGTCACATGCCTTTTTGGATTTATCTACGATTATAACGTCATGTCCTTTTCTCCTTATCGACTCGGCTAATTCTCGACCTACCTCTCCAGCACCGACTATTATAACCTTCATCCTTTCACCTTGCTATACACTCAAAGCAACTTTGTCAAAAGTTTCTTGTGATCTTTTACCTTTACTTCGTCTCCCTCAACAACATCCAATTTCTTGTAGTCCAGGCTTCGGAGTCTTATTTTTCCTTTATCTACCAGGTTATCACCATATATCTTGACCAAAATGTCTTTTCTTCTTGAACTGATCACTACTTGTTGACCGCTGTCGATCTTAAGATCTTCAAGCACTTCATTGCTGATCCTAGCACGACCTCCAGCCTTGATGGGGCTTTCTTCCACCGTTAAGGTTTTTTCCATGATTTCTTTCTTCTCTTCTTCTGTCATCTCACGACCTACCAAATAATTTTATAGATATATATTTTCGGGCACGGACGATTTTCTTTATCTTATAAAGTCTAGAAGTGAAGGCCCTTTCCTCATGTCCTTTCCAAAATCTTTGATTTTGAAGTCGCTACTTCCAGTTCTTTTTTCGATCAATCTCATAGCTTCTTCTCTTCCCCCGATATAGTCCACCAAACCCACTTCCTTTGCATCTTTGCCTAGGTAAACTTTGCCTTCGAACACTTCTGATCCTTCGGCTATGTTCCTCCTTCTTTTTATCTGCTCTTTGAATATCTCATTGATCTCGGAGACCATCTCTTTACGGTGTTCTTTACCCTCTTCAGTCATCCTCGAAAAAGGCATCCCTTCGTCCTTGTATTTTCCTTCGCTCTGTATGTCGAAATTTATCCCCATGCGGTCGAGGAAGTCGGAGAAATCCGGTCTTACCGATATGGTCCCGACCCCTCCAACGCTTGACAGTTCCTCTGCTACGATCTCGTCGCAGCTCGAAGCTACCCAATACGCCCCTGAAGCACCCTGCTCTTTTATCAGAGCGACCTTATACATATCTAGTCTTTCCACCAATCTAGCGAAACTTCTGCTCTTGTATGGAGAACCTCCCGGAGAGTTGATCTCCAGTATCATGGCTTTGTAACGTGATTTATCGTCTATCTTTTTCAGGTATGTTTCAGCCTGATCGAGAGAGGAAGAGCTAAATGATCCAAAAATTCCTCCCTGCCCGCCCATTATCGGTCCTTCTACAGGCACTATCGCGACCTTATCTTTGAACCATCCGAATACCATGTATTAATGATAAGGCGTCTATTTATTAAATCTTGACCTCGCATCATACTTCCCGGCAAAAACGATCGCCTGGACTCTCATAATGGAATATCTCGCTTCCCGCATCGATCTTCGCCTCGATGAGATCATCAATCCAGTCCTCGTTGCCGAAGGTATGCATCGGTACGAAGTATTTCGGTTTCACTTTTTCTATGAATTCAACCGGACCCGACCAGCTCGGAAGCCTCTCGTCCATGTTGGAGAAGGCGATGTCTACATTTTCATCTTTCAACTCTTCAATGACGTCATCGAAAACCTTCACGTGTTCCTTCACTTTCTCTTCGTTCCATTCCGGCCAGTTCCACATGGCCAGATCCCCTCCATAATAGATCTTTTTGCCCTTGTAGTTGATCAGAAAAGCGACCCCGGCGTCATTGCTCTCCCAAGTCCTTACCTTCATATTGTCGATGTGGGAAACCTCCTCGGGTTTCATCCGAGTGAGAGAGCTCTCTCCGGACATCATCTCAGATATAGCTTTCACCGGTATGTCGTCTGAAATCAGAAAATGTGTTTCTCCAGCATCTTTGGAGAATTTGGCGGCTTCGGGTGAGAAGTGATCCCCGTGGACGTGAGAGAAAAAGACGTAAAGTTTTGACCCCTCGACCATGGCATTTATCTTCGAATCTTTGTGGCGGTCCATCCCTCTTCCCGGGTAATCGAACAGCAGGACTTTATCCTCCATCTCTACGGTGAAACAGCTGTGATACCAATAAGTGACACATAATCTCATATTAATTTAATAAGAATTATCTTGAGCTTTATAATTGTCGGTGCCTTTAACTCGGAGACCCACTTCTCTGAATCTTTTCTTGACACCCTCCGATTTTTTGATATCAAAACATTCATCGAGTCGGTTGAAATAGTCGATAAAGAATCGTCGATCACTATCAACGAGAGCTTTTCCGAGGTCTTTCCAGTATAGCTTGTGAATCCTCTCAGGTACCTTCTTTATGAACGAACCGAAATTTTGCGGATAACATTCATCATTGATCGAATCGCTGGACCTATTATTCAAGAGATCGTTGTATCTTACCAAGCTCCGGCCTATATTCTTCACTTTTCTGTTATATCTAGTCAGATCATAATCATCGAGAAGTTTTGGACATATGAGAACATATTCGTAGTCCCAATCGTTGTACGGACTCCCTTCTTTTTCTGTTATCAGATGGGCTCCCTCTAGCCCTTTCATCATCTGATCCAGATGATCGTACTTCTCGGAACTGCAGGATAGCTCACTCTGGAGCTTGGACTCGAAAAAGATCAGCCTTTTGATCTCAGGGATCATCATGACAGCGTCATATCTCACCCATCTTTTTGCATCGGTGAGATCCATGAAAGATATATTTTCTTTGCTCCTATCCAGACCGAGGTGAAGAGCGTCGTTGTGTAGTTCTACCTCGAAGAGCAGTATATTGTTGTTCAGATATTTTTCATCTGAACCTACAATTTTGCTCAGCCCCGACTTATCCCATCGACTCACCTTATCTATCGAAGTATTTTTCATCGCTACCTCGTCTGATATCTGTTCAAAAAAAGATGGATTCCATCGAGAATCAGTTTTTCTAGGAGGATCAATTTCCAAAGAGGGTTGATTCCAGTCGTCCAGATTCCCAAGCATGAACAGAGTTAGTGTGCTCTCCGAGTTGGGATTAAAGAGGCTGTTCGGATGTGACCTGTCATCCAGCAGCGATTCTTTCCTTCTTTCGGTTAGACCATACCAGCGAAACCAGTCCTCTCTGTAATCGGACATGTTCAATAGTTTTTCTATTTTTGATCGGGCGTTCATCCGATGGGTCATTGTACGGTTCATTCATAAAGGTTAGACTGGGAGAGCGGTGAAAGTGAGCCACTTTCATCTTACTCTCGACTCAACGTTTAAGTAATGGTTTCAAGATTTAGCGGCAGATGCTTAACGACCTCTATGAAGTGATAGATGATCTTTCGGATCCACCTGAAGAGTGGGGCAAGCCATATTTCAGCCAGGAACAGTACTATGAACCTGTGGAGCTGACGAAGGACAACTTCACGGAACTCAAAACCGGCACCTCTGGGAGGAAAGTATGCTGTGTAGACGGCGGTAATAACAAGATTTTCGAATCACCTTCCGACAGCGTACATCTGATAAGGATCTACTTCAACCTTTTTGAGGGAGAAAAAAGGGTCGAGAACATAGAGCCTTTCACAGCTCTTCTGACCTCAAAGTTAACGGGGGAGGATATCAGAGCTGAACTTAGAACTGTGAGTGGTTCTATACCTCTCAGTAGAACCGAATTTTTTCTCAAGGAAGATGACCTAGAAGAAAAAAAACCGGTGAACGCTGGACATACCATCAGAAAGTACTTGGAGTGGGGAGTCCTCCGTCATGCGGTGGAAGAGTATCTAGAGGAAGGCGACATCGTTGTCAGAGACGGCGTTTTGCAGACAACGGTCGAGAGCGAGCGGAAATTTGCTGACGAGGCCTATCGAGCTGTTGAACAGAACGACGTCGCTCTAGTCGGTATCGCGAAGACCAGTTCTCTCATGACCACCAATGATTACCCTTTAATAGCTTCGGTCCAAGCTCTCGCTAGAGAGACCGATAAGGATCCATGGTATTATCACCCTATCGCGAAGAACGAACATCCCGATCATAAAGGAGAGATGTACATAGTCAAATATCATCCCTCTTCAAATTATGCTTTCAGGACCGAGTTTTACAGAGAAGTGGAGGTCGACGAGGAAGAGGTCTTAGCGGAACTTGCATTCCAGGGCAAAGACCCTGTATTCCTGGGCTATCCCTACGGTCTTGTAGATGCCGATAAAAAAGCGAGAGTCACCGACGAGGAGATCGACTACCTAAAAAATATGTGCGACAACAAGATGAAAGAGTCTTTTAGAGATAAGATCAACACCCGTAACGCACACGATAGGTTGAGCAATATTTGAATCGAGGTTATATCATGTCCATAGGTCAGATAATAGGAGGAGAATACGGCGAAGTTCTGATCAGACAGAAGAGCGGCAGAAGGATAGAGATAGGCGATCTGCTCTCCATAGACGATATGATCCTGAAGGTCCTAGACCTACGTTATGGAACTCTGTTGGAACAGGACGATGTTGAAAGGATAAGTGGTATGTCTCTAGAGGGTTACGAAGAGACCAACATCATGGAAGAAGAGATCAGGAATTATATTTACGCTACAGCGAAACCGGTGGTTCAGGTGAAGGACGGCGAATCCCGGAAACCTAAGGTATTGCCTCCTTTTTTCGGCGACCTGGAGAGGGTCAGCGAAGAAGACTTCGAGTTTTTAGAGGAACCGGAAAACAGCCTCTATCTCGGCAGAGTGAGGAGCGGAAGTAACGTTCTAGATGTACCTATCCATATCAACGGTAAAGAAGCTTTATCTCACCACATGCTGATACCCGCTACGACGGGACGAGGAAAGAGCAATCTAGTCAAAGTGATGCTCTGGAAGTTGATCCCGAAGGAGTACGCCGGCATATTGGTAATAGATCCGCACGACGAGTATTACGGAAGGAACGAGCTCGGGGCGAAAGATCACCCGCAGGCTGACAAAAAAGTGGATTATTATTCCACTGACCCACCAGCTGGAGGGTACCATCTGAAGATAAACTTATCCGTTTTGAGGCCCTGGAACCTGCAGGGTATAATAGACCTGACCTCGGCACAAAAGCAGGCGATGTACGTATTCTTCAACCATCACCGCGAAAAGTGGATCGAAGAGATATTGACAGCCGACGCCGGTGAAAGTGAAGGTATCCAGGAGACAACACTCGATGCTTTAAAAAGAAAATTGAAACTCGCCTTCGATCTGAGAGTGCAGAACGGCAGCGTAAGAGCGACCGGTAACGTATTCGTGACCGAAGGCTCTGAGAGTCTGATAGACGATGTGGTAGAGGGGGTAGAGGACGGTAAAAAGGTGATACTGGATACTAGTTCACTCCCCGAAGACAAGGAACTGATGATAGGAGGTATCATCACCGATAAGATATTCAAGAATTACAGAAGTTATAAAGAAAGAGACGAGTTGAAGGACAAACCTTCCGTAGGCATAGTTATCGAGGAAGCTCCTAGAGTCCTAGGTGATAGGTCTGGAAAGAACGTATTCCACAAGATCGCGAGAGAAGGTAGAAAGTTCCGAGTGGGGCTGATAGCGGTAACACAGCTGTCCAGCATGATCCCGAGAGAGATACTCGCGAATATGAACACCAAGATAATACTGGGCAACGAGATGAAGAGCGAGAGAGACGCGATCATAGGAAGCGCGGCACAGGACCTATCTAAAGACAGCAAGAACATAGCGAGTCTCGATAAAGGTGAAGCTATCGTCAGCAGCATCTTTACGAAATTCGCCATCCCGATCCAGATCGATCTTTTCGAGGAAGTCGTCAATGAAGAGAAGGGTGAGGAAAAAACGCTAGAATTTTTCGGCTGAAAGTTCACAAATACATCTTCAAGGAACTATAAAATCTAAAATACAACAGGCTTATATGCCATCAGATGCATATACTATTTTGATGAAGATAATAGAGAAGTTGAAGGAGATCATAAGGGGGTTGGGTGGGGGGTCTTCAAACAAAGAGACTAGAGAACTAACCTATATCGAGAAGCGTAGTACCTGTCCAGAGTGTATCGGCAGTATGGACAAGATAGATGATTCAGAAAACAAAGCCCCATGTAGAGAGAGCAGGATTTCTAGAAGAGAAGATATATAAAATTTTCTAGACAGTGAGCTCACTACATCTAACTCATCATAACTCTCTTGATTTTTATATTATAATTCATTTGATCTGACTTAGCAAAACCTTTCTGTGTCTATAGTAAAATCTATAGTTTTTCTGCATCTATTTCTTTTCCCTCTATGAAGACCTTCTCGACTCTAGATTTTATCTCTAATGGATCTCCCTCAAGGACTACTATGTCTGCATCTTTACCTCTTTCAAGTGATCCCACCCTGTGGTCGATACCACATATCTCGGCAGCATTGATGGTTATCGCTTTCAAGGCTTCTTCTTCATCCATACCTCCCTTCACAGAATAGGCGGCCATCAGGTCCAAGTACTTGGTTGGTATAACGGGAGAATCCGTCATCAGTGCGACCTTTACACCCTTTTTGGCTAGAGCACCGGGAGTCTCAAAGGTTCTTGCGGCGGTCTCCCTTTTAGATTTAGAAGATAAGCAGGGACCAACCACCGCAGGGACTTCTTTTTCGGCCAGATAATCGGCTATCTCATGGCCTTCCGTCGCATGTTCTAAAGCGATGTCGAGATCGAATTCTTCCGCTATCCTTATAGCTGAGATCATATCGTCAGCTCTATGTGCGTGTACCCTGGCCTTCAACTCTCCATCGAGAACTGGTTTAAGAGCTTTCAATTTGAATGCGTTGTTTTTCCCTTCACCTCCATCGTACTCTTCAGCTTCTGAAAGTGTCTTCCTTAATATGGCGGCGGTACCCATCCTTGTAGACGGAGATTTATCCTGCTCTTTGTAGACTCTTTTCGGGTTCTCACCGAATGCCATCTTCATGCCGGTCGGTTCTCTTAAAACGAGATCATCCACGACTTTAGACCCGGCGGTCTTTATGGCCACTGATCTACCACCTATGGGATTTGCCGACCCTGGTGTAACATTCACCGTGGTTATCCCGGCTTTTACAGCCTCTTTGAGGCCTATATCTTTTGGATTGACCCCATCTAAGGCTCTAAGATGTGGTGTTATGGGGTCATACCTTTCATTGGTATCGTTTCCTTCCCATCCTTCTCCTTCTTCATGGATACCGGTATGACAGTGCGCTTCGATCAATCCAGGCATCAGAGTCTTACCGCTGACATCTATACGCTCTGCTTCTTCAGGTATCTCTATATCTTTTCCTATCTTGACAATCTTGCCGTCTTCGATGAGGATCGAACCTTTGAAAGATCCATCAGTGATCGTTTTTATCTCGCCATCTAGCATTGCTTTCATGATATCAGTTCTTTTTTGTATAGTAGGTAATTAAATCTTGTTCATACATATCCAACTTTTTAGAAAGTGTAGATAGAGTTTGGTATGCAAAGGAAAATAATATAAGAGTAAACTCTGTATATCAGAAAATAAGGTTATTGAGTCAGCCCCTAGGTATTTTAAAAGTCCTCTCCCGGAGGAAAACTGTTCACCCAGGGGCTGATGTATATTGATTTATATATTTGACCATATCTGGGTGATATAATCCTGTTCCTGAATCGGACTTTGTCCAGTTCCCGGTTCGAGTTTTATATTATACTCCCTAACCCTCATCGTTATCACCGTTATAATGATATATATTTCTTTTGTTCATTTTGAGCCGAAAGACTTCAGGACAAGTCGATGTTTCTCTACTCTATATTTTGACAACATCTGAGGAATGAGAAGCCTGAGTTTATATCCTTCTTGCCGGATCCTTGTCGATATATGCCTTCCAAGGCCGTTGTCACCAGTGAAAACTGAACAGATAAAAAACCCTCAAATAAATCCTGAAAATCTTTAAATAATTTGGCAGAAGTATGCATATACATGCATTTGAACTTATCTATTCTTGCAGGAACGATTGCGGCCTTGTTGGTCTTTACTTTTGTCTGGTATCTGATTTACAGAAAAGGCTTTGTGATCAAGTTTGTAGTTTTGGCCTTCGTAATCTCAGGCTTTTACTATTATATGGGATCCTTGATGATCAATTTTGAACAGCAAATAAGATTACCTATCATGATAACACTTAACCTGTTCGTGGCAATCCTTGTAACATTTTACGTGAAAAAATATATAACCAATCCTTTGAACAAATTGAAAGAAGATTCAAAAAAGGTTGCGAGGGGAGATTTCAGTCAAGAGATCGATATCAAAACTAGCGATGACGAAGTCGGTGAACTAGCCTCAACATTCGTCAAGATGAAGGAAGATTTCTCCAGCAGTATGTTCAGAATCCAAGAGACGCTTCAGTTCCTATCGAACGGTGAGCTCGGTGAAAGGGTGAAGACCAGCGATCTCGAAGGCGATTACAGGTCCATGGCTATCACCATAAACCAGAGTATAAAAGGTATCGAACGATCACTTAGAGAGATCAAAAAAGTGATGAAAGATTTGGAAGATGGCGATTTAGGGGCAAGGATATCTGAAGAAAAACTAGAAGGTGAGTACAGGAATATGGGAAAGTCTGTAAATAAAAGTGTGGCAAAAATTCAGGAATCTATGGACAAGATCAACGGGACGATGAGGGAAGTAGCTGATGGAAATATGGATAGTCGGGTAGAAACCGACGAGCTCGATGGAGATTACAGAGAGATGGCTGGATCTGTAAATGAGAACATCGAAAAAATAAATGAATTTATGAAGAACATAAAAGGGATAATGAACTCCCTTGCTTCCGGTGAACTAGAAGTTGAAATCGACTCAAGTGATATGAGGGGTGAATACAAGAAGATGGCGATATTGATCAACCAGAGCGTCTCAGCCATCAACGGCTCTTTAGAACAGATAAATCAGGTGATGAAAAATCTTGCCGCTGGACGTTTAGATGTGGAAATAGATACTGAAGAGCTTTCGGGTGATTATAGAGAGATGGGCGGATCCGTGAACAAAGCATTGGAATCTATAAAAAGTTCATTAAATCAGATAAAGAGAGTGATGGAAGCTCTCGCAAATGGTGATCTAAATCAGGAAGTTGATATTAAGGATCTTGAAGGTGAATATATGGTGATCGGCAAGGCAGTGAATCAAAGTATTGACAACACGAGAGAGAACATGAGAAGGTTGAAAAACGTGGTGAGAGAGCTCGATGATTCGTCGGAGACTTTGGCGGCTTCGGCAGAAGAACTGAGGACCACCTCTGAAAATGTAGCCGACTCAGTGCAGAACATATCACAGGGTACTTCAGAGCAATTCAGTATGGCGGAGGAACTCGCGAAGACTGTCGAAGATTCAGCAGCTAACATGGAGGAGACATCAGCTTCTACGGAAGATATCGCCGCATCCGCAGAAGAGGTGGCGGCTCAAACCGATGAGGGTCAAAAGAGTGCTAAAGAGGCGTCAAGAGAGGTCAGAGAGCTAAAAGAGATATTAGAGAGAACAGCCGACAAAGTTCATCAACTCGATGAGCAGTCCAACAAGATAGGGGAGGTAATAGATACCATTTCCAATATTGCCGAACAAACTAATCTACTTGCCTTGAATGCCTCTATAGAAGCGGCGAGGGCAGGCGAGCATGGTGAGGGTTTCGCGGTCGTTGCGGATTCCGTAAGAGAGCTCGCCGAGGAAACGCAGGAAGAAACGGAGAATATCAAAGAGATTATTCAGAGCACGCAAGAAAATGCAAAGGAAGTCGTCAAGAGCGTAAAAGATGTGAGCGAGAAGGCTGAAAATGTGGACGGCGTCACCAAGGAGAATCTGAATGCATTGGACCAGATAAGAGAAGCGACTGACTCAGTATCTAATTCGATACAGCAGATATCTAGGGCTGTAGATGAAGTATCTGATCAACTGCAGGAATCGGCTACTAAGGTGAAATCTGTGACAGAGATATCCGATGAGACCTCGAATCAGGCTGAATCAGTAGCTGCTTCAGCCGAAGAACAGAATGCATCGGTAGAAGAACTCAACACCTCAGCACAGCAGCTTTCAAGCCTTGCTGACAACTTGAACGATCTGGTTAATAAGTATGATCTTTGAGGACAATCCCTGGATATAAAGGGTAAAACTTTATTAGATGAACCGATGTTTGAGGTAAATATATTAGCAAATAGGTGTCGATATGGAGATAGATGAAGATATTAACTCTGATGAGTCGATTCAGATGGTCGTTTTCAGAGTCGGGGACGATTATCTTTCCTGCCCTATCTCTCAGGTGAGAGAGATCATCCAGCTAGAAAAAGTCACTTCAGTACCATCTACTCCAGAAAGGATAAGAGGGATAATCAACAGGCGAGGAGAGATAATCACAGTTGTTGATCTACCTAGGATATTGGATCTCGATATCGATCTTGACGAAGATGATTCTCAACTCATGATCCTATTTGACGAGCATATCGGGGTTATGGCTTCAGAAGTCACTGAGATCCCTACAGTCTCTACCGAGGATATCGAACCACCAACTGATGCCCTCGAAACGCCTGTCAATGAGAAATATCTAGAAGGGATAGTAAAGCATGACGGGGAGTTGATATTACTCACGGACCTGATCTCCATGGTCAAAAGCCTGTCAGGCGAAGGATTGAAAAGAGCGGAAGAATTTGGAGAGCTCAAAGAATAAGCGATGATATATCCATCCTGATGAAAATTTGACTTGTGAGTTTTGAGATAGAAGGTCTTAAGATGCTAATATTGGATAAAATGTCTTCTTTGAAGGGCATGTTAGAAGTGCTGTTTAAAGAATACTATACCTAAGGTGGATAACATTGAAGAAATCTGAATCGGATGATAAAAAAATTAAAGAGGAAAACAAACCCGACCCGACGGTAAATACCAAAGAAGGAAAATTATTCACCGTTTTTGATTTGGAAGGGGAAGAATACGGGCTAGGAGTAGATTTGATGGATGAAATCGTTAGAGATGTAGATATATCTAGAATCCCTAGATCTCCGGATAACATGTTGGGAGCTACCAATTTGAGAGGTGAGGTCATACCAGTGATAGACCTGAAGAAAATCCTTGGGTTGGGGAAAACTGAAAAGGAAGCTAAAGATACCATCATCATACAGATAGATGAGAAAAAGCTCGCCGCACCCGTTGATAGAGTCAAAGACATCGTTTCTTCTGGAGAAGACAAGCTTATCGATCCCGCTAAGATAACTAATCTAGATGATAGTAAACTTCGATGGATACTCCGCTTGGAGAAAGGGCGGAGCGTGAGAGTGATAAATGTAAAAAAGCTTTTTGAAAAGGAGATCAAAAAGATCGATATGACTACACAGTATCAATAGTGGGTGGATATATGGATGAACTTCAGGAGGATACTGATTCTAGAGGTTTTAAAAGGCTGAGAAGAGAGGTTTCTCGAAGGATCGGGGTGGATTATACGAATTATTCCAAGTCTCATCTTAGAAGAAGATTTCATGCTAGAATGAGAGTGGTCGGAGAGAACAAATTTGAGAGCTATTTGAATTACCTGAAAGGGGATGAAGACGAAATCGAAGAGTTGAGGGAACTTTTGACTGTCAATGTAACAAAATTTAAGAGAGATGAAGGAGTCTGGGAGATCATCGAAGAAGAGGTCATCCCTGATTTAATCGAAAAAAAGAGGGATGACATAATAAAAAATATCAAGGTTTGGTCGGCCGGTTGCGCTACTGGAGAAGAACCTTACTCTTTAGCTATAAGCTATCTTAATAACGATCCTCCCGAAAATATCGACATTCAGGTGATCGCTACGGATCTCGACGGCAAAGCTCTTGATTTTGCAAAAAGGGGGAAGTATCCAGAAAAATCTGTGAAAAATTTATCTATAAATGAGAAAAGAAAATATTTCAAACAGGAGAACGGTGATTGGATACTTCGTGACAACGTCAAAGATAAGGTCGAATTCAAGGAGATGAACATCTTCAAAACATCTTTCACTAAGAAGTTTGGATTGATCCTGTGCAGAAATCTGATGATTTATTTTAACAACAAGTCAAAAAAGGACCTGATGATGAGATTGGTGGAGAGTTTAGATCGTGGAGGATTTCTTGTTCTAGGCATGGCAGAAAATCTTAGAGCTCCGGCAAAAGAGCACGTAGAGGCCTATGACCTGAGAAAAAGGATTTTCGTCAAGAGGTAGATCTTATCCAGTGAAGTGTATCTAGTATCATGGCGATCGTCCCATCACCTAAGATAGTCGCTCCCATAAAGCCTCCTAGATTTTGGAGATTTTCAGGCAGTGGTTTTATGACTATCTCCTTCTCCGTCATGACTTCGTCTATAACGAAACCGGCTGTTTTCCCTTCGTTGGATACTATGACCACCTTTAACTTTTCATTTTCCCCCTTGATCGATTCAATAGGTACATCTTCAAACTCCTTTTTCAGATAAATCAGTGGTAAGTACTCATCCCTCAGTCTTATGAAATCTTTACCTTCTATCATTTCCACTTCATCAGGAGGTATCTGGGCGGTTTCAACGATGTCTTCCAGAGGTATAGCGTAACTACCACCGCCCACTTCGATAAGGAATGCCTGGATGATAGCCACTGACGGAGGAAGGGTGAGACTTACAGTAGTGCCTTCGTCTTTTTCTGAATCTATGTTCACCTCCCCTCCTAGAGAATCCATGGTCTTCTTCACTACTTCCATCCCTACACCCCTACCCGAAACTTTCGTCACCTCTTCCTTGGTAGAGAAGTAGGGGTTGAATATCAACATGTATATCTCCTCATCGCTCATCCCTTCTGCTTCCTCTTCATCGATAAGACCACTTTTTATTGCTTTATTTTTTATTTTACCTACATCCAATCCTCTTCCATCGTCGGATACCTCGATGACCACATTCTCTTCCTGCTGTCTCGCAGCCACTTTCAGCTTTCCTTCAGGAGGTTTTCCCTTTGCCTTTCGCTCCTCTGCGGGTTCTATACCGTGGTCCACCGCATTCCTGAGAAGATGAACCATCGGATTGGTGATCCTATCTAATATAGTCCTATCCAATTCTATTTCCTCGCCTTCCATCTGAAAATCGATCTCCTTATCGTTCTCCTTTGCCAAATCCCTTACCATCCTTGGAAATCTCCTGAAGACACTCTTTATCTCAGTCATCTTCAGGTCTAGTACTGACTCTCTCAATTCACTAGTTATCCTGTCGATCCTGCCAGTGATATTGGACAGTCTATCAGAGTCTAGAGAACGCGATAGATCTTCAAGGGAACCTTTAGAGATAACCAGCTCGCTTATAAGGTTCATAACGTGTTCTATATTTTTCAGATCGACTTTCAATTTGTCAGACGTTTCTATCTTTCTTTCTTTTTTGTTTTCATTTTTTTTTATTTCTTCCTTTTCAGGTTCTTCTAAAAATGCTTCTCCTTTCCCTCTTTTGATTTCGATATCTACGTTGGAGGCCTTTTCCAGGTCCTTCTTCTCCAACTCTTTATCTGTCACGATATAGAACTTCCTTCGAGACGATTCGGCTTCTTCGGGATCGGGCCAGAAAAGCCTATATTCGAAATCTATTTTCTCTCTTATCTGAACCCCTCTTACAGTGGGCAGTTTTTCATCCTCGGATACTTTTATTAAACCTAAGGTCAGTTCCTCATCTCGGTTTTCTTCAAATATACTTTTCACATCGGATGGAAGGTCTGAATGTATTTTCGAGTCTTCTTCGGCTTCTTCATCATCGGAATCCTGCTCTAAATCATCGGCTAATGCCCTGTCTAGATCGTCTATCAGCCGTTCGACATCCGCATCCGCTTCTTCATCCCCTGATAGCACCTCTATTGCGTCCACACATTCGAACAGCAGGTCGAATAGATCATCTTGCACTTCTCCCTTTTCGCTCTTCAATTCATCAAATAACTCTTCCATCCTATGGCTTATCTTCTGTATCCCTTCATAGCCCATAGTTCCGGCCATCCCTTTCAGGGTATGACTCGCTCTGTATATCTCTTCAATAGGCTCAAGATCGGTCGGGTCCTCTTCAAGAGATAGGAGATGCTCATTCATCTTCTCTATCTGCTCTCTTGTTTCCTCTTCGAACATCTCTTGAAAATCTTCAGTCATGTGTATTTTCCTCCATGAACATTTCTAAAATCTTTCTTCCGATCTCAGGGGGTGAACCTTCAAAATCGAACCCGGCTAACTTTTTGGCGCTTTTAGGCATCCCATAAACGACTGAACTATTTTTGTCCTGCAAAGCCACTAATCCTCCATTATCTCTTATGCGCTTTGCTCCCTCAGCACCATCTTCACCCATACCTGTAAATACAATACCCACTACCTTCTCGCCATATTCATCCGACGCTGAGCTGAATAGATGGTCTGCTGAAGGCCTAACACCGTGCAATTTTGGATCTTTTTCAAGATCGATATATTTATTTTTATCTCTTTTATTTATGACTCCGTGGAATCCGGAAGGAACGATATATACGTGGTTATTTTTTATGAGCTCGGAATCCTCCGCCTCCTTCACAGGCAGTTCAAGCTTGGACTCCAAGGTGGAAGCGAGATGGCCGGTAAACTCAAGGGGCATGTGCTGAACAACGACTATAGGAACTGGAAAATTAGACGGGAGCATCGATAGAAATTTTTCAAGTGCTCGAGTTCCTCCAGCTGAAGATGCTACGACTATCAACCAATCGTTGGAGACCGCCGGTGAGTAATCCTTTTTTACTGAGATTCTTTCCTCTATATCAAATGAATCCAGCTCTGTTTTCGCTGCCTTCACTACTTTATCTACTATAACATCTCTTTTTTTTCTTATATCTACAGACAAGGAACCGGATGTTTTTGAGATGAAGTCTACAGCGCCAGCTTCTAAAGCCTTGATGGACATTTTACCGGCTTCGTCACCTAGCCCGGATATGACGACAACAGGGGTCGGTTTATCTTCCATTATCCTCTTTACGGCTGTCAGACCGTCCATACCTTCCATCTTGATGTCGATCAGTATAACATCAGGATCATTCTTTTTATTCAATTCGACAGCAGCTCTCCCGTCTCTGCCGGTTCCGATGACTTCTATCCGACCATCGCTCTCTAAGATATCTTTTAGTACGGTTATCATGAAGTTAGAATCGTCTATAACTAGAGCGCTGATCTTGTTCGAATTTGAAGACATCCATCAAACCATGATAGGTTGGATATTTATAGTTTCTCAAAGCACAGGATCGGATCATCGTCAGACAGATTTTAACGACATATGGAGGTTGATATCACATCCAGAGGGAGAAATGCTCTCATCGAAAATTATTTAAAAGGGTTATACCCTATTTATGTCCGACGAAATGTCAGACGATGGTGGTATGATGGACGAAAGAAGTGTAGACGAACTCATAGAGAAGATGCATGAAAAGAAAGGAGAGACCATAGATTATCTGCAAAAATCCTTCTCTGAAGAAGAACTCGCAAAAATCAATAAGCAGATCTCCGGTCAATTACATGTTAAAAATCAAAGGCTATAAAAAATCACATCCAATATCAATAGGTGTTGTTCCATCAAAAACAACACACTCTCTTCTTCTTTTTTCGATCTAGTTTATACTTCGAGAGAGAACTTTTGATAACTTTTTGTCTCAGATCCGAGTATGGTCTTCGTGATGGAAACAGGTACCGCCTTCCATTATAATTTTTCTTTATAATACAAGCAAATGAAATAAGTGATAAAGAATTATCAAGTCTGTCTGACGAAATTTGCTCGTTAACGACTATCCTGCTTTCTCAGGTAATCGGTAGGCAATTTTAAGAACAGGAAGTATAGGATGCTCAACAGAGAAATAACGAGAAGTGCTAGAAGTACCAGAGATGTAAAATTGTCTATTTTTTCCCAAAATCCGAATTTACCGGTCCGTAAAATTATAAAAGCAATTAGAGAAAGGAAGAAGGAAAGAGAGAATTTTTTTAGAACGAAAGATCTCCAATTTTTCTCGTATTTCTCCCTGTGACTCATTAAATCACCTCTATGTTTTCTCCTTATGATATCTCTCTTGATCATCTCGTTGAGATAAATCATCGAAGCGTAGAAGAAGATGAACATCATGATAAAAAAAGCTACATTGGTCAGAGAAAGTATTATCCCCACATGGCTTAGATAGAAAGTACCGCCGGATATTATTACGCCAAGAGGGATCAATCTTTTAATCTTTAGTAGTATGCCAACTACCAGGCTTATACCCCCAACCAAAGATAGATACCAGGTCGTACCAGGATATGAGAACAAACTCGTGATAGAGACTATTAGAAATACGGTCAGATATGCCTTTAGGATAGAACTCCTTTCTTTGAACAAGTGCAGTGATTCATACGACCTATTCAGGTTTTTTAAGTCCTCATCTGATATCGTCTCACCCCCTCTATAGCTACCTCAAGAGGTTGTTCTGTATTCCAATCTATAACAGGACCGTAATCTCTCAACTCCGCCATCCTGTTCTTTCTCTCGATCTTTTGCAGTTTTTCGGCAAATTCGTCTTCTCTATCAACATATTTTTTCTGGAGTTTCACCGGACAAGGGGAAACAACAGATATCTCATAGTTCTTCCTAGCCAAACCGGCTATCGCCTCAGTAACCTTGTCGGTTGTAAGAGGAGATATAAAAAGCAGTAAACATCGGTTAGGAAAAATATTATCTATTATGAATTTAGCGTGTTCTAGCCTCCAATGACTCCCTCCTTCTAAATTCATCAGATTATTCATTATCTCATATAACTGCTCTTGACCCGACTTTGGATACACCCACCTCACGAAATCACCTATGACAAGAAGACCAACCCTATTTCGATCGGAGATAATGTCAGAAGCGAGAGTTGTAGCTGCTCTCACCGAATGTTTCAACATATTGTCTTCGAAGACTCCCACGTTTGAATCGTAGAAAGCGTCCACAACGATAATCACGTCTCCGGTTTTTTCTGCCTCGAAGGCATTGCTTTTTGGGTCTAGATATCTCGCTGTAGCTTTCCAGTTTATATCCCTCATCTCATCTCCCTGTAAATATTCCCTTATGGAAAAGAACTCCGAACCGATCCCCATCTGGGTAGATTTTATATTTCCCAACCATCCCCGGGTATATCTGGGTCTTAATTTGGTCCGGCTGAGTTCCTCGATAGGTGGCAAAGCGATCGCATTCATAAATTCCTCGAACTTCCAATTTTTAGAGAACATCCTCATGGGGTCTAAATAGCGGATTTTTATGGGGCCTATCCTGTAATTTTCTGTCTTCAAAAATTTTACCTTGTATTCTATATCTCTCTCTTCTCCTGGATTGAGGTGAAGAGAATGATGATTAGAGCCTTCTACCACTTTCACATTCGTAGATAGTTCATCTTTTACCTCTAGAAATACCTCCGAGGATCCATGATTCTTTACTGTAAAACCTACCGTGAATTCTTCTCCTTCATAAGTATGGACCTCTTCCTGATCTCTTTTAACAGTGATATCGTCATCATCTGGTGGAAGATCAAGATATCCAACGATCATAATAGATAAAGAAGTTAAGGCGGGTATGAAAAAGAGGGGAGTCATGAAGATCAGTCCGAAGACAATGGTCACAAAAAACGATGCGAACATATAGCCAAATATTTTAGTTTTCATAGTATGACTCACCGATCCCGATCCTCTTTCACATCGTGTATCTCTTCCAATTCACCGATTACAGACCTGATTTTTTCTTCAAACTTATCATTTTTAACATCTACGTTTTTGTTTTTCCCCTCAGAAAATATCTCTACCTGATCTTCTCCGTCGGGTTTTTTAAAATCATTTAGATCTCTAGCACTCTCGAGGTATTCTAACAGTTTTTTGTTATCTATCTTTCCGATCATACTATTTGGGTCCTCAGCTAACATCTCGATCTCTTCCTCAGAGAGATTATACTCATTTTTCAGCGTGTAATAGACCTGTTCTTTCAACCTTCCTTCCAAGATAGCCTGTTTTACCTTCTGGCCTTTTTTAGCTCTTTTCATCTTATTGATATCTTCTGCCAAAGGAAGTCTAGAGAAATCTTCTCTCTTCTCAATACTTTTCCAAAAGGATGGTGAATAAGTGTTATCCATCATCTTCTCTGCTAACAACCAAAGAGGGACTATCACTATTGCCATAGCTAAACCGGGATACAGCCCTCTAACAAATAATGTCATCAGGATCGCGGTCGCTACCGCTATCAGCTTCATGAAAAGTATGTAATTCACACCTTTTCTCGCGGATACTCCTTCAACCATCTTTCATATCTCCTAACTCATCTCTGATCTGCTTGAAATTAGCTAACGCCCGCTCCCGGTCTTTCTCCCCGAGTGGATGATGGCTATATTTTGCCTCTTCAAACAACTTGGTCATCTCCTCGATCGTTTCTTTTTTCAATGGAAGTCTGTCAAGAGCAATATTTTCTAACTCCCGAGGTGTGAAAGATATCTTCTGTTTGACCCCTTCTCTTTCGAGGATGATCAACATCTTCTGATAATTCCGGATTATCACATCTCTAACTTCCTCTCCTTCGTGCAATTCAGTGATAGCTTTGTCAGCCGTTGAAGAGATGTCTCCCTCTGTTTGAGGATCTTGTTCAGAGAGCTTTTTTTGTCTGATCAAGAAAAAGACAACAACCAATGTAGATGCGAGAAGGATCAAAATACCTATGCTAGGTCCGATAGAGGAAGAAGTCGATCGAGATACATCTCCTAAACCTATATCCTGGATGGTAGGATATTCTATATCTAGTAAGACTGATTTGAACCCGGATAATGCGGAGAAAAATGGAGATAGGATATAATCTGAAAAATAGATTACCGAGATCACGATTAAAAAAGCCCCTCCTCTTATACTCTTGCTTTTCCAACCTTCTTCAGAGAATAGAAACCATACTCCAAGTCCCAGGATGACCGTGAAAAATAGGATATCTCCTACGAAATCGGGGATGTGTAAAGCCTTTCCAGATCCTTCATGATCTAATCTTTCTGGTTCTCTATTCATTTCTTCGTCCTGCATCCCGAAATAAGCTCCACTCAGATTCCCTATCAACCAAGCTACTATCAGCAAAATTACGACGCCTATTATAAATATCTCCTTTCTATCGAAGTCTAGGTCCATCGGCAACTTTTTCCAGACCAAATCATTATTTAAAGATTGCGCTAAAAACAATTCAACTTTTACCTAAACTTTTTATTATGGAATTGCAATCTTGAATCATGGGAGAAAAAGTAGTCGTGAGCGGAGATAAGGACGATAGAGATGTGAAGGTATTCACTATCAGCACATGTGGCTGGTGTAAGAAAGTCAAAGAGCTATTGAAATCATTGGATGTAGAGTACGAATACATAGATATCGACCAAGTGGAGGGCGAGAAAAAAAAGGAGATCAAAGACGAACTGAAACAATACAATTCGAAGATGAGCTGTCCCACTATCGTTATCGATGAGGGGGAAAAAGTCATAGTGGGGTTCAAAGAGGATGAGATAAAGGAGGTCTTGAGTGATGAATGATAAAGAAGAGATGTTAGGATTCGTCGAAAGAGATGCGGAAAAGAACGGCTATTACGTTTGTCCCGATGAAAAGCTCTTAGACGATCTTCTAGAAGGTCTGATAAAGAACGTGGAAAGGTATGGCTACCCTTCCTGTCCTTGTAGAGAAGCTAGTGGTCTCAAGACCTATGATTCAGACATCATATGCCCCTGCGAGTATAGAGATGCGGATGTAGATGAATTCGGCATGTGTTACTGCGGACTTTTCGTTTCAAAGGAGGTAGCAGATGATCCGTCTAAAATGGGCCCTATCCCTGAGAGAAGATCCTCTGAGGCGATAGAAGCAGCCATGGAGGCGAAAGAAAGGGGCTTGAGTGAAGAAAAGAAGAGATCGAAATCTGGCCTTATGAGCGAAGAGGAGGATGTTAAAGTCTGGAGATGCACGGTATGTGGTTACCTCGCTGCTAGAGAAGAACCTCCTCCGGTCTGCCCTATCTGCAAGGCTAGGGCTGATAAATTTGAAGAATTCGAAGATATGGGTTGAGAGTTAAACTATCATCTCGTCTCGAATAGAAGACCGCCCCTGTCTGTGAGAGTTATCATCGTGTCTCCTTTAAGGTTGATCGTCACCAACTTCAGCTGGCGAACATTCTCGCTGTAGATATCTATTATTTCATCCCTGTCAACTTCCGCCCGGTTGGTCGGTAAGAGATCGTTATCTATCCTGAGCAAACTCTGCTTCAGAAGCTCTCTAACTTCTTCCTCGGTCATCTCTATACCTTCCTCTGAGACCTCACCGTCTCTTTTCATACCTTTCTTGACGAAATTTCCGTTCTCCTTACCAATACACAGTTTACCACTGAGCAGCGTTTTATCGGAATCTTCATCGATATCGTCCAGAAATTCATCTATCATGTCTTCAGAGTCTTCCTCGGATATCTCAGCGCCGGAGTTACGGAACTCGAAAGTGTCCTCTTTTTTCCAGTACTTGAATCGCCAGCATGTCCCGTCCAATTCTCTCTCGAGTATCTCTTCGATTTCGTCTCTTTCCATCATCTCATGCCTCTCAAATTCAGAATGGTTCTGTATGATGACAAGTAATATTAAATTATATGCCTATTTTTCTAGACCGCCGATGTGATGAAAAAGGTGAAACAGTGAGTCCGGGCAAAGAAAAGTTGGATAAAAGCTTCTATGAAAGAAGTGCGGAAGAAGTGGCTAAAGATCTCCTAGGGAAATATCTCGTCAGTAAAAAGAATGAAGGCAGAACAGTAGGCAGAATAGTGGAGACCGAAGCGTATCTAGGTGAGGAGGACCCGGCATCGCACTCTCACGAGGGTAGTAAAACGGAAAGGACAGAAGTCATGTATGGACCTCCGGGTCACGCTTATATCTATCTCATCTACGGAATGTATAACTGCTTCAATATCGTCACTGGCGTCGAGGGAAAACCCGAGGGCGTATTCATCAGGGCATTAGAACCGGTGGAAGGGATCAAACTTATGAAGAAAAGGAGAGACCGGAATGATAAATCGGAACTGACAAGTGGCCCCGGTAAATTGTGTATGGCTATGGGCATCGATAAAAAAATGAAGGGGATGGACCTTACAGGAGATAAGCTCTATGTTTTGGAGGAAGAACAACCAAAAGACTTTGAAATTAAAGAGGCGAAAAGAATCAACATCGATTACGCAGGTGAAGCTAAGGAATGGAAGTTGCGATTCTTCATAGATGGAAATGAACACGTCAGTGAAGAGTCTGAGTAAATCCTTTCACCTTTATACTGGCAGTCATTTCTCTTGTATGATCTTTTTAAAATCCTCTTCTTCTAATATCTCGACATCTTCTTCTTCAGCATCGTCGAGTTTCGATCCGGGATTTTCACCCACGACTAGATAATCCGTCACTCCGCTAACGCTCGATGTCACTCTGCCGCCGTGTTTTTCAACGATCTCGGAAGCTTCACTCCTGGTGTAACCGTCCAGTGCGCCTGTGAAGACGAACCTTTTTCCGTCCAAAAACTGCTCCATCTCTTTCTTTTCAGACTCCATATCGACCCCTAGTTCTTTCAGGTTCTGGATCATCTCTCTATTCTGGTCGTCTTCGAAGAATCGAACTATGCTCTCAGCGGTTTCCGGACCTACTTCGTCTATCTCCAAAAATCCTTCTTCGTCCTCCTCCATCAGTTCATCTATAGAACCGTAATTATCTGCAAGTACTGTAGACATGTGGTCTCCAACATAGCGTATACCTAATCCATAAAGAACCCTGGCGAGTCCCTGTCCCTTGCTCTCTTCTATCTCGTCAAGCAGATTCTGGGCCGATCTTTCAGCCATCCTTTCCATCTGGACCAGTTCCCATTTCTGAAGGCGATAAAGGTCTGGTATGTTCTCAACTAGTCCGTTTTCCACGAGTTTTTCTATAACTTTCGGCCCTAGACCTTCTATGTCCATCGCGTCCCGTATAGCCCAGTGTTCGATGTTCTGTTTGACCTGAGCGGGACACTGGGCATTGACACATCTTCTCGCGACTTCGTCTCCTATCCTCTTAGCTTCACTTCCGCAGATCGGACATCTTTCTGGAAGCTGAAATACACCCTCGCTCTTTTTCTCCGTGACTTTGACGATCTGGGGGATTATCTCTCCTGCTTTTTCAACCAGTACCTTGTCACCTATATTCACGTTCTTCCTTTCCAATTCGTCTTCGTTGTGTAAAGAAGCTCTCTCAACAGTGGTCCCCGATAGTTGGACTGGCTCCAGTATAGCTATAGGTGTGAGTTTTCCAGTCCTACCTACCTGTACCTCGATATCCTTGACCGTGCTAGTCTTCCTCACCGCGGGATATTTGTAGGCTATAGCCCATCTCGGATGTTTCGAGGTCGCTCCAAGGCTCTCCTGAAAATCAAGGTCGTTCACCTTGACGACTATACCGTCAATCTCGTAATTCAACTCCTCTTTCCTATCCTCCCACTCCTCTATATGGTCGATGACTTCACTGATACCTTTCTTTTTGACCACGTTATCATTGATTTTTAGACCCGCACTTTCCATCTCTTTCAAACATTCCCAGTGAGTATCGAAGTCTCCTTCCTCGTTATAACTCAGAGTGTAGACGAAAATATCCAACGGTCGCTCCGCAACAACTGTGGGGTCTTTGTTCCTGACGGTCCCGGCGGCTGCGTTCCTAGGATTCGCAAAAGCATCTTTACCTTCATCTAACCTTCTCTCGTTCATCTCTTCGAATTCATCTCTTGGCATATAGACTTCGCCTCTGAATTCTGCCGTTTCCAACAATGTTTCATCGGTCAATTTGAGAGGTATAGTATGAACTGTCTTGAGATTGGGGGTGATGTCCTCTCCTCTTTCGCCGTCTCCTCTAGTTGACCCTCTCTGGAATAATTTATCTTCATAGTAAAGAGCGACACCCAAACCGTCTATCTTTGGCTCTACCACGTATTCTATATCTTCATCTTCTCTACCCAATCCTTTCCGCACTCTCCTGTCGAATTCTCTCAATTCATCATGATTGAATGTGTTATCCAGACTCAGCATCGCACTCATATGTTCTACGGTCTCGAACTCGTCTATCTCCGCCGTGATGACCCTTTGAGTGGGTGAGTCTTCAGTCACTAGGTCGGGATACTTTTCTTCTATACCTTCGAGTTCTTTCATCAGGAGGTCGTACCCGTGATCGCTGATCTCGGGATTGTTTTCGATGTAATACTTTCTATCGTGGTACCTAATCTCCTCTCTCAATTCTCTAGCTCTCTCTTCCGCTTTTTCCCTCGATTCTGGGATCTCAAATCCTTTTTCATCCATCTTGATCACCTCCTAATATTTCCATGAGCTCTTCGTAGGAACGAGTGTTCAGGACATCTTTGGGTTCCAGCCAGGCTCTCCTCGCGGTAGCCACACCGTATCTCATGAAGTTCAGATGGCTCAGCCCGTGTGCGTCGGTCCCCATTGATATCATCACATCGTTCTCCATAGCCTCTCTTGCATCCAAAGAATCTAGGTCGAGTCTCTGGGGGGATGCGTTTATTTCAAGGACAACATCGTTCTTTAGGGCGCTTTCGATGATCTTGTTTATATCAACATCATAACCCTCTCTCTCCCCGATCTTCCTTCCCGTAGGATGAGCGAATATATCTATAAGGCCGGTCTCAAAGGCTTGGATGATACGTTCGGTCTGTTCGCTTTCGTCCATCTTGAAGTTGGAGTGTACCGCCCCTAGAACTATATCTAGTTCTTCCAAAGTCTCATGATCCATGTCTAAACTGCCATCCTTCTTAATGTCCACTTCGATACCGTCGAGGACGTGTATATCGAGCTCATCCCGAGCTTCTACGATCTCTTTTTTCCTTTCCTCAAGGTCTTCTTTGGTCAAGCCATCGGCTACACTCAGACCCTGTGAATGATCTGTCAGAGCTATGTACTTATAACCGAACTCCTGAGCCTCTTCAGCCATCTCATAGACCGTGTTCTGACCGTCGCTCCAATCCGAATGTGCCTGAAGATCACCTTTTATGTCGGCGAGTTCGATCAGATCTGGTAATTCTCCGGACTTCGCGGCTTCAATCTCACCTCTATTTTCTCTCAATTCTGGAGGTATCCAATCCATGGATAATTCGTTGTATATCTCCTCTTCAGTCTCTCCTGCGATCTTTTTATCTGTTCCTTTTTCGAACAGACCGTATTCATTGAGTTTGTATCCTTTGTCGATCGCGATCTGCCTTAGCGGTACGTTGTGTTCTTTAGCCCCGGTGAAGTACTGGAGTGCAGCTCCGAAACTCTCCTCATCGACCACTCTAAGATCTGCCTGAACACCTCCTCTCAATCTGACGCTTGTTTTCGTTTCTCCTTTGACGAGAACATCCTCGACCTCATCATAGTCCGCAAAAGCGTTCATCAATCTTTCAGACTCTCCGGTGGCCAGTATATCAATATCTCCTATAGTCTCCTTCCACCTCCGGAGACTTCCGGCTTTCTCTATCCTTTCAGCTTTCGGTTCTAGATGTTGTATTATATCTTCAGAAACGGGTATGACTTCGTTCAGAAGATGTCTATCGGATATCTCCTCTAACATCTCGATACCGTCTATTATCTTTTGCTGGGTCTTCTTACCGAAGCCTTGGATAGATTCGATGTTACCTTCCTCGGCCTCTTCTTTCAGAGAATCCAGATCTTCGATACCCAATTCATCGTGGAGCTTTTTGGCACTCTTTGGGCCTATATCGGGGACTTTCATGACATCGACCAGTCCGCTCGGTAACTCTTCACGGAGTTCTTTCAGATATTCAAGAGAGTCCGTTTCGATGATCTCTTTTATCTTGTCTTCCATCGCGTCTCCCACACCCTCGATATCTTTCAATCTGTCTTCCTCGTAATATTGAGAGATGTCTTCTTTCATGGATTTTATCTTCCGTGCGGCCTTTCTATAGGCTCTGGGCTTGAAATCCACCCCCTTGAGTTCTAGAAGGTCAGCTATATCATTGAACATCTGAGCTATCTTCTTATTCATCATATTGAAGAAATGTAAGAGCAGGATTATAATATTTTTCGAGCTATTTCCGGGATAAATACGACCAACATTAAAATAGTATGACTCTGTGAATTATGGTTATGTCTGGTAGATTCCTAAAGTTGGTAACAGTGATTTGTATATCGATATTGTTAGTCTCGCTTTTCCCTCTTTTAAGTCTCGGAAAAGAAAGGTCTGAAGACCCTTCAAAAAAGATCATCCTCGTAAAGGAAGATATAGATGTGTTAGAAGTAGATAGTCATCTTCTCAATCTCGAACCGATCGAAGAGTACGATGAGTACACCCTTGTAAGAACTGATCAAAAAGGTATTGGGAGATTGAAAGAAGAGGGGGTGGCTATTGACGAATTACAAGGTCGTACCGAGATTTCAGTTAAAGGACACACATTCGATGTTTTTGACGAGAGACCTGATTTAGACCCTGATCTGATGATCCATGATTACGGAAGGGGTCAAGAGGGGCTTTATATCGTTCATATGCTCGGTCCTGTGAATCCAGGATGGAGGAGAACTCTTGAAGAAAAAGGTGTCGATATAATAAATTACGTTCCAAATTACGCTTATGAAGTGAAGATGACACCGGAAGAAGCAAAGAGAGTAGAAGATCTTTTCTTTGTGGATTGGGTCGGTATTTATCAACCTGGATTCAAGCTTACAGAGGATGTAGAACCTGGTCTAGTCGACGTCAAATTGGCCGAAAAAGCAGGCAGAGAGACATTAAATAAAATCCGTTCTAAGGCTGAATTTCTATCAATCACAGACTTAACTGAAAAAAGAGCCAGTTTGACTGCTGAAGTACGAACTGAAAAAGATTTGTCTGAATTGGCCCACATGAACGAGGTCTATCATATCTCTAATCATGCCGAAAATAAACTTCACGATGAAGTGGCCACACAGATAATCGGAGGGGGAGCGTGGATATGGGACCCGGACGATGACCCTTCTACCCCCTATAGAGGATACTCAGATCATGGTGCACTCGTCAACCAACTCGGCTGGACAGGAATAAATGAAACCGTAGCTGTGGCGGACACGGGGATAAATCCAGATCATCTCGACTTCCAGGATCGAGTCATAGGGGGTCATGATTTCAGTGGAAACGAAAACTGGAGTGACGGCCATGGACATGGAACTCATGTGGCTGGATCAGTAGCTGGAAATACTTATGATGGGACAAATAAGACATTAGATTCCTTAGGTTTGGAAGAGATCGGCCCTTACTACGCATCTCAGGGACTGGCTTATGATTCTAGACTATTTTCTGTAAAGATTTTCGACTCTAGTGAAAATTGGATCGGTCCGAACGATAATTTTGATGTGGTTCAGGCTGCAAAGCAGAACAGCGATTCATACATACATTCGAATTCCTGGGGCTCTGATGATAATTTAGGGGAATATCGGGATAGCTCAGAAGCCTTTGATGAGGCTGTAAGAGACGCTAATAGAGACAGCGCTGAAAACGAACCGATGGTGATCGTTGTAGCAGCAGGAAATGAAGGATCGAGCTACAACACTGTGGGCGCTCCAGCGACTGGAAAAAACGTCATAGCTGTTGGATCTACAGAGAACTTCATGCCTGACTACGGCGTGGACAATCCTGATGTTATCTCATCATTCAGTTCCCGTGGTTGGACAGAGGATAATCGAATAAAACCTGATGTTGTAGCACCGGGAGAAGTAGTTTATTCTACAGATGATGATGTAAATGATGAATATGATGTTATGCAGGGAACTTCCCAGGCTACTCCTGCTGTATCTGGTGCTGCTTCAGTAGTTGTGGAATGGTATGAAGAGCAGTTCGGAAAAAGACCGAGTCCAGCGATGGTGAGAGCACTTCTGATCAACACAGCTCATGACTTGGATGATAACAATGGAAATACTGGACCGATACCGAATAAAGATGAAGGTTGGGGCATGGTCGATCTCCCCTCTCTGATCGATTCAGACTCGAACTTCACCTTCAAAGATCAGGATACTTCGCTGACAACTGGAGACATAGAAGAGTACACTGTTGATCCCGAAAATACCAGCGAACCCTTAAAGATCACTCTCACGTGGACAGATAAGGAAGCACAGGCGGGGGATAACGAAACCCTGAAGAACGATCTGAACCTTGAAGTCATATCTCCTGAGGGGCGAGAATACAGAGGTAACGCCTTCGAAGATGGTTGGACACAGGCAAACAACCAGACCATGAGCGATTTCGATACTTCTGGTGACGGTTGGGATGACGTCAATAACGTGGAGAACGTGTATATCCCTGCCGATGAACTGGAGATGGGTAGTTATACTGTTCGAATCAGTGGAGAAAACGTTCCTTCGGACGCGAATAACGACGGCACGGCAAGCCAGGACTTTGCCCTTGCGATGTACAACACCGTTGAAAAACCTGAAGGAGAGAGCCCTTCCATCGGGGTCACAAGGCCGACTGGGGGTGAAGTATGGGATGCAGAAACTCAGGAGGATATCTTATGGAATACGACCGAAGGAGATGATCAAATAAGCCACGTAAATCTTTATTACAGCGTGGACGGCGGGGAGAACTGGAAAACGATAAGTACCGAACTGGCTGATACAGGAGAGTACACCTGGAACGTACCCGATGAGGATAGCGCAGACAGCCATGTTATGGTAGAGGTCGTCGATGAAGCTGGTCGAACAAACGTGAGCACGAGCCACAACTTCACCATCGAGGGAAAACCTCCCGATCCGCCTGAGGATCTAGATGTGGAGCACGGAGGGGAACACAAAAACCATAATCTGATCTCCTGGGATGCAAGCCCGGGTGATCCCGGGGAAGTAACTCACTATAACATCTATAGGGCAGAGATGGAATCTGACCTTGGAGTTGAGATGCTCGATAGTGTAGATGCAAATGGTTCGACTCGATATGAATATCTCGACAGCGGTAAAGGTATGGATGATGAGACTTTCTGGTGGTATCTGGTGAGAGCTGTAGATGAGGACGGTCTCGAAGAGACAAATGATAATGCTGTCCAAGAACCGGTGAGACCGTTCCAAGTGAAGATAATAGGTGGTGATCAACGAGCTGTTGAAGGCGAGCAGTATACCATCGAGTATAACGTGACCAACATAGGACAGAATGAGTCTACTCAACCGATAAACTTCTCTGTAGATGGTGAATTTCACGCTCAGGAGGAAGTCACTCTTGAACAGGGGGAAGTGTACACTGGGAAATTTGTTTGGATTCCCAAAGAAGTGGGAAATCATAGTCTGGAAATTTCCTCTGATGATCATTCAGACAGTTTGAAAGTGGAGGTATTTAGAGGTTCCAATTTTGAGTTGAGTTCCCTAAAATTTGATAGGGAAATGATCGAAGGTGTGGATCTCCAGGTAGATTACACTGTCGAGAACACTGGAGATGTTGAAGATACCCAAGATATAGACTTAAAAGTCGTCGAATTCGGGAACAACGGTGATATCGTTTTTGAAGAAAAAGACGACATCGCTCTGCAACCTGACGAGAGATATGAGGGGACTTTCACCTGGCAGACCGAGGAAGGAGACACTGGGGATTACATCATCAATATCACTACGGAAGATGATACAGATTCTTCTTTGGTCTCAGTTTACGAAGAAGGTAATTTCGCCGTGGATATCAATTCCGGGAGGAATTTTTATATGGGTAAAAATATCGAAGTTGACTATACTGTATTTAACACTAAAGATAACCCAGACACCCAGAATATCGAATTTACGGTTTTTGAAAATGGAGTTACTGAGATACATTCAGACGTTGAAACAGAAGTGACCATAAGCTCCGAAAAATCATATGAAGGGAAGTTCGTTTGGGATGCTGATGAACCTGGATACTACGAGGTGAGGGTGGCGAGTGAAGACCAAAACGAAACTCAAAGGATAAGTGTATGGAAATCCGGTTCGTTCTCCGTCATCGCTCAAGTGCGTGGAAGATCAAAAGATGGAATAGTGACCGAAGGAGAGCGAGTGAGGATCGAGTACACCGTTAGAAATACAAAAGATGAAATCGATAGTCAGGATATTGAGATCTACATCGATGATGAGTCATTAAAGGTGGTTGAAGAGGTTACTCTTGAAAGCGGAGGAGAGTACAGCGATGAATTTTCGTGGGAGGCGACTTCACCGCTTGGAGAGAGAATGATTTCTATCAGATCTGAAGATGATTCTACTCAGATATCTTTAGAGGTTTTCGAAGGGCCCAATTTAGAAGTTCAGATCGATAGGCCGGAAGAAGGACAGACATTCGAAGCGGGTGAGGAAATAATCGTCGAGTTTACCGTCACTAACACCGGTGATCTTGAGTCAGAACAAAACATCAGTATATTCATAGATGGTGATAAGGTCGAAGAGATATCATTAAAGTTACAACCGGATGACTCAGAGACTCAAGAGTATACCTTTTATGCAGAGGAAGACAAAAATAACCATCAGATAAGAGTTGCCACCCGAGATGATCATGATACAGTCGATATCGACATAGGCAGTGATGAGGGGGACCTAGACATTCCAGGATTCACGATTTTGTACCTTTTGAGTGGAATTCTATTGGCGTTCATCATCTACTGGAAAGTAATAAAAAAGAAACAATGAGTGATGGATAGATTTTTTATTCAATCTAGCCAGTCCACTTCCACTTTATCTAGTTGTTCGATAACACTATCTCTGATGTCTTCAGGTTTGGGTTGATCTCCTATGATATCACCATTTTCCATCACCTTTTCGATCATCGGTTCCATGGTTTCACCGCACTCGCATACCGGCCTTTCCTCTTCATCCCAGCTTTTGTTTTCGAAGGTCAGACACTCTGGACAGCGATAAGCCTGTTTCTTATCACTGAATTTGCCTCTCTTCGCTACCATCTCCCCTTCCTTTTCCACTATATCCATAGCGAAGTTAAGGGTCCTAGCGTTGGACACCGATGTCCCGACACCGAAGGCATTTACTCCCGATGCTTTTAGTTCCGGGATAGAATATTCATCCATACCTCCAGAACATATTATCTCAGTGTTCACATCCCTTTTTTCAAGTTCCCACCTGACTTCTTCAGCTATCTTTGCTAGGTCACCTCTTCTTGAAGATGGTGTGTCCAACCTTACTCCGTCCAGATTATCCCCCATCGCCTCTACAGCCATCTCTGATTCAACTGTCTCATCGTAATATGTATCGACCAGTGCTATCCTAGAGATATCTTCAGGTAACACTTCGTCGAAGGCTTTGAATGCTTTCTTAGGTTCGTCGAAGATTATAGTCAGTGCGTGAGGCATAGTTCCCTGAGGTTTCACACCGACTTCTTCCGCACCAGCTATGCAGGAGATGGCGTCGCAACCTCCGATATACGCGGACCTGTCTATCACCGGAGCTAGACCCGGGTGCATCCGCCTTATCCCGAAAGACATTATCAGAGTATCCCCTGCTACTTTCTTGACTCTAGCGGCTTTAGTCGCAACGCCGCTCGGATGACATACGAACCCTAGAATTGGAGTTTCGTAAATACAGAATTCCTTGTAAGGTCCTTCGATCCAGAAAACGGGCGTGTAAACGCCGTTTCTGCCTTCGGTCCTGAATATGGTCCCTTCGGGCATCGAATAAACGTCAAGATCTTTTCCCTTTAAGAGTTCAAGAACTTCGTCTAAACCACAGAAAACACCCCACTTCCAGTCGGATGGGAAGGAAGACACGGTGAACTCCGCCGTGACGTTCTCGTCTCCGACATCCTTTCCTTCAAATATATCCATCGTATTCTCAAAATAGATATCTGTAGTCTTCCCTTCCTTTATCTCCTCTTCACTAGCTATATGGAAACTACGATCTTCATCCATATTTATTCCTAGAATAATTCTATTTATTAGTGTTTCGGTCCGAACAATTGATAGAGAGGAGAAAAGAAAATCTGGAAAAACTGGGTAAGGTCGGAGATAAAAGCAAGATCGATTTAGAGGATGATCCCTTGATAAAAAGATTGAAAAGCCGAGAAAATAAATTAAAGTTCGGAAGAAAGGTATTGTTGAACAGATCCTCTGTGGTCCCAGTGATAACTCCAGAAAAGCTTTCCATGTTAGAAACAAAGGACTCGATAAAATCTTTAGAAAAGATGGGAGTGGATATTCCAGGGGTAGTTCTGAACAGAGTAGCTGGTGAAACAGCTAGTGAAAAGAGGAAGAATTATGAGAAAAAGATATTGAACGAGATAAAGAAAAAAATGGATAAAAAAGTGAGGGGAAGGGTCCCTCTGATGGAAGAAGAGATCATCGGCATAGAACAACTCAGCGAACATATAAATGAATTGGAGATTCGTTGAAAAAGGTAGTAAAACTTAAGAATCAAAAACTTGTTTATCAATCTAGGAGTGAACAGGATAATTTGTAAAAAATTGTCACTCCGTATATTTAAATAAAGAGGAGTTAAGATGACGGAATATTTGAGAGAACCTTCGGACCCTCCAGCCATCAAAGATGCAATGGCGAAAGCCTCTAAAAGGAAAGAGAAAGGTCTACCGGTTTCCAATTTTGCAAGCGGAAATGTGGGACAGATGCCGATAAACCTAAAGTTCATGGATATGGACATCCAAACTGGGACTGATCTTCCCCAAGAGTTGAAAAGCCTATCTAAAGCTATGGAGCGGGGAATCAAGAAAGCATTCGAAAAGCCGAGAGGGCTATCCTATTCAACCACGGGAGGATTGGATAAACAGAAAGATTTGGCTTTGAAATATTTCGAGAATTTTCACGACGTGGAACATGGAGATAGGGAAAGAGTGATCGTTACTCCTGGTGGTCAGAGAGCTTTATCTACTTCTTTAAGATCTATACAGCCGGGCACGAAGATATTCATGTCTCAATGGGAGTACGCACCAACGCTACCTATAATAAAAGAGAACAACTGCGAACCGATAAAGATAGGTGTTGATGAAAAATTAAGGCCAGATGTTGACGACTTGAAAGAAAAAGTCGAGAAAGATTCTGTATTTTACACCAGCATGCCGAATAATCCATCTGGATACGTCTCTCCAGAATTGTTCAGAGAAGTGGTCGAGGTCATGGTTGAAAACGAGGGCGCCGTGATATGGGACGCGCCCTATATCTTCACGACCCTGCAGTTGAAGGATGGTGAGGCGGAGTTCGATGATGATTTTCTCCGAGAGCAGTTGCATAGGTTCAACTCCACCTTGAACGAATATTCTGACCATATCTGTTTACTGTCCAGCATCTCAAAAACATGCCTTGTCGCTGGGCTCCGCTTCGGATTTGCTACCGGGCCTAAAAAATGGATAGACAATATGAACAACATCTTAGGTCGTGAAGAGTTGAGCAGTCCCACAGCAGGATTCATGATAGGTCAAGAAGTGCTTTCTGAATTTTTGAAAAAGCAAGAAACGTATAAATGGCTCGACAGGATTCTAGCAAATCGCTTGAATGTCCTTATAGACAACGATCTCCCACTGATCCTTCCCGATAACGGAAAGTTCGGGAGCCTATATGTCCTGATGAGGACCGGTGAGATGGATGGAAAGGAATTCATAGATAGAGCTTATGAGCAGTATGGTATCGTTCCTATCCCGGCAGAAGCTTTTTATGGAGAACCGATGAACGCCGTCAGGCTTTCGCTGGTTTCAACACCTTGGAGTGAAGGAGACGAGGAGTGGAAGGAGAACGTAAAAAATCTGAAGGAAGCTTTAGAAGAGATAACCGGGTAAAAAACTCTTTTTTTCACTATTTTAAAGTAGAACAAGGATTCTATAGAATTCAAGATCGAGACCAATGTTGGCGAATTGACCATGATAATACTGGATGGAACAGAAGAAAGAATTGAATATACAATCACTACAATGAAAAATTATTAATTCACAGCCCTTTGTTTGTAGTTTAAATTGGTGAGAATCATGAAGATCTGCGTTATGGGGGCGGGTGCCGTCGGGGGATATTTCGGTGGAAAACTAGCCTTGAATGGTAATGATGTTAGTTTTATAGCTCGGGGAGATCATTTAGAAGTATTGAAGAAAGACGGTCTCAAAGTGGAGAGTACGGTTCATGAGGACTTTCAAATATCTGTTAAGGCAACAGATGATCCCGGAGAGATAGGAACTGTCGATCTGGTATTGTTCACTGTTAAAGCATACGATACTGAACAAGCTGGAGAACAGATCAGGCCCTTGATAGGTAGTGACACAACGATCCTTTCTCTACAGAACGGCATAGACAATGAAAAGATATTATCTGAAATGTACGGAGAAGAGAAAGTGGTCGGTGGAGTAGCTTATATATTATCTAGATTGAAAGAATCAGGGATCATCCATCATGAGTCCCTCGGAAGGATCGAAATAGGAGAACTGGACGGAGAGGTTTCAGAGAGATTAAACAATATCAAAAAAATCTTTGAAGACTCTGGCATTGGCTGTAGTATTACAACAGATATAACAAAAGTACTTTGGAGAAAGCTAGCATTCAATTGTGGCTTGAATGCGATCACAGCTCTTACAGAAAGTTCTCTTGATGTTATTTTAAACATAAAAGAATCCCGGGAAGTTTTCAGATCGTCTATAAAGGAAGCATTAAAAGTTGGTATCGCT
Organism: Thermoplasmata archaeon; assembly: GCA_046540335.1. Classification (GTDB taxonomy): domain Archaea; phylum Thermoplasmatota; class Thermoplasmata; order Halarchaeoplasmatales; family Halarchaeoplasmataceae; genus Natronoplasma. The sequence goes on along the minus strand of JBKHFH010000010.1, from coordinate 384 downwards.
TCTGGTGTTGAAATGGACGAAGATAAGATCATCGAAGAGCTTATGGAGATATCTAACGAGGCTGGACCGATGAAAAGCTCGATGTTCTACGATAGGAAAAAAGGAAAGGAACTAGAACTTGATCCGATAAATGGAAAGATTATAGAGATGGGAAATGATCTCGGCATCGAAACTCCAGTTAATAAAACTCTTTACGGATGCCTTAGGATAATCAATCAGACCGAAACTACTAAGGAATAAATATATGTATAGTATAATAAAATAAGAGGTGACTCATCTGTCGATTTTCTTTTTATATTCTTTGTTGTACTGAGAAAGAGCAGATACTGCTCCACTGGTACCATCTCCTGCAGATGGATTATCGTAATCAAAGGCGCCTTTGAA
>JBKHFH010000009.1:0-37136 GCA_046540335.1 Thermoplasmata archaeon | reverse complement strand
CGAGATTCCAGCCCGACGAAGATATTTATATCTATGAAGATCAGAAAGGAAGTTCGCTAGACCCGAGCGCTCCAGAGCTGACCGCCAAGTGGGGTGTAGACGCAACGAGGCCCTGGGAAGGAGAGGAATTCGAGAGAGCTAAAATAGAGTGATACAGTGTCCGGAAAGAATGGTGTCGAGTATCCCTATGAATTCGACGAAGAGAGAAGACGTAAAGCGAAATTGTACTCGAAACAGAAGTTTTTCACGGGTATAATCCAGACCTTTGGACTTTATCTGCCTTTTTTAGCTCTAACCTATTTTTTGGGACTCACACGATATCTTGAAAACTGGATCTTTGAGACTGCCTCAGGAACCTTTCTGGCCGATCAGTGGGTCGTCTGGGCGCTGTTCATATTGATATATTCTATATTACTTTACCTCATCTCGCTTCCAGTTTCCTATTATTCCGGTTTTATCCTCGAGCACAAGTACGACCTGAGCAACGACACTTTCTGGGACTGGAGTAAAGATCAGATCAAGTCCCTTATCATATCTATGATATTCATGGTCCCCATCACTCTGGGACTTTTCTTCCTCGGCTACAGTTTCCCTGAATGGTGGTGGCTTTACGCCGGAATACTTCTATTCGTTATCTCCGGTATACTCTCCAATATCTCTCATCTCATCATACTTCCGCTCTTCTACGAGCTGGAAGAACTGGAAGACGATAGTCTCAAAGAAAGACTCACCGAGATGGCGGAAAAACATGGTGTCGCAAAGCTGAAAAAAGTGATGGTGGTCAAGGCGAGTGAGAAAACGGAAAAGGCAAATGCCGGGTTCGCCGGTATGGGTAAGACGAAAAGACTGCTTCTCTTCGACACCTTACTGGACAAATTTCATCCAAAGGAAATAGAAGGTGTGGTCGCTCACGAGTTAGGGCATTACGTGAATAAAGATGTGGTCAGATTCATACTGATAAATGCAGCTCTTATTTTCCCGATATTCTATCTCAGCGGCAGGATATTCACCGCCTATGCCAGCTTTGAAAGCATCCACCACCTTCCACTGTTCCTTTTGATCCTATACGGCCTTTATTCTCTCGTGGATCCTCTGACCAACGCCTACAGCCGCCACAGGGAGAGAAAGGCCGACGAATTCTCCATAAAAACCACCGATGACCCAGATGCGATGATATCTGGATTCAAGCGTTTATCTGATATAGATCTGGCTGAACTGAACCCTCACCGACTAATTGAGATATTTTTCTACGATCATCCCGCGCCTAAGAAAAGGATAGAGATGGTGGAAAAGATGTCTAAAAGAGCCTCGACTGAAAAACCGTCAGAATCTTCTAAAGAACAGAAACAAAAAGGATAAATATCAATTCCTACTAATCTGAGAGTGAATCCCCGACTTAGCTCAGTTTGGCTGCGAGGAATAAATTCCTCTGACTCGCCAACTTAAAAATTTGCTCATAGAGCGGGAGACTTCATACGCAAACCCCGACTTAGCTCAGTTTGGCTAGAGCGGGTGACTGTAGTTGGTATTTATACTTGGGCCTATCCTGGCCTAACATCACCCGCGGAAATCACCAAGCCCCCGGTTCAAATCCGGGAGTCGGGACTTTTCTCTTTTTTAGGATCTAACAATTCTTTTTCCGCTTCCTGATAGAATAGATAATAATCGAACAGATTAGAGCGGGGACTGCAACCCATATTCTGAAACCTGGAATCGCCAAACCGTTTCTAACTACGACTCTACCCTCGGTTTCCATCTTTTTATCTTCAATACTGTCTTCGACTTCTAACCGAGCCCCTGGTCCGTTCCCTCTCCATGATATATATTTATAAAACTCTTCGATGTGATCTTCTCCCCCATCGTCCACCCACGTGGTCAACCGCAGAGAGTCCCTGAAGTAGAACTGATCGTTAACCAAGTCTATATTCACCCATCCTCCATTACCGTTTTCTCCAACAATGTGCGTCCTTATCCAGCCGTGGCCGCCCCATCTATCACCACCTCTATCATACAGAACACCGAGTTCCATCCAAGCAGGTATACCTACCGCTCTGGATAACGAGGCGTAAAGGAAGGACTGCTCATCACAATCTCCTCTACCATCTTCCAATACCCAGGCCGCATGTTGAGGTAACTGACTTGATCTTCCCAGCTCGTATTCGATGTTATCATCGATCCAATCGGATATGGCCTTGGACTTATCATAGATGTTATCCTCACCTTCAACGATGCTCTCGGCCAGGCTTTCTATCTCTGGATGATCGGGCTGTATCATCCAGTCATCCTGACCGTCACCATCTCTGTCTTCATCGAGCTGCCATTGATTCTTGTTATAACGTTCTTTTAGATATGCCGGGATATCATCTACAGTTGCGGAATCCTCCGCGGTGTAGTTCCAGGATACCGTAGTTGTTCTAACATCGTAATTTATACGTATCTCTTCACTCTCATCTGGGGCCAGCTCTCCATTCCAGGCGTTCCATTCAGAATCATATTGTTTGTATACTGTAGGTTGGATATTCCAATCACTCCCGTCTATATATTGTATATTATTACCAGATATATTGTAAGGTCGAGCCATGGTCAGGTTATACTCAAGTCCAGACCCGCCTGTATTCCTCATATCCACCACTCTCTCGATAGTGAAATCTGCCTTTTCAGGATAAACTCTTTTGGATCCCCAAGAGCCGTACAAAAAATCCATCATCGGACCTAAAAATAGAGAAGAAACAAGCAAGAAAACCAGCAGTAGTACGATCACCATGATCAGGTGAGACTTTTTATTTTCATCCATCTTACTTCAACCAACTTCAAAGCCGGATCAGATAAACTTTCTCAAATAAATAATGTGGTTGTTTTATATAATCATTATGCGGACTCACTTTCATCCTCTTCGAGCTCATCCAATTTATCGGATATTATCTCTGGGAACAACTCCCTGTAAACATAGAGAATAACGATGGTCCCAAACACGGCCCCTATCATCAGAACTGCGAAATCTCCGATCAAATCGAAGCGACCTTCCCAGAAGAACGCCATAAGGGATACATGAATACCGCTCACCAGCACTGCCCTCAAAAGGTACCTCCAGAATTCACCTAAACTGCTTCCGTATCCTATTATAGTGCCGGTAGACGCCTGAACAAAGGTATAATTGTATGAAAGCAGGAAGATCATGGTAATATTGGTGGCTTCTAAAGAGAATGATCTAGATCCATAGACAAGAGTGAATATCATCATCGCACCTATCCCGGTTCCGAAGGCGAAGCCGTAAAAAGGAGTATCATAATTCATCCGGAAGGGTGTCTGCATCATCACAAGGAACTTTATCACTTCCACCAAAATGACCAGTAAAAGCGCCGAAACGATACCCTGCAAGAAGAAAGAGATGGAAAAGAAGCCGGCTCCAACTCCGACAGCGAGACCGGTAAAGATCATGAAAAGGGCCTTGTTAGCCTTGAAGTACCTTTCGTACTCACCCAATAGATAATAGAGAGCTATTATAGGTGGGATGAAAATGATTATCCCTAGGATCGTTGCAGGATTCAACATGGAGATTTAGAATATTTTCCAATCAAAGAGGGATCTCCTCTAGCGTGTGATATTCGGGTCCGCTTTTCTTCAAGATGCTCTTCTTGAGTGTCAGTTTTTCGACTTTCCAAGTGGCGAATTCCTCGTCTTCCCAGTTTTCGATCACGCTCTTCAACTTCTCCTTGTTCTTACCGCCTTTTACTCTAGCCACTGTGAAGTGAGGAGAGAATTCCCTGTCATCTCTTTCGAATCCGAGAGGGACCAACTCTTCTTCTACTCTGTGTGCAACATCAGCTAAAAACGTGAACTCTTCATCGTTGGAAGTCTGCGGTTCCTCTGAAGATACTTCAGAACCTATCCAGACAACTTTCATAAAACCAAGATGGGGGAATGCACCTGTCCCTTTCAGATCTATCTTGAAAGGGTCATACGGTTGAAGTGCGAACTCTGTTTTTTCTACTATATCGTCTATCATGTGTTCCTCGGTATCTCCTAAAAACTTTACAGTCATATGGAGTTGACTGGGATCGACCATGTTCAACGGTGCACCAGTCCTTTCGACTTCGTCTATGAACTCTAGCATCTTATCAGTCGGGTCTACATCTATCGAGATGAATCCTCGAAATGTCATAGTCTCTCATATAAAACGCCTTTCTTAATTCTTTCGGAGATGCTTATCCATTTAACATTACCTAACATTTATATCGGTATCCTCTCTAACGGAGTTAGAAAGGTGTCAAAGATGCCAAGAGGCGACAGAGAAAATGACGAACTACGGAAGACTTCGATCGAATCCGGCTATCTCGATAATCCCAAAGGTTCAGCTTTGATAGTTACTGGAAAAACCAAAGTTATCTGTACCGTTATGGTTGAAGAATCACTTCCTCCTTGGATCGATGAAGAGGAAGCCGATCACGGATGGCTTACCGCTAAGTACGGTATGCTTCCCGGGAGTGGAGAAGAGAGGATCAGGAGAGAAAGAAGAGGAGCTAAAGGTAGGACCAAAGAGATACAGAGGCTGATAGGTAGGAGTCTCAGAGCGGGAATAGATCTAGAAAAAGTCGGTCCTCGCACACTTTGGATCGACTGCGACGTTCTCCAGGCCGATGGTGGAACCAGAACCGCATCGATAACCGGCGCATGGGTGGCTTTAAAACTGGCTGTACAGAAGATGATGGAAGACGGTGATCTAGAAGAAGATCCGATGACCGGACAGGTCGCAGCGACCAGCGTGGGAATAGTTGACGGAGAAGAAAAACTCGACCTCTGTTATGAAGATGATTTCAACGCCGATGTAGACATGAACGTGGTCATGGACGGTGAAGGCAACTTCATAGAGATACAGGCCACTGGAGAAGAGGCCGTTTTCAGCAGGGAACAGCACGAGAATCTGCTGGATCTTGCAGAGAAGGGTATTAAAGAACTATTAGAGGTACAGAAAAAAACACTGAAATGAATCCTTTAAATCGAGATATCAAAACTATTTCCCTCTCTTTCCATATAATCGAAAAGATCCTCATAGACTTCGTGCGAGGATAAAGTGTTTCTATCGCACAGGACGATCAATTTTCTTTTAGCTCTAGTCAGACTGACGTTCAACCTTCTTAGATCTTTCAAAAATCCGATCACACCATCTTCGTTGCTTCTTGTCAATGAAAGTATGATAACCTCTTTTTCTCTCCCCTGGAAACCGTCGACTGTATCTATCTCGAGATTTTCTTCATCCATCTTTTCATCGATCAGGTCGGCCTGATCTTTATATGGAGTGATTATACCGATATCCGTCGGGTCAACTCCAACATCTATGTAACTTTCAGCGAGCTCTTCAGCGAGCAAAGCCTCTCCAGGATTCTCCTTCGATGTCGAACCGGCTCTGCTCTTCTCGGGCATCTGTCCCTTCGTATCTATCAAGGTGATCGGTGGATCGGGACTTAACACCTTTTCGAACTTACCTCCCGGTTTCTGGTCGATTATATCATCTAATGTATGACTCTCGACGCTACTGTCGGCCAAAAGTTCTCCGCCATAGAATTGGTCCGCCGAGAACCGCATTATCTTCTCATGCATCCTGTACTGGATTTTCAATAGTGTCTTTATGTCATCGCTAAAAAGGGCGATAAACCTTTCGAACATGGTCTCATCCAGCCCCTCTTTTTTAGCCGTTTCGTTAAGGATGGTCGGAGGTAGCTGTTTATGATCCCCGGCCATAACTAGCTTTTCTGCCTTAACAAGGGGTATCAAACACGAAGGTTCACTCGCCTGTGTTGCTTCGTCCATCACGCAGATGTCGAACTCCCTATCTTCTAACGCCCGTGACGCTGAAGAGGAGTTGGTCGAGCAGACAACGTCCGCTCTGTTCAGAACTTCATCCACCGCCTTCTCCTCAAGTGCATCTATTTTATCGAATAGGTCATCTATCTCTTCCTGCAGTTCGAGTGATCTGGCCATCTCTTTCATCTTGTGTGGAGGTATTCCTCGACTCCCCTTCCCCTTCTCAGCTAAACTCTTGATAGCTTCATCACTCAGACCTCTTCTCCACCGTCCGCTGGGATAAGTATACTCGTCCTGCTCATCCTTCAGATCAAAAGCTCGCTCTCGCAGCTCCTGAGCTTTCTGATAGGTGTCGTTTTTCTCCAATATATAATCTAAAGTGTGATCTCTCAATACGGGTGTAACTCTCGCCGGATGCCCGACTCTAACCACTTCGCGTCCTCTATTCACGAGATGTTCGACCAGGTTGTCGACAGCCACATTAGAATCTGCACAGGCCAGTACCTCTTCATCGTTTTCAACGGCCTGTTCTATCACTTCTACAGAGGTGACTGTTTTACCCGTTCCTGGAGGCCCATGGATCAGATGAACTTCCTCACTCTCTAATGCTTTCCTTACCGCTTCCTTTTGGCTCTCATTGAGATCTTGATTGCAGTAGTAGATATCTTCTATACTCTCAGAGTGACGCTCTTTTCCCTCCAACAGGGTATCGATCAGTTTTCTCTTCCTACCTATTAGATCTTCTATCTTTTTCAACGCACCCAACATCCTCTGGTAGGTGATATCATTGACGTAAAGATCGACTCTCACTTTATCGTACATCCAGTCTGGAGGTCTTTCGTCGAAAGCGGCTTTGATAGAATAGCCGGTTTTTTCAGTAACGGTTCCAGAAGGATTATCGTCAGATAACGGCTCGTTCTTACTCACCCGTATCAGGTCCCCGACGCTGATCTCCGTCTCGGGCAGACCATCTTTCCTCACGAACTTGACTATGAACTTCCCTCCGAGTCCGGTGCCTTCATCTCTCGCTCTAGCGTTTAGTACCGCTCTTCCCTCATTCTGTCTCTCCCAACCAGAAAGCTGTCTCATCTCTCTCTCGTGTCTCTCCATCTCCTCTTCTCTTTCGAGTTCAACTAGCTTACTGAAATGTTCCGAATACTCCTCGAGAGTGTATCCTGCACGACTGATAGATTCCGGGTCGCCGGGCTCGACGATATTAAGATCTTCTGGTCTCGACATCTCGTGCTCTCATCCAACATTTCCAATTTAACTCTTATCCTCGAGATTTATTGAAATCAGAATACAAAAAATGTAAATCTCAGGTATCGGCTATACAGTACGATGAGGGGTGAAAGAGTCGTTATTCTCGGGGGAGGATTCTGTGGATCCATCCTCGCAAAAAAATTAGATCGATCGGATGCTTTTGAAACGATCTTGATCGACGAGAACGGTCGGTTCGAATTTTATCCCTCGCTTCCCAAAGTGCTAACTGACATCGTCTACAAGTCCATGATCAGTGTTAGACTGAATTCATTTCTTTCTGATACAGAAGTGATAGAGGAGGAAGTGGAAGAGATCCATCTAGATCATGTAAAGACCTCTCAAGAGAAAGTCGAGTTCGATTATCTAGTGATCTGTCTCGGGGCCGACTATCCGATACGATTAGAGAACGAGGAAGACGTATTCACCTTGAACAAAATAGAGAACTCAGCTATGCTGAGCAGGAGGATCCATGGATCAGAAAGCGTTCTTATCATCGGCGGAGGATTGATAGGCGTAGAGGTTGCATCGGAATTGGCCGTTAATACCCACAAAGAGTTAACGTTAGTTCATCCTCATGATAGACTCATAGATAGAAATCCGGAGGAAGCTTCTAGATATGCTGATAAATTTTTAGAGGAAAAGGGAGTCCGGTTGATCTACAACGACAAAGTTGTCGAGAATAAAGAATATTTTCATACACAAGACGGAAAAACTATCCATGCTGATACCGCTATATGGTGTGGAGGATTGGGATTCGATCGATCACTTTTACACGACTTTGACGATATAGTATTATCTGAAAATTGGGGATTAGAAGTTGACGAGCACCTAAGATTGAAAGGCCATGATAGGATTTTCGTCGGTGGAGACATAACTTCAGTACGGGAAGAGAAGACAGGGCACAATGCAGATAGACATGCTGGATTGATATATCGAAATATTTTGAAAGATTCGAAAGACAAAAGATTATCGAGCTATAGCAAAAGAGAATTTCCCTTGGTGATAAGTTTGGGTAGAAGGGACGGTATATTCACTTTCCGGTCTGTTTCGATCACTGGACCGATACCAGCTCTTCTTAAATATGTACTCGAAAAGGCTGGTATCATGAGGCTTCGTCTCTAGATAAAAAGCTGAAGGATGAAGCCCGCCATAAGGAATAGGGAAAACAAAAAGAACAAAGTAAAATTCAATCTAGAAGCTCTTTTCATAACTTTTCTTTCTCCCAGGCCTCCTTCAAGAGTCAAGTATATCTTGGGGAGTAAGAAGATGTGAGGGATCACAGCTATCCATATCGGTGTTAGTGGACCGATAAGATAAGATATGTAAGTGACGTTGAGGAGAGCTAAAAGATGGATGAACATGTGTCCGTACAAACCTCTTTTTAGACCTAATCTAGCCACTAGTCCTTTCTTTCCAGCTTCAAGATCTCCAGGTAGATCGACCATCTCCCCCATCCATACGATGAAAAGAGTGCTTAGACCGGTGATGGGCATTATCGAGATTATGTAAGGATGGAAAAATACACCTTGTCCTATAGCTCCGAGCAAAATAGCTAAAGGACCGAAACCTATCCAGACTACTATTTCCCCTAACCCTCGATAGGCAAACTTGAACGGTTCTGCAGTGTAATATTTGCTGAAAAATACGGAAACTAAGTATATAGTGGCGATCAAGGGCCAGATCTCCCTTTTAGATATATATAATAAACCCAAAATGCTTATAAATCCTATTGCAATTCCAGATCTAGCTAGATCGAACATGTTTTTTTCCATATCTGGATATTTGATCAGGATACCAGATCCTCCGCTGAATTCATTTTTTGAGGATTTAGAGGTATCTGAGCCCTGCTTAGTATCATAGATGTCATTGTATACATTGGTAGTCACGTGAAGACTGATACCTATCACCCAAGCAAAAATAAATCCGATTATATCAAACTCACCTTTTATATGAACGGAGAGAGACGTGCTTATCGTTAGTGGAACGATTATCGCAAAAAGAAAAGGAGCCATAGCCATCTCCAGTATACCCGGTTTTTTTCCTGACATATTTTCGCCTTATCTATATATATATAAGTAATGATGAGGTTATAATAGTGTTTTTTTGTCGATAGTCGATAGAATTCATCCTGTAAATCTGATAACGACGGCCTAAGTTATATTTTTAATATATAAATGTAATCGATTATCTATATATATGGTAAAAAAACTACGCTCCTGAGGACAAAAAATGGAAAAAAAGGTCGTTATAGGCCTATTAAGCCTTAGTGTGGCGATACTATTGATCCTCGGAGCAGTCACAGGACTCTTTTTTGGATACCCACAAGTGGCTGAAAACGGATTAGAGGATTCCGAGTATAAACTTATAGAAAAACCTGAAGTTATGTCTCCAGAAGAGATCGGACTGGAAGTCGTAGAAGATTACGGCTCTTTCCTACTTGTTGAGTCCGACTCAGAAGGAAATCAGTTGGCAACATCCAACGAAATAACTGTTTTAGACGAAGAACTCGATAAGATCCAGTTGAGGAGTAAAACTATAGAAACAACGCCTGAGAAATCTGTGCAGAACACAGATGAACTAGATGATGGTCATTATCTGGTTCAAACGGTTGGTCCGATAACCCCTGAATGGAGAGAGAACCTAAAAGATAGTGGAGAGATTCTAGAATATATACCGAAAAACACCTTCCTCATGAAGTTAGAGGCTAGCGAAGCGTCCTCAGTAAGAGATATGGACTTTGTCCAGTGGATCGGAGATTACCATTCCAGCTATAAGATGACTCCAGAGCTCGAAGAAAAAGAAGGGAAAGTCACATTAGACATATCAGCATTCGACTTAACCACAGAAGTCATCGAAGAACTCGATCAATACGGTGAAATTACGGGTTTCAGTGGAGACAGGTTGGAGATAGAGACTAAAAGTTCTTATATAGAAGATATTGCAGAGATAGAAGAAGTGAGCTGGATGGAAGAAAAAGTTGAGATAGAACTCATGAATGCGGACGCCCAATGGATCACTCAAACCGGAACTTCCGATAACCGATCGATTTGGGATCATGAATTGCAGGGTGATGGGCAGATCGTCGGTGTCTCAGATACCGGACTTGATTACGACCATGCAGCCTTCAGAGATCCAGACGGAAATTCGATCGGATCCGATCATAGAAAAGTGGTAAATTATGTTGAATATGCTAATGATAACGATAACGCTGAAAGTGGTCACGGAACTCATGTTTGTGGAAGTGTTGCAGGTAATGACGACCCAAATGGAGATCCGAGTACCAACGACGGTATGGCAAAGCAAGCTAAATTGTCGTTTTTTGATATCGGAGACTCAAGCGATAACTTAGATATCCCTTCCGATTACTCTGAAATATTTAGCCCAGCTTATGATGATGGTGCGAGAGTACACTCCAATAGCTGGGGCGGTTCGGATAGTTCTTATACTTCCGATGCGGAAGAAGTAGATGAATTCATGTGGAACAATAAGGACATGCTGATATTATATGCAAATGGTAATTCAGGCGATTCATCGAATACGATAGGTACTCCTGCGACAGCTAAGAACATCGTAAGCGTTGGAGCTTCTAGTGGGGAAGGATCATCTACTGAAGACATGGCTGATTTTTCCTCCCGAGGACCTACAGATGACGGTAGACTTAAACCTACTATAGTAGCACCAGGTACAGAGATAATGTCCGCTGATTCAGATGGAGATCTTTCAACAGACAATGATGGATATACTTCCATGCAGGGTACAAGCATGGCTACTCCTATAACTTCCGGTTCGGTAGCGATGGTCAGAGAATATTTTGTTGACGGGCACTATCCAGAAGGTACGATAAGTGATCCTTCCGCAGCACTTCTCAAATCCGTTCTGGTAAATGGTGCAGAGGAGATATCCGGAAGCGGAGCCTACGAAGACAGCAATTCTTACCCGAACAATGACCAAGGATGGGGTAAAATCGATCTCGAAAATAGCTTAGAGTTCGATGGAGATAACAAGAATCTGAAGGTATATGATGAAACTAGCGGTATCAGTACAGGGACCACGGAAAATTATACCGTGAATGTTGAGGATACCTCTGAACCATTACAAGTAACAATGGCATATACTGATTATCCAGGATCCACTACGGCTGATAAAGCATTAGTTAATGATCTCAACTTGAAAGTTACAGCACCAGACGGTTCAGTATATAAAGGAAACGTATTCGATGGTTATGACCCCGGACAGTCCACGACCGATGGTGAATATGATGATCTCAACCCCTTGGAGAACGTATTGAGGTTAGAACCACAATCTGGTGAATACAAGATCGAAGTGATAGGAGAAAATATACCGAACGGTCCACAGCCATTTGCCTTAGCGGTAACAGGGGGTTTAGGGGCCGGTGACGGATCACCCAATGCGAATTTTGATTACAGCCCGACCAATCCAGAGCCCGATGAGACGGTAGAATTCACAGATCAGTCATCTGATTCTGACGGCAGCATAGAAGAATGGTCCTGGGACTTCGGAGACGGAAGCACGAGCACCTCTCAGAATCCTTCTCACAGCTACGACACAGCAGATACTTACACGGTCGAACTGACCGTGACCGATGATGACGGAGCTACAGATACCACAACTCAAGATATAACCGTAGAAGAAGACAGCGATGGAGAGTACAGCACCGTTTCGGGTGGAGACACCAGCTACGGGGAATACATAACCAATGTACAGTTGAACGGAATAAACAAGGACTCAGGAGACGACGATGGATATGCGGATCACACTGAAAGCGTAACTGATGATTTAGAGCCTGGACAATCATACGAACTCTCGGTAACGATGAGCACCGGAGGATATTCAGATTACGTTTCCGTGGTCATCGACTGGGATCAGGATTATGATCTATCCGACGATACAGTCGTAGAAGTCGGTTCTGGAAGTAATGATCCACAGACTGTTTCGAAAACTATAACTGTTCCATCCGATGCAGCAGAAGGCCAGACCAGGATGAGAGTGATGCAGGAATATGACAGCTACCATACTGATCCAACATCTGATCAGAGTTATGGTGAGACTGAAGATTATACTGTAAGTGTAGGATCCGGCAGCGACAACGAGGCTCCAACAGCTTCGTTCTCATACTCGCCGACTTCACCGACGACAGAAGATACGATAGACTTCACTGACGAGTCCACTGACAGTGACGGCAGCATAGAAGAATGGTCCTGGGACTTCGGAGACGGAAGCACGAGCACCTCTCAGAATCCTTCTCACAGCTACGACACAGCAGATACTTACACGGTCGAGTTGACCGTGACCGATGATGATGGCGCTACAGATACCACCACCCAGGATATAACCGTAGAAGAAGACAGCGGTGGGGAGTACTGCACTGTTGAAGGCGGAGACACAAGTTACGGTGAATACATAACAAATGTTCAATTCAACGGTATAAACAGAGACTCGGACGACGATGGAGGTTACGCTGATCATACAGGCAGTATGTCAGATCCAGTAGAACCCGGTCAGTCCTACGAACTATCCGTAACCCTGAGCACCGGAGGATATTCAGATTACGTTTCCGTGGTCATCGACTGGGATCAGGATTATGATCTATCCGACGATACAGTCGTAGAAGTCGGTTCTGGAAGTAATGATCCACAGACTGTTTCGAAAACTATAACTGTTCCATCCGATGCAGCAGAAGGCCAGACCAGGATGAGAGTGATGCAGGAATATGATGGGTACCATACTGATCCGTGTTCCAATCAGAATTACGGCGAGACCGAAGATTACACCATCGATATAGGTACGACCAGCTCACTCAGTGAGGTAGAGATGAATTCGATGAGCCACCATACTGAGTTAGACCTAGAACAAGAAGACATCCAAAGTCTTGACATACAAAGTCCCATCGATCATGATGTGGTCAGTCCTACAAAAATAAAAGATTTGTAAAACCACTACATGAAACCCTTTTCTTTTTTTATTTAAAATAAACTTGTCGGAGTCCTGAAAAATTTTTACAACTCGTACCTGATCTCTTTTGGTAATTTCATATCTTCACCCTCTTCGGAATATATCTGGAGGGCGTTATATATATCGGGCTTGTAAGTTATCCCTTTGTCAATCTTACACCTTTTCTTCAGAAGTTTTCCAACTCTGAGAACGTCATCTTCATCTAAAAAATTCGGAGTGTAGACCCTAATGGTGTGAGTTTCATCATTCCGCTTATCTACTATCCATCTCGTGTTTACCTGTGCTCCCCATATCTTGTTCTTTTCGATCAATTTTTTTACATCGTTCCAGACCTGATCGACTTTTTCAGATGACACAGCGATTTCCCACTTACCGCTGAGGTATTCATCTTCGACCGCACTTTTGTCTATCTCTTCAACTTTCGGATTTTCATAATCGTCCAATTCTTCACAATCCATCGTTTTGGGATCGGAAACTTGATTCTCTTCGATATAATCTGGAAGTCTGTCTCTACTATCTTCCAATCCACAGAGCAACCATTCTTTCCTTTCTTCCACCTTTGAAGGATCTTTTTCTTCGGTCGACATCACGTTAACATCCTCTCCACATTTAATAAATTTTTCTTTTTCAGAGGTGGTCTAGTAACTTACCGATGGATATCAGATCTCTTTTATTGTGTTCGATTATTGGAAAAAGAGTTCCCGGGTTCTCTTTCTCTAGATATAACTGATAAAAATGAGGGATCAAAATCCCGGGTAGATCTTTTTCTCTCTCTATGTTGAGTATTTCCTTTTCCAGATTGGAGAGACTCCAGCTATCACATCTCTCGCTCCAACGTTTTTTAGCTAGAGGTAAGATATCTATATGAGGTTTAGAAAAAGGTATCTCTATATCGTATTTTTTCGCTCTCATTTTGATCAGCTTCTCATCGAACCTTCTCCCGTTGAAACTCACTAAAGCTGGTTTATCCCCCAATCTTTTTTTAAATTCCCAGAGGATATTTTTTTCCTCGTCGATATCCCTCGCCAAGAATTGATCTCTGATCAATCTGTCCTTGGCAAATGTTGCTGTGCCGATCAAAAAGATAGGATCTCCTGAAAAACCTAAACTTTCGATATCGAATATAAGGAGATCATTCAGTCCTATCGATGAAATCAATGAAAGATAGAGCGGGTGTGATCTCTGTAGATTTTTCTTTATTCTTTTATAAATAGAGAAGTACTCGTCCCTCTCAATCTCGTCTATGATCTCTTTGGCCCTTTCTCGATAAGTCCTCTTCTCGATTAGATCATTCAGGTCCTCCACACCCTCTTCCTTTAATCTGATATCTCTTTTTTCACCTATACCTTTTACCAGTCGTAATTCGGAATCCAACGGTTGATCATTTTGAATACTTAATTCGATCTGAATAGGTGTGCTGTCACTCAATAAGTAAAATTCTCCAGATCTATTCTTATCTATTTTTCCATCCAACACTTCCTCTAAACGAAAAGAGCGATAAGTGTCTAAAAGCTCCCATTTCCAGGTTTCATAGGAATATAGATCTTCCACGAACTTCATAAAAAAAGAAAAAAAAGATTTTTACTTCAAGTCTTCGATGAGTTCACCGACTTCCATCGCCGGTAAGGTCATCGTATCGATTGAACCTCTAGATGCTATTTCCATGACTACTTTGGTAACTTCAGCTTTTGAAGGGGCCTCTACGATAGTAATGAAGTCGTATTTGCCGAGCAAAAAGTACTGCTCCAATATCTCAGCCCCCTTATTTTCCATCTCCTCGTTGACTTCTTTTATTCTCTCTGGATGATCCAATATGGTCTTTCTCCCTTCATCTGTGAGATTCGATAAAATCACATATTTTGGCATTTTCCTACCTCCATATTGGGAAGTAAGAGCAGATTATATAAAGGTTTTTCACTGTATATCTTGAGGATGATGATAATATGGATCTAGAATTGAAAGGTAATTCAGCCCTTGTATTGGCGTCCAGTAGCGGTCTGGGAAAAGCCTCAGCTGAAGCCCTAGCCAGAGAAGGAGCCAAAGTGACGATAAACGGAAGAGACCAGGAGAAATTAGAGCAAGTAGTTGAAGAACTAGGTGGATCTACTCAGGGAGAAGTGCATGGTGTAGCCGGTGATATCACAGAAAAAAAAGACATAAGTAGAATAGTGAAGAAAACCGTTGAAATGCAGGATGGTCTAGATCATCTAGTAACTTGTGCTGGGGGTCCTCCCAGTAAGCCTTTCATCGAAACGAAGGACGAGGAATGGTACAGAAACTTCGATATGTTGGTTATGAGCGTCGTGAGGAGCGCTAGAGAATCTTATGAATATCTTAAGGAAGGTGAGGGGACTATAGTAAATATAACCTCTATGAGCGTCAAAGAGGCGATCCCAGAGCTCGTACTATCAAATTCCGTGAGGATGAGTGTTATAGGGCTGATGAAGACTCTGTCTAAAGAATGGGGGCCTGAGATAAGAGCTAATTCAGTCTTGCCGGGTCCTCATGAAACAGGCAGGATAAAAGAGCTGATAGAGGCCGAGATAGAAAGGGGAAATATATCTTCCTATGATAAGGGGATGAAACAGTGGACAGACGACATACCGCTTGGGAGGATCGGTGACCCGATAGAACTAGGGGAACTCGTAGCCTTCTTATCATCACCGAAATCGAGTTTCATCAACGGAGCAGCGATACCTGTTGACGGCGGAGGGAGCGGATCCAATCTATGAACCTTCATCTTCCCACCAGCTGTCGAATTCCTCCTGAGTGACTTCTTCAAAATCCTCCTCATAGATATCTTCTCCCTCATCAGGTGGAGGAGTCTCTTCCCAATTCTTGAATGTAACGATCCCCGCTAGAAAACCGAGTAAAAGCACCAAAGCACCTATTATAAGCATAGGCCAGAAAGTTCGAGAGAATATGCCTTCTCGCTCTTCGAGTGTGATATCTCCAACATCTTTCACTCTACCGGCTCTGACTTCTAAATAAACCTCTTTGGTCCCATATCCTTCTTTCGAGATCTCTATCGTGATGTTTCCATAATAAGATTCTAATTCAAATTCTCCATCCTCATCAGTAAAGGTTCGCTTTTCTCCTTCCAAATCTATAATTGCATCTTCAATGGGTTCTCCTTTTCCATCTACAACTCTGCCTATTACCGTACCGTTGGAGATAGTACTGAATTGCCAGGAGAACGATCCTGATTCTATCACATTGCTAGCCAGGTCTTCTCCTTCTACGTGGACAGTATAGCTTTTTGCATAGCTGAAATTGCCAACCGGGATAAAATGGAATACTGACCCTCCTCCTGTGATGTTACCCTTTACCCCTTCTACAGATATGTTTATCGAGCCCTTCCTCATCTCCTCAGAGAACTCTACAGTTACTGTAGAATTGACCTGAACTTCATCGCCTTCGGGATAGTAATCTTCCACTCTAGGTCTGGTCGATTCAGGGACAGCCGTATATATACCGCTAAACACGCTTTCATGTAGTCGATTCGAGGATTTCAATCTGTAGTGATATTCTGTTCCTTCTTTGTATATATCCATATCTCCATCTTCTAATTCGATAACGTATTTTTCTTCAGTTCCTGATATGAGCCATCTTTCCCCATCCTCAATAAGCTCTGCTTCTTCTTCGATATCATGGTCTTTCTCTTCAAAAGCTGTCCTCAATTCCGGATGGATGGTACCCTCTTCAAGATATTCCTCATACTCTGTACTGTTAAGGCTGAATAGATACTCCTCGCTTATGTTCTCATCTAAGTAGTAATTGGTGGAGGCATTGACCCTTTCATACTCTGAGATATTTCCCTCTTCTGTACCTTTGTATATGGTTATATTCTCCAGCGGATGTCTGAGAGAATAAAAAGGCTCATCCCAGCTTATATTCACGTGGTCTGTCCCCCGTGGTTTGGTCTTTATATTGATGGGTGGACCGATAGGAGCAGTGAGAGGATATCTATCTTCACACTCCCCGCCTTCGATATCGTAAGTCTCTTCTCCTATGCCGTCCCCACGATCTTTTCCTTTATATTCGGACCAGTAGTTACCCCCTTTACCTCCTTCATCCGGGTCACCTGCATCCCATTCGTTCTCTCCTCGGTCTTGAGCTTGAACAGAGTTGTTCATCAGATTATTGTAGATCGTAGAATTATGGACATCCTCTAGAAATATCCCCATCGCGTTGTCCCAGACCAGAGAATGATCTATCGTTAAATCGTCACTACTACCGGCATATATGCCCTGAAGTGAGTGATTCTTTGTAACGGTATTGGATACGGAAATTTTGTTGGAATTTAGGATCTCGATGCCGATGCTCCCACCTTCCAATTTTATGGAATTCAGATTTATCTCAAGTGAATTTTCTATTATCACCTGTCCGAATTCACCGGATATCTCCCTATCGTAGCTATTTTTTATGTACAACACGGGAGAAGCGTTGACGGTGTTGTTTTTAGCTATATTTTGGGGCGCGAAGCCATTAAGACCTCGAAGAGAAAAACTAGAGTTTCTCAATTCGTTTTCATAGAAATCATTGCCTTCGCTGTCACCTCTAACCTCGATACCTAGTCTTCTATTTTCGATGAAAACGTTGCCTCTAAACAAATTTTCATCTGAGTCACTTATCCGCAGACCAGTATCTACATTTTTTATCAGATTGTTTTCTAAAGTAAAATTTGAAACATCGTCTATCTCTATCCCACGTTCAAAGTCTCGGATCTCACATTCTCTTACGTAGAAATGCATGTCTGTATTTTGGATAAAAAGTCCGACTTGCTCATCCTGGTCCCCTATCGTGTAATTCTCTAAAAGATAAGGATCTTCTTCAGTTCCGTTTCCGGACAGACTTGCCTCATAATCTTCAAAATCTTCATTGCCTATTATATGAATACTTTCATTAGTATTTTCCTGGTGAACCATAGCTTCATCAGGTTTTTCTAAAGTAGAAGTATGTCCACTCTCAACTATCGCTGCCCATGAAGCAGAGAATAGGATTATAGTGATCATCATAACTGAAAGGTCTTTCTTCATACCATCTTTAAATTAACATTAACCATACTAGTATTTTACTATGGATTATCTATTCAAAAAAATCTACCAAAAGCATAAATACTGAGAAAACCGATTAAAAACGTATCTGAGGTGCTTTACAATTGGAAAATCTATGGATTAAAACATTCATAAATGACCTACTCTCAAAACGCATCAACAAGTTCACTTTGTTAACCATCATCTTATCAGGAGTGATCCTGTGTTTGATAGCTAGTCTGACCGGGTTATTTCCAGGAGATCTTATCATGGCTTTGGGGATCTCTATCACAGTAGGCGCTGTTATAGGAGGCTATACGGGTCTCAAAGTCGGTTGGCCCTTGGGTAGATGGATCGGCCTTGTAGGCGGATTGACGGTACCACCATTTCTTGGCTTCCTCTTAAGAAATGCAGCAACGGCTTACTACGCATCCATTATCGGCCCGATCTTGGGGATAACGATCGGGATATGGAGTGAACGTGAAGAGAAGAAAGAGATCAATGAGATTATCGAAAAGATCAGAGCCTGAGTACGCTAAATAGGCTTGTTGTTTTAAGGGTAAAAATATGCCTAACAAAATACGATTTGGAGAAAATCATATTACTCATACGGACCGACCCTCTATATTAGTATTGGGTATAGGTGGAGCAGGTCGAAATATAGCTGAAGAGATCGAGGATATCTCCTCCGAAAACGTCAAGATATACGAGGTCGACTCCTCCTCTAGACCACCGAAGTTGCCCTACATATCTGTCTCGAAAGAAGATATGAACAAATCCTATCATTCCAACGTCAAGACAGATAAAAGACCGCTCACTGAATCCGAAAGGAGACTAGAGAATAAAATAAAAGAGTTCGACATCCTTTATCTAATAGCTGGACTGGGGGGGAGAACTGGCAGTTGGACAGCACCACTTTGTGCAGAGCTCGGTGATAAGCATTGTTCATTCTCATTCGGCTTCTTTGCTAAGCCTTTTAAAACGGAGAGCTACTCAAGAAAGAGATTATCTGACGAAGCTCAAGATAAATTAGTAAGACATTTAGATGGAACGGCAGTATTTCCCAACAGTAGACTTCTTGATATCAATCCCCACCTGCCGATCAAAAAGGCATTTGGTGTGATGAACAGGATAATCCGTATACCCCTTATAGATCTCAACTCAGTTATCACCGCAAGCGACATACCCCACCTGAAGGAACTCTGCGGAAGTACGGAAGAATTTAGAATAGGAGCAGGTTATGGAAAGGGGAGAAAAAAAGGGAAGAGAGCTAGCAGAGAAGCTCTGAAATCACCCTGGTTTGAAGATGAGCATATATATAAAAAAATAATAACGATAATAACTACCAGTGATGGAAAAAGTAAGATGGATATCGAAGACGGCCTGGAAGAAATCGAAGATATGTGGAATGAAGCGGACATGATATGGGGTATAAGAAAAGATCCTGATCTAGATAAGAGAATCAGGGTGACGATACTGCTGGGGAAATAGAAAATAAAAGGTGTTTTTTTTTTATCCGAAAACAGTTCCTATACCTTGAGCGGCGGCTTCGCTCTCTTCCTTTATCTTATCTCTCACTTCTTCTCTGTTCTCGGCGGGTTCTACACCTTCATCTTTGAAGAGTTTTACAGCCTTATCAACAGCCTCCTCACTGCCCTCGACCATCACGTATGATACTCCTTTTTTGAACCCAAGACTTTCTCCATCTCTGACGTTCGTGTTCTGTTTGCTTATCAGTTCGTCCGACAAGATATCGTCGATCACGTCTTTTTTATCCGCGTCAACTTCCAGTACCTCGTACATGTTTCTCGCTCCTCTCACTTATCTTCTCCGATAAAAATATTACTATGACTTCACCACGGAAGTGAACGGTAAAAGGATAAGGAACAAACCTATTATACCCATCCCTACAGAGACCACTTCTAACCCATCCAACATCGTAGAAACGATCGCACCCGCAACTATGAACAGGGCACCTAATATCACTACGAACATCTTTGCGGTAGAGGCCCTCACGATATCGGTATATGATTGAAAGAATCACTATTTAACTACTTTGATTTCTTTTGCTCAATCCGATTTCTCTTCGGTCTCGGTCTTCAGATACATCAAAAGAGATATCTGTTCTTCTTCCCAAGGCGTCAGTTCGATAAGTTTTTCCTTCTCATCTTCTCGAAGGAGTTTCAAAAGAAGTGGTGAACCCTTTGTAAACATCATTATCCTTTTTAAGGCGCCTTCTTTTATCTTATTTCCGAGTATCTTCTGCGCTCCTTCTTTATCCAAAGGAGGTACCTCGAGTTCCCTGACAAGCCCACGCTCTACATGTTTCGGTTGATAGAACCTCTCATATACGGGAGTACCGACTCTGCCCGTAAAGATAACCTTTAAAGGATCGCTCCTTTCTATCCCTGACAGGAGATCCCTAAAAGAACTTACGACGTCCTCGTCCACCTCGTAGTAATCGTCGAAAATAACTAAAGCTCTCTGAGATCTCAGTTTATCCCACGTGTCTCCACTGATGCCGATACGGTCTAAAAAGGAGGAGATCTTCCTTTTTATCTTTTTTTCAGTGGTTCCTTTTAGATTTATCCACAGTAAGTGTCTTTCTTCAAGGCTTTCAACGAACTTAGAGGTCAAAGAAGAAGCGCCTCTTCCTTTGCGGGATAGAACCGCAAGGATAGGTTCATCTCCTTCGAGCCATCTTTTCATATTGTCCAGTTCGTCCTCTCTTTGATATATCTCATCTACATCGGGGACTTCCTCATCCATAGTAACGGGTTCTAATACACCGTGTTCGATGAGATCGATACTGAGATCTTCCGAGGACTCCAACAAAAACAAACAAGTCAATATATCGAGATTATCTTCAGTTTCTTCCTCAACAGCAGTAAGAGGTAAATTCTTTTCCTCATCACCTTTTATCAAGGTTATAGAGATATTTGAAAGATCATCTAATAACTCCTCAGCTGCTTTGATCCCTCTAGATGTTAAACGGTAAGTTTTCAACTTCCTGTCGTGGCCTTTGACGGAAGATACGTCTTCCTTCACAAAGCTCTCTTCTACCATCTCACCGAGTATTCTAGAAACGTGGGTCCTTGAGATGCCCACGTTCTGGGAAATCCCTTTCTGCGTGACATCTTCCGGCTTTTCGACCTTTTCGGTAATTTGAGAATAATCCTTCAAATAAAGAAGTATCTTCTGTTTGTAGGTCAACGACGACGGGTCAACCATATCTCTCGAAAATAGTAATACAATCTTGCCCTATAATTCTTTCTTTCATCCTAATCTTATTTTACAGGAATTTTTGACATATCCCTCTTTATCCTCACCGAGTATACTCTCTAGTATTCCCTGCCTGTCTTCCATGTACTCCTCTCTCAGCAGGTCGAATATATCCCAGTCGATGCGTTTTCCGAAAACGTAACCGCTCTTCCGCGCTGTACCAGTTTTTTGAAAGCCCACGTCTTTGAGAACGGTCTGAGCTCTCTTGTTAAAAGATGCGCTCCTAGCGCTCAGTCTATCGTAATTTTTATGGAAAAATAGTATCTCGCACAGGCCAAGAGCGATCTCTCTTCCTATACCTTGATTCCACTCATCACGCTCGCCGAGATAGGTCCCGATGTTCGCGTTCTTTACTTTTCTTGATCTATCTTTATAAGTAGCGATCCCTATCCTTTTGTCGTCTTTCTTCTTCTGTAGTATGAACTGCTGCTTATCGTCATCATCCATATATTCTTCAAATTCCTTCTCTACATCCTCTGTATTTTTGAAAACGAGGGGTTCCCCACGGGAATAGAGAGTGACCATGAAGTTGTTTTCCCACTTCTCCAATATCGGGAGGTCGTCTCTCCCAAGAGGTTTGAACCTGATACGTCCTATCTCGAACATTAAGGATATTCCTCCATTACAGGATCTCAGTATTCTCTCCAGGTATGATTGCACTCAGTACATCTGTAGATCCTAGTTTCTGGCTCATCTGCCGCCCTTGTCTGTTCGAGACGCCAGAAGGCTTCATTATTATCACAATTTGGACATCTGACTTTGGTTTTAGGTAATGTGTCAAGTTCCTCTTCTACAACAACTGTCTCCTGCTCTTCTCTTTGAGAGCTTATTATGTTGTTATCTTCCTCATCCTTCTTCTTTGTCAGACCGCACTTTTTACAGACCCACTCATCATCCGATGGTTTCATCAATGCGCCGCATTCTGGACAGAACATCGTTTTTCACACCCGATAAGACATAACGGTTCGATATAAAGTTTGTTGATTATGATAGGAGCTCTACGGCTTTTTCCTTATCGATATCCAGGGCTTCTAGCATGTAATTGAGAGACTTCCGTAAAATTATGTCTTCGCCTACCTGTTCAACGTATTCCTCCATCATGATCGGAGCTTTGAATCTATACCCTACCGCCAAGTCCGATAAATAGTGGTGCTTGTTGTCCGGGTCAAGTTCAGCAGCTTTCCTATAGTGTTCTTCGGCCTTCTCGAACTTGCCTATATCTATGCAGAATCCGCCCGCCGATTGTCTGTAAAACGGGTTATCATTCAACTCGATAGACTTTTCATAGTCATCAAGTATCTCTTCACTCTCTATCTTATTCAACCCTAGTGAAGCTTCCGCTCTACCGAAATGGGTCTGAGCTTTTGTTTTATCATCTAGATCTTCTTCGAGTATCTCAGAGAATTTTTCATATGCCTCTTCATACTCGAACTGATTGAGAAGGGTTTCTGCCTTCTCCAATTGTTCTGTGACGCTTGCCATGATTTCTCCTCATAAATGCTAATGAGAAGACCCCAATAAATGTTTCTGATTTCCGTCTGAATAGAATTATGGTCCTTAACTCGAAATATCTGATAGGTAATCCTGCATTTTTTTAACCGCCGTCTCCTTTTTCGAGGGGTAACTTTCGACTCTAGCTCTTATCCGGATACTGTTACCACCTTCTGTCAGAACCGGTTCATCTTCGTACGCTTTTCCTTTGTCTATGCGGAAGAAAAAATTGCATCGGTCGTCGATCCTTTTTTCTATCTGTTGGTGGAGTTCTTCGATCAGTTTTCGGGGTAAACTTTCAAAGAATTCATCCATCTCTCGATTTCTATCGATCTTGCACGTGATTATTTTGATCGGATTCCCGTAGTAGCCCTCCGCATCCTCCATCTCAAACTCCATCTCCTGTCCAGCTAGATTCTCGACGACTCTTTTCACTTTGTCCAAACTCTCAGTGGCATGGCAGTGCGTCTGGAATTCTATGTAATGAAACGTCACCATTCCACCTCCTTCTCAGTGTCTCCTCCGAGATTATCCACTATGTAGATAAGTTTACAGATACTCTCCACGACGGTTATCCAGTTGAACGCTTCCTCCAGGTTCTCTCCATGAGCGAATGTACCGTGTCCTTTCACGATCGCGGCGGGATAATCCTGAAGTATCGGAGGTAGACTGTCTTCGACTTCTTCCGATCCGATGGAATCTTCGACATCCAATATCGGGACTTTTTTGAGGTGGTACTGCCCTTCGTCATCGATAGGGACTATCTGGTCTCTCACCAAAGAAAGAGAGATCGCGTAAGGGGTATGGGCGTGAACCACGGCTAGTGCCGATGTTTCTTTATAGATCGCTCTGTGAACGCCGATCTCGGTAGAAGCTATGATCACACCGCTGTCGTCCTCTTCGATACCGGTCTCCACAACGTCTTCCTCGTCAAGGTCGCCCATCATGGCCCCTCTCCTTTTGATGAATATCCTGTTTCCTCTCCTGACGCTCATGTTGCCGCTGTGAGACGAGAGGTTTAGACCTCTTTCCTCGAGAAACCTGCCGAATTTTCGCATCTCAGATAAGATGTCTTCGTCCATCTTTTCCTGCTCCTCAGTCTATATCGGAAACAAAAAAGTTCACATCTGTAATAATGTTTTTGAGTCTAAAGGCAAAATTATTATATCTAGATTGTAAAGTTATGCTAGAAAAAGATGAAGGTAATCTACCACAACCGTTTCACTGATTCTGACTACTCGGGCGATCCGGCTGCAGAAGAAGGCAGGATACAGTCTATTATCGAGGTTTTGAGGAACAGGTCCGAACTGGAGTTCTTCGAGCCGGAAGAAGCTAAAAGAGAAGTGATCGAGCTAGTACACTCTACGGAACACGTGCAGAGTATAAAACAAAGGAGCAAGAAACTGTACGAGATGTCTAAACTTTCAGCGGGAGGTGCTGTAACCGCGGCTCGAGCAGCTTGTGATGGGACTCCCACGTTTGCGCTGATAAGGCCGCCCGGACACCACGCTTCTCCGGACTCCAACTGGGGTTTTTGCTACTTCAATAACATGGCGATAGCCCTCGAAAGTCTAAAAGATGCAGGTAAAATAAAAAAGGCATTTGTGATGGATTTTGACCTTCACACCGGTGACGGCAACATCAACTGTCTCGAAAGCGACAGAAACATTAAGGTGTTGAATCCAAGCGGCGAGGGAAGAGAGGACTACATGAAGAAGGTCGAAAACGAGTTAGAAACCGATGAAGAATACGATATCCTCGGAGTTTCAGCCGGTTTCGATCTACACGTAAAAGACTGGGGAGGAAAATTGAAAACAGAAGATTACAGGCGACTGGGCGAGATGCTGAAAGAGTTCTCGGAGAGAGCCTGCGGCGGGAGACGATTCGCTCTCCTAGAAGGCGGATATAACCAGAGGGTCCTTGGCAAAAACGTTCTGGAGTTCATAGAGGGTTTCTCGGACTGACGAGAGTGAAAAACATCTTTTGTTGAATCTATTATTTGCAGGCCTTCGACCTTACTGTCTTGAGGCATACTTGACAAGAGATCAAAAGAGTTACTGCTAGGATCGCCAAAGTATACTTGCATAGGACTGTTATCTTCTTTTTTAGGAGGATATTGCTTTCTTACAAAATTCGAAGCAAATCCTTCAGATCCAGATGATCGTCATCCTTTTTCACTTCTATCAAAATAATCATCATAAGAGTCAATCATAGATTCCGGTACTCGCCCGTCCAACGTTCTCCTGAGGTGGAACTTGTAATTCAGTTCAAAAAGCTTGGAGTTCAACAATATTTCAAAACTACCTTTTCGGTGAATTATCTAAAGCGTAAATCTCCAGTTTTTCCTCAGAACCAACGTCTAGACTGATCTCTACTGGACCTGAAGAGTTGGAGTCACTGTCACCGTTTCCTTGGTGAGGGTCAGCCATAACTCTGGAAGCCACTACACTTACCAGCAAAAAGGTGGTAACAAACACCATCGCCGTCCTTGTCGATCTCTTACCTTTCATTTTTTCCCCTCCTTCTTTACTCTTCTCCAGCCTAAGGCAAAAATGACTGCGGAAATTCCTAGAAGTATGGCTATATAGTAAAAAGATCTTGTCTGAAACCACGAATTATTATCTACATCATTGTTATTACTGCCTCCATCTTCCGTTCCAATACTTTTGAAGATTTCCTCTTCCACATTGGTAAAGGTATTGTTCCCGATGTTGTTATCTTCTGGTGCAGATTCATTATGGCCGACGTCGTAAGATATGTGTATCCCATAGTTCTTATCCATTATTGTATTATGTTTAACGGAGTTGAGTTCGGTTCGTCCAAAAAGAGCAATACCATTCCAAGTCCCTGCAGATTTATTATGGTTTTGTATTAGATTGTGACTGATCATGTTATGAGAACCGCCGCTCAATCTTATCGAGCCATTCATAATACTGTTATTGATAATCGTGTTATCCTCAGAGTTAGAAAGC
The DNA here is from genome assembly GCA_046540335.1 of Thermoplasmata archaeon. Taxonomy (GTDB): domain Archaea; phylum Thermoplasmatota; class Thermoplasmata; order Halarchaeoplasmatales; family Halarchaeoplasmataceae; genus Natronoplasma. The sequence goes on along the minus strand of JBKHFH010000009.1, from coordinate 11,317 downwards.
CGAATTTTAGATTGCGTACCATATAGTCTATTTTCCTCAACTCTTCCGTTCTCCGAGTTATAAAGGTGTATACCACTAGGGCTTAAATATACGGGCCATTGCCCTAGATCTTCCAAGTGATCCGCACTCACGTTGTACACGTAACATTCTCGAACAACGAAATGATTCGTCACATTGCCAATAAAAATTCCATATCCGTATCCCCCACCATCTATCTCGTATCCCTCGATAACGTACGGATCGTCTTCCGAGCCATTTCCCGGCCAATTGTTCTCTTCTGCTTTCTCAGCGAAATCTTCGTTACCGTCTATCCGGATCGGTTCTCGGGTCGTGTAGTTAAGTGTATCTTCATCATCTTCTGATAGGAAAGTGCCTTTCTGAGCATTTATTTGTTGATCAAGTGATACATCATTTTCTTCACTCTGCTGCCATCCGGCGACGATCATAGTAACGGCCAGCATCGCTACGATCGGGATCACCATCAACCTTACTTTGCCCTCTTCGGACATACTCACATCCTACCTCGTAAGGTATAATACTCTACTATTATATTTTTTTTTTTGATAACGATGTTATGAAGATCGAAACTGGATTTCTCCTCTTCTTTCAACCTTTATTTCACCTATCGATCTCAAATGATGATGTCATAGAGATATACGGTCAATCTGTCAAAAAGTTAGTCCTGTTTTATTTTGTGTACAAATATAACAATCACCGCTGACGAGAGCAACAGAGTAGAGGTAAATCCAGGGATTATTTTGTCCGACCCTAGATCGTATCCCTGATACGCGTAAATTTCGCCTTCATTTGTATTGGTGACTATCACTCCATCTTTTGATATCATATGAGGGGAATGAGCAGTTTTGTTTTCATAATTATGTTCCCATTCTAGTTCCCCATCTAAATCAAAGGCTTTTATTTTATAGACGTTTCTATAGACACTCTTGACGTCATGAGATCGATTATAATATTGGCAGTATATTCTCTCGTTTCCGGGTATAGACAGAGACATGGATGGGAGTTCTTTCTCTGTGTCTATATTCTCGATAGAAACGTTCCATAATTCTTCGCCTTCTTCATCGATCGATTTCAAGCTAGTATTATTTCCGTAATCGCTCCCCTGGATCAGATAGATTCTATCATTTTTGACTCGAAATGTCTTCAGATGCTTTTCCTTTTTTACTTCATAGACGATGTCTTTCTCACCCTCAGAATTCACCTTGTAGATCTCATGGTAGGTGAAAATATAGGATATATTATTCTTTTCATCCACCTGAAGACTTTTTACATGGTCTTCAAAACTGATATTCCAGTTGACTTCTCCCTCAGGAGATATGCTGTAGATCTCATCCTCTTCGCTTCTATGAAGATAAACGACGATCTGACCATTATCTAAAATCCTACCATATGTACCATAAGAATCCTCGGTATAGCTTTTTGTCCAGATCTTTTCTCCTTCAGAGGAGATTTTTGTCATATTTCCTCCATAAGAGAAAGGTAAGAATATCTCGTGATCTTCGCTCACCAAAATACTGAAGGAAAAAATATTGATCGTTTCGTTCCATTTCTCCAAACCCTCTTCCCTATCCAAACATCTTAACTGAAATCTATCTTCTTCAGCGGATCCAGTTTGGAGGTAGACTTTATCATCTTTAAGGGTGGGTAATCCCTTCACTGGGTTAGGAAAAGTTGTTGACCATTTCTTTTCACCGTCTTGGTTTAGAAGTTCTAGTTCGTCTTCCCGGATCAAGAAAAATTCATTTTCTGATGCTAGATAAATACGGATGCTTTCATTATGTCCATAATCTTTCTCCCATATAGGTTCCTCGTCGAGAGGCGATTTCGATTTCTGTCCGTCGTGTATAGCCGGAAGGAATGATAAGATCAAAGCTATGAAGAGCACGATTGGTATGATCTTCTTCCCTTCCATTAATTTTCCTTCTTCGGACATGTTCATCCTCTTATCCTCAGTAGGTATAATACATTATTATTTTTTTCGATAATACGGTTATGAGACCTATGAATTGATTTTCTATCTATATTCTTATTTCAATATTATATAGGCCCCCGTTCCCCCTAAAAAAAGCATGATTTCTTTTGTTCTATAGTAGTTGAAGTCATACCTTTTGGTAGATCAGTTATGGGGGAGAACTCTGTCCTTCCAGTATTGAGCCATATTTGATAGGAGCTAAAAAGATGCACCTATTATTCCAAAGATGATTCTCATAGGTTGAGTGAATTAGGCATAGCTTCATTGACCCGACAAAGCTTTAGCTTCTATCTATTAATCTCAGAATAGGTCGTATATACCCAATTCTTTCAAGGTCTCATCTTTCGGTTTTCCATCTTCGTCCCATCCCATGACCTCGTAATAATCATCGAGCATCGAGGATATGTCGAAGACGTTATCGGATGAAGCCCCTTGTTTTAACGGCTCTTTGAATCGCTCGGGCAGGAGGTCGTCACTTCTATCCAAACCTGCCTCGACATTGAACGATCTCTCCAGATTGTATATCCTTTCTCCCACTTCATGAAGATCACTGACCGTGTACTCAACACCTGTAACATCCTGGATGAATCGGGAGTAAAAATTTTCGTCAAGTGCGAAGGCTGAGAACTTACACATCAATAGGGAATCAAGGTATGCGTTCCTTTCCTGTGATCTTTTGACAACCTGCGCTTTTCCACTGGTCTTGAACCTGTCGAACAGTTTTGGAACTCCAAATATCTCTTCACCTATCATGTATCCCCTCAGATGACAGCCTCCGCGGTTAGAGGTTGCGAAGGAAAGAGCCTGTCCAGCCGCCCCTCTCGGATCGTAAGCGGGTAGTTCCATCCCTTTGATCGTCATAGATAGATCGCAATCATATCTTTCGCACAATCGCTTCGATCCTTCGGCGAGTTCTTCTCCTATGCCTTCCTTGTGGGCTATCTTTTCCACCAAGTCTTCAGCGTTGCTTTCGAAACCGTCTATCTCTGTCCAGATCCCTCTTTCGCTCATCTCCATCGCACAGGCGAGGGTCCCGCCCGTAGAGATGGTATCCAATCCGAGTTCGTTGCATCGGTAGTTCAGCTCTGTAACTTCCTCGAGATCGAAATTATCTATATTCGAGCCGAGAGCCCAAACGCTCTCGTACTCCGGTCCTTTTCCTTCGCCTTTCTCTGTCTTCGTCTTCAAACCGCACCTTATCGGACACGCGTAGCAGCCCTCGTGCTCTTCGACTATCTCATCTTTCATCCGCTCTCCAGAGAGCCTCTCCGCTTCCTCTTCACCCGCGACTTCCTGAAAATTTTTCTTTGAGAACATGCCGAGCCAGGTGAGAAGATTCACCAAGATAGGAGTTCCGAACTTCTTCAGACCTCTAGATGTGACCGGTGATGAAGAGATCTTAGAAACGCTTTTCTTTATGTGCTCTTTAAGAAGTTCTCTATCCGCCAGTGATACGTCCTTTGATCCTTCGACCGTTATCGCTTTAAGATCCTTGCTTCCCATCACCGCGCCCATACCCCCTCTGCCGAAGACGCGGTAACCGTCCGTGACTATAGAGGAGTACAACACCTCGTTCTCTCCCCCGGGACCGATGACAGCGCTTTCCCCGTCCAACTTTTCCAAACACTCGCCGGTCTCCATTCCCCACATATCGGTTTTTAATATCTCTATGTTTTCATCATCTAATTTCAGTCGGACCGGTCTATCAGCTTTCCCTTCAATTATCAAAGCATCGATACCTGTCCTTTTGAATTCTTTACCAAGCGAGCCTCCAACGTTGGAATCCGCTATAGTCCCGGTTAAGGGAGATTTTGAGGTGACGGAGAACCTTCCCGAAGTGGGTATCGAAGTTCCAGTCAGTGGTCCTGCCGCGAAGATCAAAACGTTATCTTCGAGTGGATCCACTTCAGGATCTATCTCTTTTACTAACAATCTTGCTCCCAGACCTCTTCCACCGAGGAAGCCTCTAAGCAGTTCCTCTCCTATGCTTTCAAAGTTGACTTCCTTTCGTGTAAGGTCTACTCTAGCGACTCTGTTCCACCAGCCATTCATGCGTTCTAATGAATTGATAAGACCTATAATTTTTTTGCTTTAGCCTCGGAAAGAGAATTCACCAGGTATAATATTAAAATACCACCTCTTAACTCCAAAAACCATGGCATCGTTCATAGACACACTGAAAAATGCAGAAGAGAAATGGAGAAAACGCTGGAGAGAGTCCGGTATATTCAAACCAGAAGAAGATTCGGATAATCCGAAATATTACCTTTTAGAGATGTATCCCTATCCTTCTGGAACTCTCCACATGGGTCATATAAGGAACTACTCTATTGGCGACTCCGTGGCAAGATTCAAGAGGATGCAGGGTTACGATGTTTTGTATCCGATGGGGTGGGACTCTTTCGGATTGCCCACTGAGAATGCCGCTATAGAGAATGATGTGAGTCCGGAGGAATGGACCCAAAGATGCATCGATGACATGAAAGATCAGATGGCCACTCTAGGCCTCTCCTACGACTGGGAAAGAGAAGTGGCATCTCACTGGAAGGAATATTATAGGTGGGATCAGTGGTTCTTCCTGAAGTTCCTGGAGAGAGATCTCGCCTACAAAAAAGAAGCTGAAGTGAATTACTGCTCGGAGTGCGAGACCGTTCTGGCCAACGAGCAGGTAGAAGGAGGGCGGTGCTGGAGATGTGAATCTCTGGTAGAAAAGAAGGACCTCGATCAATGGTTCTTCAAGATCACCGAATATGCCGATGAACTGCTCCAAGATCTGGAGGAATTAGAAGATTGGCCCGAAAAAGTAAGGAAGATGCAGGAAGACTGGATAGGAAGGAGCGAAGGAGCGGAAATATTGTTCGAAACTGTGGAGGGGGAAGAGATACCCGTCTACACGACCAGACCGGACACTTTGTTCGGCTGCACTTTCATGGTTCTTGCTCCCGAACATCATATATCAGAAGAGCTGGCGGAAGAAAACGACGAGATAAAACAGTTCATAGAGAGAGCAAAAAGGTTGAAAGCTAGTGAAAGAGAGCAGAAAGGAAAAGAAGGGATCTTGACAGGTAAAAAGGCGGTGAATCCGGTAAACGGTGAAAAGATACCCATCTATATCGCGGATTTCGTGCTAGAGACCTATGGTACCGGAGCTATAATGGCCGTTCCGGCTCACGACCAGAGAGATTTTGAGTTTGCACAGGAACACGATCTTCCGATAACTCCTGTTGTTGAACCCGAAGATGAAAACCTTGAAGACCTAGAGAAGGCGTATGAAGGCGAAGGTATCCTGATCAACTCTGAAGACTACAACGGTATGAACTCGGAGGAGGCAAGAGAAGAGATAACAGATGATCTCAAGGATGAAAGGAAAGCGACCAGAGAAGTGAACTATAGATTGAAAGATTGGCTGATATCGAGACAGCGTTATTGGGGCTGCCCCATACCGGTAGTCTACTGTGAAGACTGCGGCATGGTTCCAGTCCCAGAAGAGGAACTGCCTGTTGAACTTCCAACCGATATAGATATAGATGTAGCAGGGAATCCACTAGAGAACGAGGAAAGTTTCCTGAGAACAGAATGTCCGAAGTGCGGTGGAGAAGCGGAGAGAGAGACCGACACGATGGACACTTTTGTCGACTCCTCATGGTATTACCTAAGATACTGTTCGCCTGATTTTGACGATGGGCCTTTCGATGAAAAGGATGTAAAGGAGTGGATGCCCGTCGACCAGTACATAGGCGGGATAGAACACGCGATACTGCACCTGATGTACTCCCGATTCTTCGTCAAGGTCCTCAGAGATATGGGTCTGTGTGAGATGAACGAACCGTTTGAAAGGCTGCTGACTCAGGGGATGGTGCTTCTCGACGGAGAGAAGATGTCCAAGTCAAAAGGTAACGTGGTCGATCCCGGAGATATCATACGCGATTACGGCGCTGATACCGCACGGTATTTCATCCTTTCCGCCGCGGACCCAAGAAGAGAGGTAGAGTGGAGCGACGAAGGTGTAGAATCCAAGTTCGAATTTTTGAGGAAAGTCTGGCAGACCGTCGAAACGGTCGAGGAAATACCCGAAAAAGGTGAGATCGATCTTGATAACTGCGGTCTGAGAGACAGATACATAGTCTCTAGAACACAGAAGATAACCGAAGAGATAGCCGAGGATATCGAGAACTTCAGGATCAGCGACGGATTGAAGAAGATGGAAAACTACTTCGATGAACTGATGAAATACAAAGAGGAAAGTGAAGATACTCCAGAGAAACCCAAGATATTCTACAAAGCCCTGGAGACTTACGTCAGGATGTTGTACCCGTTCAGTCCGCATATCGGCGAAGAGATGTGGGAAGGACTGGGTAATGAAGGACTGGTCAACCAAGTAGGTTGGCCCGAATCTAACGAACATTTGATAGATGAAGAGGCCGAGAGAGGGGAAAACTTCTATCAGGATATCAGAGAAGATATAATCCACATCAAAAATATCACTGAAAAGGAACCAAGTTCAATACAGGTGGTTGTCGCGGACGAGTGGAAATTCAAGGCTTTCGGGCTCATACAGGAGAAACTAGAGGAAATGGAAAGACCGGACATGGGAGCCATCATGGGGGAACTAGCTAGTAAATTCCCAGAGTACAAGAAAGAGTTGAGCAAGATAGCTCAGAAAGCGGTCAAGAATCCAGGGAAAGTCCTGGACAGATACGTGGATTACGAATTCGAGACCGGAACCCTTGACCAGATAAAGGACCGCCTGAAAAAGGAATTCGATGCTGACATCGAGGTCGTTAAAGCTGAACAAGTGGATTCGGAGAAAGCTGAAAGGGCCGAACCTGGGAAACCGGGCATAGACCTGCAGTGAATCAAAATCTCCGCAAAAACCTTTTTATACCATACCTAAAGTAAGAGAGGTACACTTCAAGCCGATGAAATGTGTGGACAGACTTTTCTGTCCGAAATGAGGTGGAATAGATATGGCAGATAAAGTATATGTGAACTTTGAGGTTCCGGACGAATTAGTGGATAGAACGTATGAAGCGGTCGAGATAGCTAGAGATACTGGAAACGTGAGAAAAGGTACGAACGAAGTCACCAAATACGTCGAGAGAGGGGAAGCGGTCCTAACGGTATTGGCGGAAGACGTCAATCCTCCAGAGATTTTAGCTCATATGCCTTTGTTGTGTGAAGAGAAAGATGTTTCTTATTCTTACGTTCCTTCAAAGCAAGAGCTCGGAGCGGCCGCAGGTATCGACGCACCTTCAGCTTCAGTGGCGATAGTTGATCCCGGTGACGGCGAACAGATGGTCAAGGACCTTAAAGAAGAACTCGAAAATCTGAAATAATCGATTTAGTAATAGATGAAATGAGAGGAGTTTGAAAATGGCTTCAGAAGATAGTATTCCTGGAGAAGTTGTCGAGATAGTTGGCAGGACCGGCATGACAGGTGAGGCGACCCAGGTCAAGGTAAGAGTCTTGAAAGGTGATGACGAAGGTAGGATCATAACCAGGAACGTCATGGGCCCTGTCCAGAAAGGCGATACCCTTATGCTCAGAGAAACGGCTAGGGAAGCTAAGGAGATAGGAGTGAGATAATATGCCTGAACGTAGAGAATGCTCTTTCTGTGGTGAAGCTATAGAACCCGGCACAGGTAAACAGCATATAACGAACACAGGTAAGGTCTTCCATTTTTGTTCCAGCAGATGCCGCAAGAATCTACTCGAACTTGATAGAAAACCCAGAGATACCAGGTGGACTCAAAGATATGCACAGGACAAAGCCATCGAGACTTACCAGAAAAAAGGTTCTGAAGAAGAGAACAGCGAGTGAACCCCCGATAAGAAGGTGAAATGATGGAAACTACTTTTTTGATGGTCAAACCGGACGGTGTTCAGAGAGGATTGGTCGGCGAAGTCATCTCTAGAATAGAGGATAGAGGCCTTAGAATAGTAGGGATGAAGATGATGCATATAGAGAGGTCGAGAGCGGAAGAACACTATGCGGAACACGAAGGTAAGGATTTCTACGAACCTTTACTCGACTACATCACTTCTGGTCCTGTAGTAGCTATGGCCGTGAAAGGAGATTCGGCTATATCCCTAATAAGGAATATGGTCGGAGCGACAGATCCCGCAGATGCAGGTCCGGGAACCATCCGAGGAGATTACGGTATAGACATCGGTAGAAATATCGTGCATGCGGCTGATTCAAAAAATAGCGCGGAAAGAGAACTCGATATATTCTTCGATGAAGAGGACTACCAGGGATATAGAAGAGTAGAAGAAGATTGGATCTACGAATCCTGATCTTTCAACCTTTTTATTTTCCCGACATTTTTAGTTCTATACCGATTTTAGACATTATAGAGTGCGATTTTCTAGAAAAATATAAGACATCTTCCGAAATATTTATAAGTATAGTTTACGTTTATGTATATGTCTGACGAATTAGGCATATTCGTCGGACTTAATAAGTAAAGGTGGAGCAAAGTGTCGGACACAAAACGCATAACTGTCAGAATACCCGAAGATATGGCTGAGGAATTGAATGAATTGGTAGATGAAGGATCATTTTCTTCACTATCTGAGGCTATCAGGGCCTCGATCAAAGAATTCATCAAGAATAAGAATGCCCCCGATCATATCTCAAAAGTGACCGTAGATCTTCCCAAACAAAAAGTTGGAGAGATCGAAAATCTGGTGGAAAAAGGCGATTCGGTGGATGTCGATGACGCAATAAGGACCGCCGTTAGAGAATACGTTAAGGAGAAGATAAAAGAGTACCAGCGGGATATGGAAAAGGAAAGATAAACGATAATAATTTTTCAATGCTCCTCGACCATTAAAATCTAAACAATCGGGTCATCATAATATGAAAGGAAAAAGAACTCAAAACGCAGGACCGGACTCTACCGGCCTAAACATATACGTCGTGGGAGTCGGTGGTGGAGGCAACAACAGCGTCGATAGATTGAGTCGGATGGGCGTTCATGGAGCCGAAACTATAGCAGTCAATACCGATAAAGAACATCTAAAACATAAGACAGCTGACAAAAAGATGCTCATAGGTCGATCTCACAACCGCGGCAGAGGGGCCGGCGGAGATCCTAGAGTGGGGGAAGAATGCGCTAAATCCGCAAGCGGCGGATTCAAGAAGCTTTTCTCCGATGCCGACCTGGTGTTTTTGACCACGGGTCTAGGAGGAGGGACCGGAACGGGAGCTACACCGATCATAAGTGAGATAGCTAAGAGAAGTGGAGCGATGGTGATAGATATCGTCACGCTTCCATTTTCGGTGGAAGGAAACAGAAAGTTATTGGCATGGAGAAGCGTACAAAAGATTGAGAGTTACTCAAATTCGACTATAATACTAGATAATGATAAGTTGCTAGAAGTAAGTCCCGACATACCTCTAGATCAGGGTTTTGGCATAATGGACTCGGTGATATCTAACGTGGTTAAGAGCGTAACCGAGACGATGACAAAACAATCTTTGATAAACCTGGATTTCAACGATCTGAAATCAGTTCTGGGCGGAGGAGGATATTCTACTCTGATGGTCGGAGAGGGTCACAGCGATGAGCCTGAAAAAGTTGTCGAAGATGCCGAAGGGAACCCCTTTCTGGAGACGGACTATACCGGCGCTAAAAAGGCTCTCATACATCTAACCGGCGGCTCCAACAGTCTTTCGGTCAGGAAGTACTACGATATATTGAGGATGATGACTTCGAAATTGGATTCTAAAGCCGGCGTGATCTCGGGAGCAAGGATCGATCCGGACTGCAAGAAGAAGATAAAATTGATGTCGATAGTTACTGGTCTTGAAGAGCAGGATGTAATTCCAATGGGTAATGAGAGAAATCTGTCTAAAGTAGGATGAGATAATACTTCTAAATTTAGACATGACAATTGTAAAAGAGAGTTCTAAAAATATAGATAAAAAGAAAAAGTAGAACTGGTTTTACTTCTTTATTTCATTATAATCTGAAAGTGCCTTCATCGCGCTAACGGCCCTTTCTGGTGTCAGATATGCTGGTATTCCCTGTTCATTAAGCCATTCTATACATTTTTCGCACTCTTCACCACCCTGGAACTGTGCGATAATAGGCTTGTTCCACTTTTTGTATTTATCATGCAAATCTTTAGTAATCGCTGCGATCTTTTCTGGATAAGTTATTTCTGTTGGACATACAGAAACAACTACCCCACCTACTTCTTTACTAGAAATCGCTGTTTCTATCGCACCTTTGTAATCAGACCATATCGCCATACCTGTTAGATCGACTGGATTTAATGGGGATCCAAGAGGTCCTACATGGCCATTCATCCTTGTTTTCAACGATTCTGACGGTGTTACCATATCTACATTTCTTCTATCGGATTCATCAGTTACCAATAAACCTGATCCTCCACCGTTTGTGATCATCATCCATTCGCCATCACAGACAGGCTGTTTAGACAAAGCTTTACAGGCATCTACAAACTCTTGTTGAGATTCAACTCTTATTATCCCAGCTTCCTTGAACATTTCATCGTATTCTTCATCAGAGATTGGTTCTGATCCTGTGTGAGCTCCTGCTGCCTTTTTACCCCTTTCAGATTGTGCTCCAGCAGCTATCGCTACTATAGATTTATCCACATTCTTACATACTCCCATAAAACCTTCTCTATCTTTAATACCTTCAATGTACAAAGCGATAACATCTGTTTTCTCGTCGTGGTCGGCATAAGTAATCATCTCTGGGAAGCCTATATCTGCCATATTTCCCATACCTACGTAGAAAGACATCCTGAATTTCTGTGTTCTAGACATGCCCAACCAAGCGAGTAAGTTCGCTCCGGACTGGGATATAACTGCTACATTACCAGCTAACGGGAGGTAAGGTGTGAATCCTAGGTTCAAATCACCGTGTGGATTTCCCAATCCTAAAAGGTTAGGACCTATCACTGGAAACTCGTTCTCGCTACAATAGTCAGTCAACCATTCTTGAAGATCTTCAGCCCCGACTTCTTTGAAACCTGAGCTTACTATAACTCCAATTTTGACCCCTTTTTCCACACATTTTCTCACTGTTTGCTTGACCATGAAAGAAGGAAGAACTATAACAGCGAGATCGACTTCTCCATCTATCTCCGTTACTGACCTAAATACTTCTTCATCATATATCTTTCCTGGAGCCGCTCTTGGGTTAACACCGTATATCTTACCTTCATAACCGTCTTCCCTCAGCATCCTGATTAAGTTGTATCCAACTTTATCTTCATGTCTTGAAGCACCGATCACAGCTATACTATCAGGATTATATGCATACTGCAGTTTATCTACTACATAATCCC
>JBKHFH010000008.1:0-39148 GCA_046540335.1 Thermoplasmata archaeon | reverse complement strand
AAGGATCAAAGATTCGTTAGCGGAGCCTTCAGAAATCAGAGATCTCTAACTTACCCCTTTTCAAAGAAAAGCGGACGCCAAAGAAAGCTAACGCTTTCTTCTCTACCGCTTAAAATCAAAGATTTGTAAGCGGACGCCAAAGAACTCTACCAAGTTCTTCTTGACCCCTTTTCAAAGAAAAGCGGACGCGACGGGATTCGAACCCGTGATGTCTGCCTTAGAAGGGCAGTGCCTTGTCCAGGCTAGGCCACGCGCCCAATATTTTGTGTCCAATCTATATCGTTTGAAATCTCTGACGTCCCAATTTCCAGACTATCCCATGTATCACTTGCGTTCCTATCTCAATCAATGGGTCAATAAGAGTTTTTCGCTTCATCCACCGCTCTCTTTTTCAATGATCTCCTTTTCCTTTTTCTCCCCTATCACTTTCGACATAGCTTTCAGTCTGTCGTCTTCTTTTAGCTCCATCACTTTAACGCCCATGGTGTTCCTTCCCTGTTTGCTTATATCTTTAGCCTGAGTCCTTATTATCATACCGTTTTTACTGAGCAGGACTATCTCATCGTCTTTCTCTACTCTCCTAGCACAGGCGACGTTTCCGTTCCTCTCCATCGTCTTCATAGTTATCACGCCTTTAGCGCCTCTATTCGTCTTCCTGTACCTCTTTACATCACATCTTTTCCCGTAACCTTTATCGGTAAGAGTCAGGAGAGTGTCGTCCTCTTCAACCAGTGTCATACTCACGACTTCGTCGTCACCTTCGAGTCTTGCTCCTTTAACGCCCATGGTGTATCTTCCAGTCGGTCTCACGTCTTCCTCATCAAATCTGATAGCCTGTCCGTTCTTGGTAGCGAGTATAACGTCCTTGGAGCCATCCGAAAGTCTAGTTTCTACAAGCTCATCATCATCTCGAAGTTTGATAGCCCATATACCCGTTACTCGAGGATTGCTGTATTCTGCAAGCGATGTCCTTTTGATCTTGCCGTTCTTCGTCGCGAAGAGGAGATATTCGTCTTCGAGGAACTCGCTCACAGGTATCAAGTCTTCTATACTCTCATCATCGTCCAGTCTCGGCAGCATATTCACTATGGGTCTCCCTTTCGATCTCCTGCTGCCCTTGGGCAATTTGTAAGCTTTCAACCAGTAAACTCTGCCCTTATCGGTGAAGAACAGGAGATAATCGTGAGAGTTGGTCACGAACAGATCGACCACGTGATCCTGCTCCTTAGTATCCATTCCGATGAGCCCTACACCGCCTCTTCTCTGCTTCCTATAAGTTTCCAGAGGCGATCTTTTGATATAGCCTCTCTGGGTGAGAGTGATAACGAGCTCCTCTTCAGGTATCAGATCTTCAGTTTCAAGGTCCTCCGCTTCCTTGTTTATCTCGGTCCTTCTCTTATCGCCGTACTTATCGGCCATCTCGTCCAGTTCTTCCTTGATAATATCCAAAACTCTCTGTTCATCACCCAATATCTCTTTGTACTCCTTGATATCCTCCTGGAGATCTTCGTACTCTGTCTGCAGCTTCTCTCTCTCCATGCCGGTTAACCTTCTCAATCGCATGTCGAGTATCGCCTGTGCCTGATCGTCACTCAGTAGGAACTCCGAGGTCAGTCTTTCTTTGGCTTTAGACTGCTCTTCGGAAGATCGTATTATACTGATCACTTTATCTAGATTGTCTAGAGCTGTCAAAAGGCCTTCCAGGATGTGCACTCTATCCTGAGCTTTGTCGAGCTTGTACTTCGTCCTTCTGGTTATCACGTCGATCCTATGATCGATGAAGTGATTGAGCGTCTCTTTCAAATTCAAAACCTGGGGTTCGTCGTCCACAAGCGCGAGATTGATCACTCCGAAAGTTACCTCCATCTGCGTGTGCTTGAAGAGCTTGTTCAAAACAACATCGGTTATAACACCCCTCTTCAGATCGATGACTATCCTCACGCCGTCTCTATCCGACTCATCCCTTAGGTCCGATATCTCACTTATCACATCGTCCTTCACGAGAGAGGCGATACTCTCGACGAGTTTAGCTTTATTAACCTGGTAAGGTACCTCCTCGACGACTATCCTTTTCCTTTTACCCTGAAGATCTTCGATGCTGGTTCTAGCTCTGATCTTTATCTTTCCTCTTCCTTCTTTGTAAGCATTGTAGACGCCGTTGTACCCGTGAATTATACCCCCGGTCGGGAAGTCGGGTGCGGGAAGGACCTCCATCAAATCGGTGATCTCGGCTTCAGGTTCATCTATGAGAAGTTTGATAGCTTCGACCAGTTCGTTAAGATTGTGTGGAGGTATGTTCGTCGACATCCCAACAGCGATACCGCTGGATCCGTTCAGCAAAAGATTGGGGAGCTTGGACGGCATGACTTCCGGTTCCTCCAAAGTTCCGTCGTAATTGTCCCTAAACTCGACAGTATCTTTATCCAAGTCCTCCATCAGATCCTCGGCCATCTCCTCCAATCTAGCTTCGGTGTAACGCATGGCAGCGGGTTCATCACCGTCAAGGGACCCAAAATTGCCCTGGCCGTCGACCAATGGATAGCGCAGAGAAAAATCCTGAGACATCCTGACTAGAGCGTCGTAAACGGCTCTATCACCGTGTGGATGATATTTACCTAAAACGTCACCGACAACTCTAGCGGACTTTTTGTGAGATTTATCTGAACTGAGACCTTCCTGTCTCATGGAATAGAGAATCCTCCGGTGAACCGGCTTCAAACCGTCTCTTACGTCGGGAAGGGCTCTACCAACGATGACGCTCATCGCATAATTTATGTAAGAATCTTCCATCTCATCTTCTATATTTTTGGTGTAAACTTCGTCCGCTAACTGTTCTTCTGCCTCCATAAAAACACCTCACACATCTATGTTTGTCGCGGCCGCCGCGTTCTTTTTGATGAAATCTTTCCTGGGTTTAACTTCCTTACCCATCAGCAGATTGAACAGCTCGTCCGCCTGCTCTGCATCTTCTACGTTCACTTGAGCCAGTTTTCTGTTCTCAGGATTCATAGTAGTCTCCCAGAGCTCCTTCGGATTCATCTCACCGAGTCCTTTGTACCTCTGGATGCTCACCCCTCTTTTTCCCCATTCATCTAGCACTTCCTGCTTCCCGTCTTCCGTGTAAGCATACCTGACACCTCCTCCTTTAGTTATCTTGTAGAGAGGGGGTTGAGCCATGTAGAGATAACCTCTCTTTATAAGAGGTTTCATGTACCGGTAAAAGAATGTGAATAATAACGTTCGGATATGGGCGCCGTCGACATCGGCATCGGTCATTATTATGATCTTGTGATACCTACATTCATCGGGATCGAAATCTTCGCCTATACCGGCTCCTATGGCTGAAATTATAGAGCGGATCTCTTTGTTCTCCAACATCTTGTTCAGTCTGGCCTTTTCTACATTTATTATTTTACCTCTTAGGGGCAGTATCGCCTGAAAGTCCCTATCTCTGCCCTGTTTCGCTGAACCTCCCGCGGAATCACCCTCGACTATATAAAGTTCTGACTTAGTCGGGTCCGGGTTAGCACAGTCGGACAATTTTCCGGGAAGATCAACACTATCTAGAATTCCTTTTCTCCTGGTGAGTTCCTTCGCCTTTTTCGCTGCCTGTCTCGCTTTAGCCGCGGTCTCAGCCTTTTTAACGATCGCTTCCGCGACATCTGGATTCTCTTCAAGGTAAGTTTCCAGCTCTTCACTCACGATAGATTGAACGATGCCTCTTATCTCACTGTTACCCAGTTTCGTCTTGGTCTGACCTTCGAACTGCGGCTCAGGCAATTTTACGTTGATAACGGCGGTCAGACCTTCCCTGTAATCGTTTCCCCTTATGTCTACGTCTTCCGCCAAGCCGTTATTGTCGGCGTAATTGTTAAAGGTCCGCGTCAATGCAGCTCTAAAACCGCTGAGATGCGTACCACCCTCTTTGGTATTTATATTGTTAGCAAAGGCTAATATCTCCTTAGAATAAGATTCAGTCCGATGCTGCATCGCCACTTCTACATGGACGCCGTCTTCTCTCCTGTTGAAGTATATCGGCTCGGAATGAAGCTTCTCTTTTTTTCGGTTGAGATATTGAATATATTCTACTATACCTCCTTCATAATGGAACGTATCTTTCAGACCTTCTCTATCATCTTTTATCTCTATCTCGAGCCCTTTATTCAGAAATGCCAGTTCTCTCATCCGCTCTTTCAACTTGCCGTATTTAAAATTCACTGACTCGAATATCTCAGGGTCCGGCTTAAAGGTCGTTATGGTCCCGCTCACTTTTCCGTCTTCGCCCATCTTCTCAACTTCGGTGACCGGATTCCCCCTCTCGTACCTCTGATGGTATATCTCGCCCTCTCTTTTTACCTTAACCTCGAGCCATTCAGAGAGAGCGTTGACGACAGAAACTCCCACACCGTGTAATCCTCCGGAAACTTTGTAGCTCTTTCTGTCGAATTTTCCGCCAGCATGGAGTTTCGTCATGACTATCTCTAATCCTGGTCTATCATACTGCGGATGTTCGCTGACTGGTATGCCTCTACCGTTATCACAGACCGTCACAGAACCGTCTTCGTTTATCGTCACCTCTATACTGTCGCAGTAACCTTCCATCGCCTCGTCTATACTGTTATCTACAACCTCGTAAACCAGATGATGAAGGCCTCCTTCGTCTGTACTGCCTATATACATGCTCGGTCTTTTTCTTACAGCTTTCAGACCTTCGAGAACTTTTATCTTGTCAGAATCGTAATCTTCTTTTTGCAATATCGACTCATCTTCCATAATCTGACCTGCCTTCAAATACTTCTAAATATTTCATAACACCTTTATTTCGAGTGCATCCCAAAAGGCCGCGTAGGACCGCTTAGGAAACTAATCTGTAATAGGTTTGGGGCTATATTAATCTTTTTACCCTCTGGGTATAAAAAGAAAAAACTCCTATAAAAGGGGATTTTCATCCATTTTTATTCTTCATATAAATCGTTTCTTCGAGGGCCTTCTCGACCTGTTTCTCATACAGGTGATCATAAAGTAATCCCGCTCCTACAATCGGGAATGTAAACCAGATCAGCATATGGTAGTCGAACAAGAAACCTATAAAGAGAAAAAATGCTGCGATAGCCGCAAGAACGAACGGTATCAAGCCATCTAAACCGCGCGGCATCTCCACTTCATCCAATCTTCCACCGCAGGCGTCACACTTTCCTTCCTTCTTATACATTTTCACGCATTCTTTACAGATATAGCGCTTCATCAAAGCTGCATCTCGCTCTTGATATTTCAGTTATTTGATGATATGCTGGTCGTAAAATGATCTACTAAAAAAGGACAAAAACGTTTTTATCCAATAGTCTAATCCCATATCAACGGTGCTCAGATGAACGAAAGGAGAATATTTGATCATCCCATACTCGATTTCGAGAGAGGCGATGAATTCTATTTTGATTTTGAAGGCGAAAAAGTCAAAGCTTATGAAGGAGAGACTATAGCTTCAGCTCTTTACGCCGATGGGCTAAGAAAGTTCACGGATAGCAAGAC
This sequence comes from Thermoplasmata archaeon, assembly GCA_046540335.1. Lineage (GTDB taxonomy): Archaea > Thermoplasmatota > Thermoplasmata > Halarchaeoplasmatales > Halarchaeoplasmataceae > Natronoplasma. The sequence goes on along the minus strand of JBKHFH010000008.1, from coordinate 33,619 downwards.
GCTAGAACGACCTAGAGGTTTTTTCTGTGCAATAGGTAAATGTTCTTCCTGTCTTATGTCCGTAGACGGAAGACCCAACGTCAGGACCTGCGTTACTCTTGCAGAAGAAGGGATGAAAGTCGAAAGGCACGGTCCGAAACCGGAATTCCCGGAGATAGATGTAGGTAGAGGAAAGGAAAGAAAAGAGAAAGATATAGAGATAGCGGTCATAGGCGGAGGACCCGCGGGACTGATGGCCGGCATCGTCGCGGCGAGAAACGGAGCGGACGTACATCTCTTCGATGAAGGTGATGACCTCGGAGGACAGCTGGTGAAACAGACGCACCAGTTTTTCGGCAGCCATGAAGAAGACGCGGGAACTAGAGGCATAGAGATAGGTAAAGAATTGGTCGAGGAGGCGAGAGATGTAGGCGTCGAGATTCATACAGAAACGAAGGTCCTCGGCTATTACGAAGAGATGAAAGTGACCGTAGAAGAGGAAGGTCAGTTCGTCATCTATGACACTGACGGCATCGTTTACGCAGGAGGAGCTATGGAAAATTACCTTTCATTCGAGAACAATGATCTTCCAGGCGTCTACGGAGCAGGTGGTGTACAGACGCTTATGAACGAGGAGGGCATAGTTCCAGGCGACAAAGTATTGATGGTCGGTTCCGGAAACGTTGGCGTTATAGTCGCTTATCAGCTGCTTCAGGCAGGCGTCGATGTCGTCGAGGTGATAGAGGCGCTGCCCGAGATAGGAGGGTATCAAGTCCACGCATCCAAGATAAGGAGAGCCGGAGTCCCGATCAACACTTCACATACTATCAAGAAAGCGTTGGGAGAAGAAAAAGTGGAAGGTGCAGTGGTTCAAAAGATAGATGAAAATTGGCAGCCCATAGAAGGAACTGAAAGAGAAGTGGACTGTGACGTTATCTGTCTCGCGGTTGGACTCAGTCCCGATACCAATTTCTTGAGGCAGGCCGACTGCGAGATGGAATATATAGGAGAATTGGGCGGTTATGTTCCACTGAGAACTGAAGACATGATGACCACGAAAATAGGTATTTACGTTGCTGGAGACGCCGCAGGTATCGAAGAGGCTACAGTCGCCGCTCTAGAGGGCAAGATAGCCGGCGCCGCGGTCTACGAAGAGTTGAATGAGGAAACGGAAGATACCAGAAGATCCAAGAAAGAAGCGAAAGAAGGCCTTGATCAGATGAGAAAAGGCCCTTATGGAGAAGTGCCTAGACAGGGAGTCAAAAGCTGTACCGTCGACGAGGAGGTGTGCGGATGATTGTAGAGTTTGTCCGTACATGCTCGATCACAAAAGAGGTGATCTGCGGATGAGCGATTATAAGAGTACCGGTATCCTGAGCAAAGATGATCTGGACATACCAAATGACGAGAGATTGGAAGAAGGACCAGTGGTGATCATGGAGTGTATAGAGAATATTCCGTGCAATCCCTGCGTAGCGGCCTGCTCCTTCGATGCGGTAAATATGGAAGAGATCACCGATACTCCACACGTGAACTATGAGAAGTGCACTGGCTGCGGGTTCTGCGTCACCGAATGTCCCGGATTAGCGATATTCGTCATCGACTGCAGTTACAGCGACGAGAAATGCAAAGTTACAGTTCCCTACGAGTACTTGCCGGTCCCAGAAAAAGGTGAGGAGGTCATGGCTCTCGACAGAAAAGGAAATGAAGTCGAAAAAGCCGAAGTCACCGACGTCAGAAAGTCCGGAAAAACTTATGCGGTGACCCTAGAGATCGATAAAGATCACGTTTGGGATGTCAGAGGATTCGAGGTGATAGAATGACTACGGTAGTATGCAGATGCGAAGATATCACGGAAGAAGATATAGTAGAAGCGATAGAGGATGGATATGATGAGCTTGAAAAATTGAAGAGACATCTACGGTTAGGCATGGGACCTTGCCAGGGGAAGACCTGTTTACTGCTTGCTAGAAGGATACTGGGTAGAGAGACTGGAAAAAGCGTGGAAGAGATGGATAACCCAACTGCAAGACCTCCATCACAGCCCGTGCCGTTCAGCCTGTTAGCTTCACCAAAGAGAGGTGAAGAAGATGACTGAAGAGTACGATGCGGTGATAATCGGAGGCGGTGTCAACGGTTTGGGTACAGCTTATCACCTCGGTAAGAAGGGGTTCAACGACGTTCTGGTTGTAGACAAATCGTATCTTGGTTACGGAGCCAGCGGTAGGAACGGAGGAGGGATAAGACAGCAGTGGACCTCAGAAGAGAACATCAAGCTCGCTCTGGAGAGCAGGAAGATGTTCGAAAGATTGGACGAGGAACTGGAAGAGGATCTGGAGTTCTACCAGGGCGGTTATCTCGTTCTAGCCTTCGATGAGGAAGAAGCAGAAGAGTTCAAAGGCAACGTTAAACTGCAGAATGAGCTGGGGGTCGAAAGTGAGTATTTGAGTCCTGAAGAAGCGAAGGAGATAGTGCCGGAGCTGGATATTTCTGACGTTGTTGCGGCGACCTTCAACCAGAGCGACGGGACGATATATCCATTCAGGGTCATCCATGGTTATGCTGATCGGATAAAAGAGATGGGTATAGACGTCGAAGAGCATACGGAGGTGACGGATATAGTTACAGAAGGTAAAGAGATAAAGAAGGTAAAAACGGAAGAAGGTGACATAAAGACCGATACTGTCGTGAATGCAGCGGGAGGATGGTCTTCAGATATCGCCGAGATGGCCGGAGTCGATATTCCTAATGAACCAGTAAGACACGAGATCATGGTGACCGAACCGTATGAAAGATTCATAGACCCGATGATCATATCCTTCAGGCACGGCATATATTTCAGTCAGAGCGAGCACGGTAACGTGGTCGGAGGTATAGGAAATCCAGACGAAGAGCCCGGACTCAACCAGAAGAGCAGCCTATGGTTCATGAAAAAATTCTCCGACACTCTATTGGACTTCATCCCCAGATTCAGTGGAGTGAACATGATAAGGCAGTGGGCAGGCTTTTACGATGTGACTCCGGACGCACAACCCATACTTGGTTCAGTTCCAGAAGTCAAAAGATTCTATCAGATCAACGGTTTCAGCGGACACGGATTCATGGTATCGCCGATGGTCAGTAAGGTCACCGCCGAGTTAGTCACGGGAAAACAGCCGTCGATAGATATAGAAAGGTTAAAAGTGGAAAGATTCGAAGATATGGATCTTGAAGAAGAGGGCGGCGTAGTCGGTTGAATATATGTTAGATGCATTGGCTCTTCTTGGAGCTACTGTCGTTATATCGCTCAGCGGGGTGATGATGCCCGGACCCGTGACTGCAGGGGCGATAGCTAAAGGTGCGGAGGACAAAAAGGCTGGGATCAAGATAGCACTTGGCCACGCCTTGGTTGAATTCCCGATAATAGCGCTTGTCGCCCTGGGCTTAACTTTCATAGCGTCTTGGGAAGCTAAAGCGGCGATCGGAGTCGGCGGCGGAATTTTACTCATATATCTAGGTGTACAGCTGTTCAAACCAGTTGAAGAAGGAGAAAAAAGATTTCCGTACAGACCGACCATCGTTGGAGTGATAACCAGCGCGGCGAATCCTTACTTTTTTGTTTGGTGGGCTACTGTCGGCGCGGCACTCATAACTAGAGCACTCCAGTATGGTGTTCTTTTTTTAGTGGTGTTCTCCATAGTTCACTGGTCGTGCGATCTCATGTGGGATTCTTTCCTGACCTTCTCTTCGCACAGCACGCTAGATTACTGGCAAAAACACAGAAGGAAAGTCTTCGCTGGTTGTGGAACCCTGATGTTGGTGTTCGGTGTGTGGTTCATCGTTTCTCCTTTCATCTAGTCTTCTTTTGTTCCATCCTCTTTTTATGAGTCTCTATATCCAGTATTTCGATCAATTTTAGCAGTCTCGCCCTTATCGTTCTGAATACTAGATTTGATATCAGCAGGACGCCTCCGATACCTATCAGATAGTAAAGACCCGACTGCACCTCCAAGTAGATTGTTATTATATTCAAGAGATTGAAAAGCAGATGTATCGAGATCCCCGCGAAGAAGTACAGTCCAAGATGCAGATAATCATGATCTACCAAAGCGCTGGAAATACCGTAACCCACCGCTGCAGTGGAACTCCCGTGAAATAAGATGGTAGATATCCCGGCGATTATCAGGAACAAAAGGGAAGGGACCTCAAATCCCGCGACAGTTTCGAACTGCCAGGTAAAAGTGTTGTAAAGGTAAACTATGTTCGCAAAAGCGCCGAATCCCAGCCCCAGTATCGCCCCGTGGATGAGACCGTCTTCCACCTCATCTAGCTCTTTTTTAACCGTGAGTAGACCTACCGCCTTCAGAGCTTCTCCTAATACCGGAAATAGTATCACTATGATGAAGACGTTAGTTATGGAACGAAAGAACTGGAAGTACTCGTGTTCTCTCTCTATCTGACCATAGATGAACCATGAGAAGGATAAGAAGACCACGGCGGTTATACCGCCCCCCAGGTAGGCTAGGGCGACGTATCTCCACGGCTCTTTCTTGTATTCCTCTATATTCCGTATGTATATGGAGTAAGCTAGAGCCGGGACTAGCGAAACGATCAATATCACTATCCATTTCAGCGGGAGAGACATCGATAAAGGATTAGAGAACGGGTATTTAACTCTCATTGAACATGATAGATTACAAAATTAAGATTAGAAAAGCTATTAAAGAACCTTCCAATTTACATCCGTGGTTTCATGGTAACTGCGGAAGTCAAGATAGAACTCAAGGAAGGTATAGCGGATCCAGAAGGTATGAACACGGAGAAAACACTGAAACTCCTTGGATGGGACGTTGAGAAGGTACAGACGGGAAAGCTCTTCGAGATAGTTCTCGGCGAAGGTGTTCCCGAGGAAGAAGCAAGAAGCGAAGTCGAAGATATGTGCAAGAAACTCCTAGCAAATCCCGTTATCCAGACCTACGATATCGAGATAAAAGACTAGGGTGATGGAGGATGGAACACTACATAGAGAGAGATGTCCCGTTCGAGCTTCATGAAGTAAATATATTGGAGAGCGAGGACGAAGACCTCGAAGAGATAAGCCGTGAGAGCGGTGTAGGTCTCAGCCTGGACGAGATGAAGATGGTGAAAGAGCATTTCGAAAAATTGGGTCGGAATCCCACCGATCTGGAGTTAGAAGCTATCGGCCAGGCCTGGTCAGAGCACTGCTGTTACAAGTCCTCGAAACCTATACTGAAAGATACAGTTTTCGATATAGAGGCGCCCCAGAATATCTACGTTGTGGAGGAAGACGCTGGGGTCGTTGAATTCGATGAGGACCACGCTTATGTTGTCGCGTTAGAAAGTCACAACCACCCCTCCGCTATCGAACCTTATGGCGGAGCTGCAACGGGCATAGGTGGTATAGTCAGAGACGTGACCTGTATGGGCGCGCAGCCTCTGGCCTTTGTAGATCCGTTATTCTTCGGACCTTTGGATATGGATCACGATGATCTTCCATCCGGAACTAAACACCCAAGATACCTTTTCGACGGTGTTGTCGACGGGATAGGCGATTACGGCAACAGATTGGGTATACCCACGCTGTCTGGTATGGTCTACTTCGATGAATGTTATACCACGAACTGTCTGGTGAACGTCGGCTGCATCGGGATAGCGAAAAAGGACGAGCTGATAAGAAGCAGGGTCAAAGAACCCGGCGACGTCTTCATAATGGCGGGAGGGAGAACAGGAAGAGACGGTATTCACGGCGTTACTTTTGCTTCCGACGAACTGGACGAGGATTCTGAAGAAGAAGATATCCAGGCCGTTCAGCTCGGCGATCCCATAACCAAAGAGCCTCTTATACACGCGAGTCTGGAACTCAACAGAAAAAAGTTGCTTCAAGGCATGAAAGACTTCGGCGGCGGTGGTTTGTCTTGTGTCGCAGGAGAGATGGCCTTAGATGGTGGATACGGGGTGGAGATACTGCTCGATAAGGTACCCTTGAAAGAAGAAGACATGGCACCATGGGAGATCTGGGTGTCAGAGAGCCAAGAAAGGATGATGTTCGCCGTGAAGGAAGAAGATGTGGACAAAGTCATGCATATATGCGAGAAATGGGACGTCGAAGCAACCAGGATAGGTAAAGTGATAGACGAAAAGAAAGTGAAAGTTCACTACGAAGGAGAGAAGATAATGGATCTAGATCTCGAATTCCAGACCGGCGGGCCGACTTACTGCAGACCGACTGAAAAAGTTGAGCATACGAGAAATATAGAGGAAAAGGAACCCAAAGAACCACAAGATTATAACGAGGCCCTGTTAAATCTCTTGAGAAGAGATAATATCAATAGCAAAGAGTGGGTGATAAGACAGTACGATCACGAGGTGAGAGAGAACACGATTTTGAAGCCTCTACAGGGCGGATTAGGAAAGCAGGGCCCCGGCGACGCGTCACTGATCAAACCTTTAGAGGATTCATTCAAAGGTATAGCCGTGACCACCGATGTTGTTCCCGAATATACCTCTTTGGATCCTAAAGCGGGAGCGATGTCCACGCTCGATGAGTCGATAAGGAACCTCGTGGCGGTCGGAGCGGAACCGCACTCCTTCGCTGACTGTCTCAATTTCGGCAACCCGGAAAAACCGGAAAGACTGGGTGATTTCGCTAGGGTCGCGGAAGGTTTGGACGAAGTCGCTAGACCGCTCAACATACCTTTTGTTTCTGGAAATGTCAGCTTCTACAACGAAACCCCCTATGGTGCTGTCAAGCCCACACCTTCGATACTCGCTTGTGGTCTGATCGATGATGTTAGAGAAGCGGTTACGATGGACCTCAAAGAAGAAGGTAATTCAATATACTTGGTCGGAGAAACGAAAGACGAGATGGGCGGCTCGGAATACTACAGTATGGTCGACGGCAGGAGTCGGGATGTACCTCAAGTTCATGTCGAAGTGTTGGAGAATAGCACGGAAGAGATGTTGAAAGCTAACTCGGAAGACCTGATAGTCAGTTGTCACGACGTATCACTGGGCGGGCTGGGAGTGGCTATCTCGGAGATGTGTCTCGCCGGAGATATCGGCGCGAAAATAAAAACCTATACTGATCTAAGAGAAGATAAATTCCTTTACTCCGAGAGCAATACGCGATGGCTGGTGGAAGTCAAAAGTGAAGATGAAGAAGAATTCGAAAGTCTATTCTCGGTTCCCGTTGAAAAGATCGGTACAACTGGAGGAGATGAACTAAAGATCGAATTGAATGGAAAGGAACTTATCGAATTAGATATAGAAAAGATAAGGAAAGATTGGAAAGAGACTTTAGGAAAGAAGATGGGAGACTGATCGCTACCTCTCTTCCGGTGGAAGCGCTGAGGCATCAACTCCCGTATGCAGCGTCTTTCTAGGTCTGATCCTGCACAACTGCAACTCCCTTCTCTTATCGTCGAATATCATCGCCAGTCCTCTCTTGAATTCCATCTGAGCCACTACTTCGTCCAGGCCTTTCTGCATGTATGACTGCTTGGCCAACTTTAACGCATCAAGGTCGCCCTTTGAGGTCATGTTGTGAGCTATTATCATATCGGACTGTCTTATCGCGGTTGGATGCAGAGCGGAAGGTTCCTGAGTCGCCATTATAAGAGAAAGACCGGGGTGTCTTCCCAGTTTTATCCAATCGATCAATGGCTGTGTAGCTATCGTCGACCCGTCTGATGGCAAAAAAAGATGAGCTTCATCTATCAGCATGTAAACTATAGGGTACTCCTCTGTCAGGCTATCACCTACATCGTTCTCTGTCAGATCCGCCTTGGATTGCATCTCTATCGTGGTATAGAGCGTCCGTTTGGCCATCTGTTCTCTCGCGAGTATGGAGACTATCAAACTTCTCAGTTCGTAATCCCCTAATCGACCCAAATAGGAGATATCTAGCACAGTTATCTTACCGCCTTTTATTATCCTTTCATCCATCCCCGTTTTTGAGAAAAGTCCTAAATCCTGTATCATCTGAAAGAGGGTCTTGAGTGAAGTCTTATCTTTTTCCTCCGCTTTATCATCACTTTCGATCCTTTCGTATATATCGTCAAAAGAAAAATTTTCTTTCTCCTTTAGATCGGTTATGACCCTATTCAGTAACGTTCCTGTTGGAGACGTAACTTCTAGATCGAAGAGTTCTAACCATTCGTGAACCTTTACTCTGGACAGAGGAAGGTCCAGTTTCTGATCGTAATGGATATCTTTATCGCTCGCCTGAGCTTCGCTTACCGCGACCTCGGGTACTAGTATCCTGACATCTTGCTCGTAAGATTCAGGTTTGACACCAAAATCATCCATCCGCTCTTTTTCTTCACTGTTAGTATTCTCCTTCTTCAGGCTGTGAAAGACACTCATCGTATCGACTAGAACCAGAGAGACCCGTCTTGAGTACTTCTCTTTCAGCTCGGCGAAACCTTCCGCTATCACACCTAGAGTGTAGGATTTACCCGTACCTCTCTTTCCCACTACAAGCATACAGTGTGGAAAAACGATGTCGAGATAGGCCTTCCCCATCTCTTCGTATTCATCTCCTGGATAAGAGACATTCTTACCGATGTAGCAGCATCCCTTCGTCCCAAGTTTCTCCACTTTCGATTCAGAACGACCGAATATCTCCTTGGTCTCTAGCAGTGTATCACACCTGGTTCAGAGAGGAATCATTCCTTAACTGTTATCGTGGCGGATTCGGTAAGATCCATGTCTCCTTCGTACTCTGCAGTTATATCGATAGTATCGTAATCACCATCGGTGACTCTCAGATCATTGCTGTTCAATTCAAAGGAAACCTCACCGTCTTCATCTGTGACCTTTACCGGTTCGTCGATGTCACCCGCTCCACAACCTTCTATAGACACGGTGACTCCTTTCAAGGAATCGCCTTGTTGATCGTAGGTTCTCACGTATATCGTCTTGGTGTCGAATTCAGATAAGTCCAATTTATTGATTTCATCACCATTGTGATCCTCGACTTCAAGAGACCCCAATTCGGTCGACTGAGCGTTCATCATCCATCCCGCTAAAATCGCGGTACCGATCCCGGCGATGACCACGAGTATTATCATGTACAGAGGGAGTCCTTCCAGCGCACCTTCTTCGTCGATGTTTCTAGCTCTAATATCCGTCATGTTACCCAACCGAGGTATATTTTTCTTATATATATAGGTTTTCCCTAATCTTTTTAAATAGTTTAAATAAATTTGATCCTTCAGAGAGATCAAAATAGAATCTGAAGTATTAGAAAAACGAATTTTCTCTGATCGAATTCAAACGATATTCACTTCGTATATATTCTCACCGTCTTTATATATACGGATAACACCCTCGGAAGAAACGACCATCGCTAGAGCCTTCGTCTTATTGCTGATATAAGACGCGGCTAGATGTCTTCCTCCCAGTCCTTCTTCAATCTCGGTCTCAAATCCATCATCGAACATCACGTATCTACCGGCTGCTATCGGATTCCCGAACTTATCCAATATCAACGCGCCGTCCAGCATAGAGAATTCCTTGATAGTGTTCCAGTTATCTGTTTCCTTTATATTGAACTCCTCTTGATTGCTTCCCTCAAGAGGGTTCCTCACAGATTCAGTAGTGGTACTCAAAACATTGTTTATGTCACCCATTATGATCAAAGCCCCAGCAGGGAGTCCTTCTTTGCCCTCCTTTATTATCTTAGTACCGAGGTTAAACGCGGATTCTAGCACATCCAACTGGATTCTGTTTCCTATCTCATCCTTGAGATTGATAACGCCTATATCAGACATATCGAAGTTCATCACGGACTGTATGTCTGTTGAGATGACTGTCAAGACCTTTTCATTCCTATCCAGCAGTCCTTCAGCTGCACAGCTCAAGACCAAATCCTTAACCTGATTCAGGACGTCTAAGCCGACAGAGGGTGGATCTTTCATCTTCTGGACTTCCACGTTAGGCTCACCCAAAAATGAAGTAAGGCTGGTGTGGTCCGTGAATATCAAAAGTTCTTCGTCATCTATTTTTTCAGCTACCTTCTCCATAAGTTCTTTAGACCGGGTGAAAAGGAGGATAGAAGAAGGAGCTGATTGTTCTTTAGCTTTTACCACGGTATCTATGAATTCTGTCATCTCTGAGATATAGATGAGGAATAGGTCTTTTTATCCTTTTCGGCCAAAAAACATTATAATTCATACTCGAAAAAATCGTCCGGTACATAGCTGTTTTCGAATATCTCTTTCGCTTGATTCTCCAATTTCTTCGGATCGGTATATCTAGGGCTTATATGGACGAGAAAAAGATCGCCGACAGTAGCCTTTTCGGCTATAGATGCGGCCATATCAGTGGACGTGTGACCGCGTTCGAACGCTCTGTCAGACATAGACGAGTCGAGAGTAGAATCGTGGATCAGTACGTCCGCTCTCTCAGCCGCCTCGATAACATTCTGATTGGGCCTTGTGTCACCGGTATAGACTATCTTTTTTCCCCGGCGGGGCGGACCCACTACCTGTTCAGGCCTTATCTCTTCTCCGTCCACCTCTACGGATTGACCTTCGTGAAGCTTGCTGAATAGCGGTCCCACAGGAACACCAAGATCGATGGCTTTCTGTCTGTCAAACCTTCCTTTCTTATCTCTTTCCTCGAAACTATAACCGAGGGAAGGAACGTCATGATCAGAATCGATCGCTTTGATGAAGTAGTCATCAAAATCCAATCTCGCGCCAGGTTTCAATTCTGAGACGTGTAGAGGAAAACCGGGGAGGAAATAACCACTTGAGATCAAATCCTTGACAAAAGAAACGGTTCCTTCAGGTCCGTATATCTCCAAGGGTTCTTTTCTATCATTCATGTTCATACTCTGGATCAAGCCCGGTATTCCAAGGAAATGATCCCCGTGGAAGTGAGAGATGAATATCCTGTCCACTTGCATGAAAGAGATACTTGATCTCATCAACTGTCTCTGAGAACCTTCTCCGCAGTCGAAAAGAAGTATGTCGCTATCATATTTTAATGCGATGCATGCTACATTTCTCTCCGGAGTCGGATAACTTCCACCAGTTCCGAGGAATACCAGTTTCATAATTCTGAAGAGTTACGGGAGCATATAAAACTTATTTCATCTGCTGGCAAAAAAGATGATATAACTTAAATAGTTTAAATCATGTAGAATCATCCAAAGGTGGTACGCTGTCGGAAGACGTTGATCAGCTGGACTTCGACGATCTTGACCTTGATGAAGACGATATAGACGACGAACTGAAAAATAAGATACTCTCGAGCCTCAAAGAAGGGAAAAGGATGGAGGCTTATGCAGAACACCGGACCGAGGATATGCATCACTGCGAACTCTGCGAGCGTATAACATACAAGAAAGTTCCCGGAAAAGAGATAGGTGAAAAATGGATCTGCATAGACTGCTTGAGGCGTTTGAAAGAGATACTTGACAATCTCGAGAAGTGGGAGGAGGAGCTCGCTCTCGAAGAAGAGATGGAAGAAAAGATAGAGGACGACCTCGATCTATGAAATGGACCTGTACCTGAGGATTTGAAGGTGTAAATAGACTTGCTGAAAGATAATGCTCTCTTGAAAATGGAAGGTATCGAAGAGCGAGAATACCAGATCAATATCAGTAGAGTAGCTAGCGAGTTATCGACTTTGGTCGTTCTTCCCACCGGTATGGGGAAAACATTGATAGCCTTCATGGTGATGGCCGAACGCCTTAAAAAATTTCCAGAAAAGAAAATCCTTTTTTTAGCCCCAACAAAACCGCTCGTCAATCAGCACGCTAGAGATATAGAAGCGACATTAGACGTGGAAGTGCCACGGGTATTCACTGGTGAGGTCAGCCCAGAAGATAGAGAGGAACTCTGGAAGAGTAATAACATAATAGTTTCTACGCCGCAGGTCATCAAGAACGATCTTATGGCACGTCGTATAGATCTAGATGAAGTTTCTCTCACCGTGTTCGACGAAGCCCATAGGGCCGTAGGAGACTATTCTTACGTGTATATCGGTGAGATGTACCGCGAGATGGAAGGGCGCTCTTTGGGCCTTACCGCCTCACCGGGAAGCGAGATAGAAGATATCCTGGAAGTGTGTAATACACTCGGATTCGAACACGTAGAGATAAGGACCAAATTCGATCCTGACGTGGTCAATTATACTAACAGACTAGAGAAGGAGTGGATCGAGGTCAAATTGAATGAGAGTCACAAACGGATAGTCGAGAACCTGAAGGATGTGAGGAACAGATACGTGGAAAAACTCCGAAATTTTGGTTTTCTGGAAAAAAAGAAACCGGATAGAGTGACCAGAAAAGATCTGATCGAGGTCCGAAAAGAAGTACAGGGTAATATACATTCCTCCAATGATTCCTCCTTGTACCATGCGGCGAGTCTTGTAGCATCCGCGATCAAAGTGGATCACGCTGTAGATCAGGCCGAAACACAGGGGATCGAGAGCCTGAGAGAATATCTGGAAAAGATAAAGAACGAGGCGGAAACTAGAGGAGGTTCTAAAGCAGCCAAAAGGATAATGGACGAACAAGTGATCAACGATGTGTTAGCTACCCTGAAAAACTTCGACGAAGAACACCCAAAAGTGGATAAAGTCGCCCGCGTGGTCAAGGATCAGATCGAGGAAAAAAAAGATTCCAGGATAATTGTCTTCACCAATTACAGAAATACCTCGATGAAGATCACAGAGAGATTGGCTAAAGTTGAAGGTGTAAGACCGGTTCGATTCATAGGTCAGACAGATAAGGAAGGAGACTCAGGCTTAAAACAGAACGAACAGATTGAAACACTGGAAGAATTCGAGAAAGGCAGATTCAACGTACTCGTGGCCACTAGCGTCGGTGAAGAGGGCCTCGATATACCAGCTACCGACCTGGTCGTATTCTACGAACCGGTGCCATCCGAGATAAGGACCATCCAGAGGAGAGGTAGAACCGCAAGAAAAAGAAAAGGTAAGGTCGTCATACTGATAACTAAGGATACTCGAGACGAAGCTTATTACTGGTCCAGCAAGAACAAAGAGAAAAGGATGCATAGAAACCTGATGAAATTGAGAGATCAGCTTGAGAGTGAAATCAGTGTGGGTGATCCAATGAAAGAAGATCAAGATCTTGATGTTGTAGAAAAAAAGAGCAAAAAAGATTTGAAGAAAGAGAATAAAGAGGAAAAACTATCTAAAGATGAAAGTCAGCGTTCTCTGATGGATTACGATAAAGATGGGGAAAAAAAGAAAGATGAGGAAAAAACCCTCGAGATAACTGTAGATACGAGAGAACAGAACAGCAAAGTGGTGGAGAGTCTTTCAAAGAAAGATGTGAAGATAGAGACTTCACAGCTTTCAGTTGGTGATTACATAATATCTGGAAATACTGCAGTCGAAAGAAAAGAAGTGTCTGATTTCCTCGAATCCGTCACCGACGGCAGATTGTTCGCTCAGGCGAGAGAACTCACCGATAACTATCGCAATCCAGTGATCATATTGGAAGGCGAAGGTCTTTACAAAAGGCGAAATATCAGTGATAACGCCATATACGGGGCACTATCTTCTTTGGCCTGTGATTTCAATATCCCAGTGCTCTCGACAAAGGACGGCGAAGAAACATCTTCTCTACTTTACAGCATGGTCCAAAGGGAGAAAGGAGAAAAAAAGAAGAGTGGTGTCAGAAAAGGAAAAAAAAGTATGTCAGATCACGATAGAAGACTATACATATTGGAAGGTCTGCCTTCGATATCCGGAGTTCTGGCGGAAAGACTTCTGGAACACTTCGGATCTGTTCGAAAGGTTTTCCAGGCAGATACTGAAGAACTGCAGGAAGTGGAAGGCATAGGTCCCTCCACAGTAGAAAAAATATTGGACATAATTGAAAAGTGATCTTTTAGGTCAGGACTTATCGAAGACAAGATACAAAAATATATAAATCCAAAGTAGCAATGGATTCTTGATAACATGGGAAGAAGATGGGACGGTCCTCTGAAAAAGAGTAGCGATTATGTTTACACTATACCCCGGAGTTATAAGAGAGGTATGAGAAATGACGGGTGGATTTTTGCGGACGACACGCTGATCGAATCTATAAGAGAAGATAACGCTCCTGAGCAGATCGCTAATGTAGCGACTCTGCCCGGAATAGTGGGCGCGTCTAAGGCTATGCCTGATATACACTGGGGATACGGATTCCCGATAGGCGGCGTGGCTGCGATGGATCCTGAAGACGGTGTGATCTCACCGGGTGGAGTTGGATATGATATAAACTGCGGTGTAAGACTGCTCAAGACCAACCTAGATGAAAACAGAGTAAGAGAAAAGGCCAAAAACCTCATCAACAGAATGTTCGATAACGTTCCAGCTGGAGTCGGAAAAAAAAGCAGAGTTAAGTTGGAAAAATCGGAACTCGAAGAAGTTCTAGATTACGGAGTAGAATGGGCAGTCGAAAACGGCTACGGCTGGGATGAAGACCTCGATCGGATAGAAGACTACGGAAGGATAGAAAGTGCTGATTCACAGAAAGTAAGCAGAAAGGCAAAGGACAGAGGTGCCCCTCAGCTTGGAACTCTAGGCGGAGGAAACCATTTCCTGGAGATACAGAAAGTGGAAAAAGTGTTCGATAAAGAAGCGGCCGATGCTATGGACCTCGAAGAAGGCATGATCACTACTATGATCCACACCGGTTCAAGGGGATGCGGTCATCAGATAGCGACTGATTACATAGATAAGATGGAGAAAGCGATACGCAAATACGATATCGATCTTCCGGACAAGCAACTGGCCTGTGCACCTTTCGATTCGCCCGAAGGTCAGGATTATTTCGCCGCCATGAGCTGCGGAGCCAATTACGCCTGGACCAACAGACAGTTGATAATCCACTGGGTGAGAGAGAGCTTCGAGCAGGTCTTTGAGGAAGACGCTGAAGATATGGACATGGAACTTATCTACGATGTATGCCACAACGTAGCTAAGAAAGAAGAGCATGAAGTGGACGGTAAAGATAAAGACGTGATAGTTCATCGGAAAGGAGCAACGAGAGCGTTCGCTCCCGGCAGAAAAGAGGTCCCCAAAAAGTACAGAGATGCGGGGCAACCGGTCATAATCCCCGGCGATATGGGGACCGCAAGTTACGTGATGATGGGGACGGAGAATTCCATGAAAAGGAGCTGGGGATCGACCTGTCACGGAGCCGGAAGAACGATGTCAAGAACAGGCGCTCGAAAGCGGTTCAGAGTCAATGAGATCAAGGAAGATCTGGCGGAAAAAGGTATATATGTCAAAGCGGCGAGCAACAAAGTGCTGAAAGAAGAAAGCCCCGGAGCTTATAAAGATGTCAATAAAGTGGTAGAGGTGACTCATAACGCTGGTCTTTCAAAGATCGTCGCAAAACTCACGCCCATCGGAGTTATGAAAGGGTAAAAATCTTTTCTCTTTTTTTAAAATCTAGAACCGTGAGACCCTATCAATGAACTGATAAAACCTTCTTGATAGTCCTTTTTAGTAATTTCATGTGAAAGTTTCCTTGATTGCTTCTTACTTAATCTTTTTATTTTTTCCGGTATCCCCTTAACGAGAGGACCTATATCCTGCTTATTTTCTACCATAAAAGTGTAGAACTGGACATCGTTTTCCTTAACAAATTCTATCTCTTTCCAGACCACATAAGTGAAAGCTCCTGAAACTGCCATGGCTACTAAAGCATCACTGTCTTTTAGATCTGACTTTATATCGTGCTTTATCCCATAATCCGCGGGATTCGTTAGCTCATCTGGTTCGAGGTGTTCATTGATTATACTTATACATTTCCTCTCTGTTCTCGTGTTAAAAGTGAACGTTGGATGGCTGAAATACAACTTCATGGTCTACTCACTATCCTTTTCCTCTTCATTCTCTTCATCAGGCAGGCCCATGAAATTGATATGATCGGCCTCGCCCTTCTCCCCTTCAGATTCTTCTCTTTCATATATGACTTCGCTCTCGATTTCTTTCGACTTAGCCTTTTCTTCATCGGATACCTCTTCTCTCTCTTTCTCCTTCTTTCTCGCTTCTTCCTCCATCTGCTTCTTCTTGATCTCACCCAATATAGCCCCTTGCCCTCTAAAAGCGAATATCATCCCAAGCAAAGCGAAGAAAGCTGCAGGTAAAGAGAGCAATCCGTAAGGATTTTGGGAGTATTGAACCGTATATGTATAGGTCAGATTACCTTCGAGATCAGTAAAATTTAACCAACGGGGGACTCTTTCTGAATCGATGTCCGTCAAATAAAATGTCTCACTGCCCGATTCTACAGTCTTTGGCCCCCACACTGTGGAATTTTCTCCAAGAGATCCATGAACACTGACATTAACGCTTCCTGTGGTTGATACCTCCAGAGTAGCGTTCACTTCCTGATAACTAGGGTAAGATATCCTTTCAAGATGAGGTGTCTCTTCGATGCCCTCATCACTGACTCGCTCCTCGGCAGGAACAGGAGTAACTGCGACAAAGGCTAGTATGAGAGCTATAATAAAGAAAGCTATCCCTTTCTGGATATCTTTACTGCTCAATACCCTGATTACTAGTCCTCTCTCCTCATCATCTTTATCATTCATACTATTTTAAACCTCTAAACTTCAATCCCCACCTTCTTCCTAAACATATAGCAATAGAAATCTAGAAAGGGTTTTTGGTATTAGTGTTCACTTAACTACATCTAAATCGAATTCAATTTCTCCTGCAAAATGGCATTTAGCGGTGTGCTCTTTCTCAACTTCTCTCGGTTCTGGCTCTTTTTCAGCGCATATCTCCTCAGCATGAGGACATCTCGGATGGAATCTACAACCACTCGGGATATTAGTTCCTGATGGGATTTCACCCGAAATGGGCACTTCTTTGACTCCACGAACTCTTTCCGGATCCGCCTCAGGTACCGCCACTAGGAGGGCTTGAGTATATGGATGGGCGGGATTATCTAGAACATCTCCAACTTTTCCTTTTTCGACCATATCCCCAAGATACATGACACCTATGTAGTCAGTGAAGAAACGAGTCGTCGAGATGTCGTGGGTGATATAGAAATAGGTGACATCTTCCTCATCGATGAGGTCCTTCATGAGGTTGAGCACTTCGGCCCTCACCGAAACATCTAACATGGAAACCGGCTCATCAGCGACAATGAAGTCCGGGCTCAGTATCATGGCTCTCGCAAGGGAAACTCTCTGTTTTTGACCACCTGAGAGCATGTGGGGATATCTCCTAAGGAATTTTTCAGGCGGAGTCAATCTGACTTCTTCAAGGGCCTCCATAATCATATCAGTTCTTTCTTCTCTAGAATCACCTAGATTGTGGATCTGTAAAGGTTCTTCCAAGATAGTTCTGACCCTATGTCTCGGATCTAAAGACGAGAAAGGATCCTGATAAATTATCTGGGTCTGCCTTCGGTACGCCTTCAACTCGGACTTACTGTTCAACTCAGTGATATCTTTACCTTTCATGTACATCTTGCCGTCCGTGGGTTCCAAAAGCCGCATCATTAGTTTACCTACAGTAGTTTTCCCACAGCCAGACTCACCGACCACCGAAAAGTTTCTTTTCCACTGGATGTCAAAGTCGATTCCGTCTACGGCTCTTACCTTCTGTTTTTCTTCCATCCTGAGTTTTTGCATAAATCCTTGAGTGATATCAAAATGTTTTGTCAAATTTCGCGCCCTGAACAATGCTTCTTCAGCCATTATTTATACCTCCACTGATTCATCTTTTGCAGCTTCTTCTAGGCCCTCAGATACCTCTTTACCTTCCTCACCTTCATAGGCTTCAGAGGCGGCCTCGTCTTCGTATGCCGTCTCGTATGTCGCTTCCTGGCTTTCCGCTATAGATTCATCCTCACTGTAAAGATGACATTTGACCTCAACACCGTCTACAGTGTAAACTTCTGGTTCTAGTTCACGACAGACTTCCATAGCTTTATGGCATCGAGGATGGAATCTACATCCGCTCGGAGGGTTCACCAGGTTAGGTGGTACACCAGGGATGTATTCTAGTCGATCGATATCTGTTCTGATGTCGGGGATCGCCGCCATGAGCTTTTCGGTATAGGGGTGCTTCGGATCCGTATATATCTTCTGTGCAGATCCGAGCTCTACTATCCAACCAGCATACATTATGGCGAGGTTATCCGATATTTCAGCTAAAATACTCAAGTCGTGCGTGATGAATATCATCGATATATCTAGTTCTCTTCTAAGTCTCTTGAGATCGTTCATTATCCTGGCTTCTACTACAACATCTAAAGCCGTTGTAGGTTCGTCAAATATCACCACGTCGGGTTCGAGTAATAGAGCCGTAGCGATGATAACCCTTTGTTTCTGGCCTCCACTCAATTCGTGGGGATACCTATCAAAGATACTACTGTCCAGATTCACCATCTTAAGATACCTTTCACAGATATTCCTGGCTTCTTCACCGGTGATATCTTTGTGATATTTGAGGGGTTCTCTCATCTGGTGGCCTACCGTATATACGGGAGTCATTATCTCCATGGCGCCCTGGAATACCATGGATATCTTCTTCCACCGGATCTTTCTTCTCGCTTCTTTCTCGGATAAATCTGTTACTTCTATTCCGTCTAGGTTGATAGAACCGCTCATTATCTCTCCAGGGGGCTGAACTTGGTTTATCAAGGAGAACGCCAAGGTGCTTTTTCCACACCCTGATTCTCCGGCTATACCTATGGATTCGCCTCTATCCAATTCAAAAGAAGCATCGTCTAACGCCCTAACTTCTCCGTCGCTCGTCAGATAATGTGTGCTTAATTCATCGACCTTTAAGACAGTATTGTCCGCCATGGTTTCACCTCTGCTGCATCTCCGGATTTATTATCCTTTCAACCGCCATCCCGGTAGATATGAATCCGAAACCGATGAGGACCATTCCTAAGCCGGGGAACAATATCCAGAACCATGAAGATTGATAATTCATCGTGGCTTTAGCGTTATGTGCTTGGGTCAATATTGTCCCCCATGTGACGATGTTAGGATCGCCTAATCCAAGTATGTGGATCCCTGCTTCCGCCATTATCACTATAGGGACCAAAAGAGCTGCCTGTGCTACTGCATAAGGTAGTATCTGAGGGACCATATGTTTGAAAATGATCCTGCCGGATCCCGACCCTAATGATTCAGCGGCTTCGATATAAGTATCCTGGGCAACCTGAAGACCTCTAGCCCGTATAACCCTGGCAGCTCCACGCCACATCAATAGGGCATAGATAAGCACGAACATATTGATGCTCTGTGAGTAGAACTGCAGCACAATGATCAGTATCGGAAGGGTGGGTATGCCCATTATTATTTCATGTATCCTAGACATCAGTTCATCTACCCAACCACCGTAATAAGCACTGGTCATTCCGTAGGAAGTAGAGAAAAAGATCGTCGTCAAGGCCACTATACCGCCGGCGTATAAACCAAATCGAGCTCCCCAGATCCATCCCATGAATATATCACGTCGATGCCTGTCAGTGCCGAATATACCATATACAGCCCCTCCTATTTCCACTGAAGCCTCACTTAATCCTTCAACATCACCTTTACCAAGGTTATCAGCCTCTATTTCGATGGTAACATTGTATTGCCCTTTTAATGGATCAGGATCGGAAAGCCAGTCTTCATTTGCCTTTCCAAAAACAGAATAGACAGGGTTAATATTTCTCGCTCCGGGGTCACTGAAGTTTTGAATATCATCTTGAGATCTGAGATACGACCGCATCTGTCCATATATGTTATCTCTCATCGCCATCCTTCTTATTACTGTTACCGTCTCATTAAATTCACCTGCATTGCCATCTCGAGATAAATCCTCCAGCACGAGAGCTCCATCTGACTCTCTAAATCCTGGTTCACCAGCCAGTTCATCTGAGTCAGGACGCTCTACGATCAATTTTCTGTTTTCATAACTGTCAGATTTACCTCTTAATTCAAAGAATATCTCTTTAGGAAGTACATCTGATGTCATATTGTAGGTGAATGTATGCCTATGTCGCTCCGTTCCGAGAGCCGGAACCTCTTCGTGGGTAAAATCTGTAAGACTTTCCTGCCTTGCATAATCGTCTCGAGTTATCCAATCCACCCATACCGGAGGTGCCTGACTAGGATTGGACTGCCATCTGGAATGACCCTGCTCCCAATCCTCCGCAACACCGGTCGCGACAAAGGGAGCCAAGAGCCCCATGATCACCATGAAGGCTATCAATGTTAGGCCAATTATCCCTATCTTGTGTTTTTTGAACTCATTGAACGTATCTATTGCATCCGCCTTAATATCTTCCCAATGTACCATTTTATTCACCTTTTATTTTAGAATTATCAAAGGAAGTGGTTTTCATTTTTTATCGACCTCCTGCAGCTCCTTGAGATCCGACCTCTACTCGTGGATCTAGGAAACCGTAGATTAGGTCTGCCAGGTAATATCCGAATATATACAGGAAGGCCATTATGAACGAAACTCCTAGGATCACAGGTACATCCGTGTAGGTGAATATAGCCATCCTTAATAAGTAACCCATTCCAGGCCATTGGAAAACGATCTCAGAGATCATCGCCCCGCCCATCGACATCAAGAGAGCCATTATCGCAGAAGTTACAACTGGTGGAGCCGCTGTTTTCAATGTGTGACCGTAGATCACTTTCCTTTCAGGCACGCCCTTAGCCCTAGCGGCCATGATATAATCATCTTGAAGGACACCAGTTACCAGATTTCTTGTGACCCATGCACGACCACCGAAAAGAACGAAAACGACCGTGGCCAAGGGAAGCGCCATCTTGTATAAGATAGCCTGGACATACGCACCGAGGCTCATATCAGCTAGTTGAGGGAACTGAGGATCGGGAGCTGGGAACCACCCAAGTTGATATACAAAAACGAGAATTGCTAACATACCTACCCACCACATCGGTAACGAAGAAGCTGCTATGCCGAACAAAGACAAGAACTTGTCCAGTTTAGAACCGGCGACTTGAGCAGCTTTTAGACCCACCGCGATCCCTAATGCAGTGTATATGACCGCCGCTGTAGTGAAAAGTAAGACCGTACGCGGCAAGTAAGTCATTACGATGGTAGCGACATCTCTGGTACCATCAGGTGCTGTCATCTCGTTCGCCTTTCCAAAATCAAGCATTAGTACATCTCTAGCAGAAAAAAAGACTCTTTGCCATCTGGGTTTGTCTAGATTATACCTTTTTTCGTAATATTCAATCCTTCGGTCTAGATATTCATTAGCGTCGTCCGGTTTTTGTTCTAGTCCCATAAGATCTTGTCTAGCATTATTTCTAGCCGCAGCCGATAATTCCCTTTCTGCAAGGGTACTGTAAGATGCAGATAAAATAAGTGTCACTATCACCAGGACCACTATCATATTTAACGTCCTAAATGCGAAATACTTCCAGGAGGCTGGCATATTATCACTTAATTCATGAGCTAAGGGCAAATATAAATTTTTTGTTAGAGAGGTGTTTTTTGATATTTATTTTTAAAAACTATTTTTTACTGAATCGATTGCTGACAGAACTCATTCCTCTCAACCAGAACCCGCATCCTGTGGTTTTGTATGATGCAGGATCCCATCTTTACAATCATAGAGTTTAGCTCTTTGTATGTATGGGTGTAGGGAAAGGTATTTTCCCTTATGGATTATTCGTGATACAAAAAGTTTCTGTCTTCCACTATTATTTTCTCCAGTAGCATGAACTGCTAAAAACAATAAGTACTACAAAATTCAAAGGTGTAAGGAACAAATAATTAAAAAGGTTAAGAAAGGGGTTTTTGTTTGTGTTTGTTTTTTCTAGGTTTTACTGTTCTGTCTTGTTGTAGTAGATAGCAACGGCAACGATCGCGCTGATCACCAGCAACATCACAGTGAATCCCGGGACACCATCGCCGTCGTCGTCATCGTCATCGTCATCTTCTTCGACGAATACTGCGGTGATATCCTTATCCTCGTCCATCGTGATAGTTATCTCTTCTCCAGTTTCGTCAGTACCCTGCCATTCGTCGAATTCCCAGCCTTCGTCAGGCTCGGCCGTGAGGGTCACTTCGGTTCCCTGTTCATATACATCCTGGTCGGGATCTATGTCTACAGTTCCATTTCCTTCTGTGTCAACCGTGAGTTCATATTCTGGTGCTTCTTCTGTAAAGTGCGCCATTATCTCCATGTTTTCAGTGACCTCAAATGTTATCTCTTGATCTTCGCTCTCGTAATCTCCTGTCCACTCATCGAAGTACATGTCTTCATCCGGGATAGCTTCAACGGTCACTTCTTCTCCTTCGTAATAGGTGTGGTTACCTGGTTCGGGATCCGTCGTTCCGCCTTCTCCAGCGCCTATCGTCAAATTGTATTCTTGAAGTGGGCTGAAGTGTGCTGTTAGGTTCCTATCCTGGTCCATCGTCACTGTCATATTCTCAGATGTCGCGTCTTCTACGTATGGTACATCTCCTGTCCACTCATCGAATCCGAAAGCGTCAGCTGGTTCCGCTGATATCTCCACTTCTTCGAGAACCGAATACTCATGGGTACCTACTTCGGGTGTCGTAGTGCCTTCTCCCTCGACATCTATCGTCAGATCATAGGATTCCTCCGTCGCAATACCGAGTTGTCTAGCACGTGTACTCATCGTTCCTGCTGCATCTTCAAACCAGATCTCCATGGAGTATTGACCGCTCGTTTCGATATCTGAAACGTCCATCTCAGCTTCGAAACTGGTGTAACTCCCTTCATCAGTTAGGGTTATATCCTGACTCTCGATGGTCTTACCCTCCACGGGTGGACCACGCTCTGATTCCGCTAGTACGATGTAGAAATCGTTGTAATCACCTTCCTCCAATGCCCTCTGACTGACATCTGGGAACAGTTCTTCGTACGTGACTTGACCCGATACATTGACTGTTGTGTCTGCGTCTTGTTCGTAGAGCATGATTTCATCTGGACTGAGTTCCAAGAAATCAACGTTGATCTGATTGATCTCGAACTGTTCTGACCAGTAACCGTTCTCCCATGTATTGCCTTCAGGTCCTTCCTCACCTGCTTGTGGATAACCATAGTCATCCCACTGGGTGATCGTCAGATCGTAGTTTTCAGAATCATATTCGTCTATCCTGTACGGACCTATCCCTATGTAAGAATGGCCTGTCTCACTAACAAAGTCGTCAAAGCTAGAGACTATATCGTCCATCTCTGATTGGGTCATCGCTAGGTCTGAAGACATGGACTCAGTAAAGTTAGCTTCATCTAAGTATGCTGGCACATCCATATCTTCAAGTGCTGCGATCATATCATTGCTGTGCTCAGTCGATAACTGATGTATCCAATCAGTTCCTTCTTCAGAGTCGTAACTGTAATCATCTCCAGCATGGAGCTGGTTCCATCCTGTGTAGGTCAACGGATGTCCGTCCCATGGATACATATCATAGTGATAACCTATCTTATCATCCAATGGGAATGTGTAATCTCCGTAGATAGTATAGGTGTTTTCATCTGCATTCCATTCGATCCCATCTATAGTTTCATAGAATGGATTTAACAGATCATACGTTGCTTGACTGAAAGGTTCCTCGGACTCATCGGCTAGCGTCTTTCTCCTGGCATAGTAATGCATGATATCTCGGAACTTCATCTCGGTACCGTCGTGCCAGGTATGTTCAAGGTGAGGATCCATGGTCACCTTTACTGCAGATTTATTGTCCTCTAGTAATCCGGCCTCGTACAATTCGGTTCTGTTCATCCATTCTTCTTCCGAAGGCACATAATCGACCGCTGTATCTGGTACGTCGATATTCTCTTCCAGTTCCGTCCCGTTATACTCGTAATCTTTCTCTACACTACCGTTGATATCATAAGGATGATCCCTCTCTGGCTTCTCCTCTTCGAGCTGAGTGTTGTTCATCCAGTAATTGTTCACCTGCATCGGTTCACCGGTCTCTGGATGTGTCCAAGAACCGTACTCTCTTGCTACTCTTCTCTGGTATTCTCCGTAAACATCGGACGAACCTCCTTCCATGTTCCAGTTGTCCATGTAAGGCCGGTCCTCTCCGGTCAATATCTCCGTATCTAAAGTACCGTCGGTCGTCCTCATGGACCTCGGTCCGAAATAAGTGTCGTACCCGTTGATAGATTCAGGGACTGCAGTCTTCAACTCGTCTGGGTTGTAAGGATAAAGAGTTACCTGCGTAACGGTAAACACTCTTATCGACTCTTCGAATCCCATCTGAGCGGAGTCAACCATGTCTCCCCAGTAATCATCGGATGTCTCCAGTCCTTCACCAGAATATATTCCAGATGTGACAGCGTCCATATCTGCAACAGTGGAATTTTCATGCTCATAGATGTCCAACTGATTTCTCACATAATCCGAAGGTCCTATCGATTGATTATATCCTTCATCGTCATACTGCCAATGAGAATCACTTCCATAAGTATGCATGAAACCGTACCACGGCGCATACATCTGACTGAACGCTACTTCCTGGTAATACACTGCCGTAGTAGCGACCCAACCTCCGGTATAGATGTGATATTCCAGATTATCATATGGTTCTGGATCCGCGTAGTAAGCCTGTGGGGTCGCACTGGCAGAATCAGTCGGGTCCACATTGACCTCGAAACCGAGATCTTCTAGTCTGGTCGCAGTCCAATCACCTTTATCTTGTCTCCAGTCTTCCGTCCTGGCCATTATGTTGATCTCTATCTGGTGTTCATCCTGATCAGGATGATTATAATACCAGCCATCGTCCATGTCGCCGGTCAATTCACCCATCTCTGGATGCGTTTCTTCAATGTAGGTGGATATCTCATCCATACCATTCTGGACGAAGTCCTCTACGTAGTTCCAATCTCCGCTAGGGTCGACATCGTAGTTATCTTCTACCTCCTCAACGAAATGCTCTTGCCACAATTCGGATGTAGCCGCCATCGGACCGTATCTTGGATTTCCCCAACCTAGAAGGAGGTCTTCTATCATTGACTCTCTGTCCAGATATTGGAAAGCGAACCTTACGTCGTTATGGGCCAACGGATTAATTGTCCACTCATCATCATAGTTGTTCGCCAAATATTTGACACTCTCATTGTCATCGATCCATCCGTTGTCAACTGCTTCCTCCATCTCTGGGGTACTCCAACCTTCGTGCGCGGGGTTCAAGAAATAATTGTTGTAGGAACCCTTGACTTCCCAGGTATCTAAGCTCGCTCTGACATCATCTGGAAGGTTTTCCCACACAGGGCCGTCTAACGACTGCATGAACAAATCTGTATCTCCCTCTGCCGCGTTCAAGGCTCCTTGCTCTTCATCGAGCTGAACACCAAAATTGATCTCTGTTATTCGCTCTCCTGTATCTTGTGCTGAAGTATGCCCAGAAATCACTGCCAATCCACTCATCACTAAAACCGATACTATCGCAAAGGATAGTATTTTTTTCCATTTCATTCGTTCTACCTCACCTACCATATCAAAATAGAAGGTATTTATAATTTACTTAATTATGACTTATAAAATATTATTCCTAATAATCAAAAGGGATCTATCTTCGCCGGGTTTTCTGGATACACTAGTGTATCTTCTTTAAATAAAGAAGCTTCATCTTCAAAAACAAAAAAGACAAAATATCTCGTGATGGGTACAGGAGAAAGATAACTGTACGTGATCACCATGAATTCTCCAGCTTCACTTTTATCTAGGTAATATACTGCGAGACTTCCAGGTAAGCGAGTCAATCGATCTAAATCGATTTCTTCTCGAACATCCTCTATATACCAACTACCGTAAGATGGAGCGCTTTCCATCTCAGAAATTACGGAGTCCGTATCATAGGAGGGTCCTAGTTGTCTCCTCAATTGACGATATTCGATCGAACCTCCAAGACCTCCTACGGGTTTTTGATCGTATTCTATACTGAGCTCTTGTATCTGAGAAGAAACCAGATTACTCACCGGGATGAAGAGGAGGAAAAATATGACTATAAAGACCTGTAATTTTTCCATCTCACCCACTCTTTTCTTTAGCTCAGCATCTCTTTTTCCTTCACTCCCAAAATTGATCAGACCTTCCACAGCATCTCTTTTCTCCCTGATTTTCCATAGGATTACTATGAACCCCAACGGTAAAATCACGTAATAAAGTAAGTAAAGTCCCAACAACTCCCACTGATACATACTGTCATAATCATATGGCCCGAGTAGTATTAACTTTTTTGATATTTAGACTTCACACTGGCATTTCATTCAGTCTTTATTTCCTTTACTTTTAGGGTGCAAGACGATCAAAAAGAAGATGAGGGCGATTATAGGTAAAGATAATCGGAAATCGTAGGGAGTATATCCTGCCTCTTCACCTAGAGCATACAGTTTCCCATCTACCGAGCCAAAATACAGATTACCGTTGGCTCCGATCGCCGGAGAGGAAAAAACTGCATCCCCGGTCTCTATCGACCATCTTTCAGTACCATTTGGATACAAGGAGTAAAGATGGTTATCATATGAACCGAAATAAATGATCCCATCTGGACCTAAAGCCGGAGAGGATCTGATCTCATCCTCGGTTTCGAAATGCCAATCTTTTGAACCATCAGGATTTATTGCATATAATGATCCATCACTAGAACCTACATGTATCGTACCGTTTTCACCTATCGCAGGTGATGAGAATATCTCATCTTCCGTTTTATATTCCCAAAGACGATAACCTTCGTTATCTAAAGCATATAATTTGTTGTTATAAGAGCCAAAATAAATATTTCCATCTTTATCTATAGCGGGCGATGAGTGGACCTGATTATCAGTTCCTGGAACCTCAAAAATCCATCTTTCCTCACCATTACTATCCAGAGCGATCATTTCACCCCACTGAGTTCCCATAATGCTTCCATGATAACCAAAATAGATGTTCCCCTCGGGACCAATCGCAGGTGTTGAAACGATCACTCCAGGTGCACCTCTAGAATACTCCCATCGGATCGTTCCGTTAGGATTGATCGCATATAGATCCGTGGAGCCGATCAGAACGGTACCGTTTTCTCTTATGACCGGTGATGATATTATTGGTTGGTGGAAAGGCTCATCGATCACCCAATTTTCAGTTCCATCCGAATTTAACGAATAGAAACGCCCATCATTGGTTCCGAAGTAAATCGTTCCATCTTCACTGATCGCCGGAGCCGAAGAGATAGTCGATTCGGTCTGAAAACTCCATTTTTCTGATCCATCAGGCCTGATAGCGTAGAGATTCCCGTCATAAGAACCGATATAGACCGTTCCATCGGGACCCACGGTAGGAGATGAATCTATCTGGTCTTCTGTTTGAAAGGTCCATACAGTTTTATTAGTGGGTTCTTTGGCTACACCTCCGTTTCTACCGGTGTTCCGGATATCTCCTCTGTACTTCGGCCATGAAGAATCCGCCAGTTCACCTTCAGCTAGAGGCGTGAATAAGGGTGAAATAGAAATCATTATCAACAATAGAAATATCCCTATAGCAAATTTTGAGCTCACGAGATTTCTTGTTCTGTTTGTCATATTATTCTATCATTCTACGATTCGTGTATTATTTAAAATTTGGTTAAAAGAGACAGAACAATCAATCATTTCAAGCACAATCTGATATAATTAAAAAAGAAAGGGTTTTAAGGTGTTCCTGTTATGGTATCCTTATAGTTCCTCTTCAGATTCTTCTTCCTCGAAAAGTTCCTCTTCAGATTCTTCTTCCTCGAAAAGTTCCTCTTCACTTTCTTCTGGTTCTTCGAAAAGTTCTTCTTCTTCACTAGGTTCTTCTTCGAACATCTCTTCTTCTCCTTCTTCCTCGAACATCTCTTCTTCACCGTATTCTTCTTCGATCATCTCTTCTTCACTGTACTCTTCTTCTCTTTCTTCTTCTTTACCGCCCATCATCATGTATCCTATTATGGCTAGGATGATCACTATGATCAATATTATCCCTGCTATCATCATCATGTCTATGCCTTCTTCTTCAGGTTCTTCTCCATCTCCTACATCCTCTACCGTCACTGTCTCTGATTGATCACCGAACTCTATTGTATAATCGCCTTCTTCATCGAATTCATAAGTGTATTCGTAAGCTTCTGTATCACCGGCTCCAACAGATACCGTATCTATTACTTCGCCATCCATCATCAGATCTATTTCACCTTCGATGTCACCTGTATTCTCCACATCGGCTGTTACCGTCACTTCGGGTCCATCTACATCCACATTGAAGTTATTCACTCCCAGTTCCGCCGTTAGCTGTTCAAAGTTAGCTGTTATCGTTTTATTCTCGTCCATCATTATGGTTATCTCTTCACCGGTCTCATCGGTACCTGTCCACTCGACGAATTCCCAGCCTTCTGCTGGTTCAGCGGTCAATGTCACTTCGGTACCCTCTTGATATTCATCCTGTTCCGGATCGATGTTCACCGTTCCTTCACCCTCTTGATCCACTGTAAGTCCATAGGACACGTATTCTATAGCAATCTCTTGACTATCGGTTTGTCCTACCATATCAGTAACGCTGATGGTAAATGTGTTATCTCCTTGATCGAGCGGCAGTGTTGCAGTGTAGACATAGGTTTCATTGTCGATTTGTTCGACCTCTTCGGCTTGAGTTCCTCCGATAGTGACTTCATCGATGAACAGTTCCTCTACTGTAGCAACGATCCTAGCCTCACCGTCTTCAATCCTATAATCAGTGGACCTTATGTATGGATCGGTCGTATCTACATTGACAGTTTGAGTGACTTCTCTAGTACGGTTGTAATAATCACCTTCATCGTCCTGGAATGAGTCCATAGCTACGACTTCTATGTCGTGAGTTCCATCTTCTAGGTCGAGTGTCGTACTGAAAGCTCCGCTCGACGTGAGGCTGACAGGTTCGCCGTTGACCATTATATGACTACCTGGGGTGGCTTGTCCATTCACAGGAACCAACCTGGAGTCACTCCATTCTGGCAGATCATCCACATCTAGCTTGAGTGTATCGACGGTTACCGTTACGGGATCGGATTCAGGTTGCAGACCGATCTCAGACTCTGAGCTCACCACTACATCGAAAGTCTGCTCACCGTCATAGCCCATCATCACACTGGCTTTGTAGGCATCGATAGTCACTACGTCAGTAAACTCGTTTGTGTTGTAAGCTTCATCCGGGATCGGCTCTCCGTCGAAAGTGACTTCGGTCATACTATGATTCAGTGGAGTATACATCGCAGTCTCATGTTCAAAGATCAATTTATCTTGCGTACTATTCACTGGTGTTGTGGATGCCTCTTCATCTAACACAAAGGTACCGGTATGATTATCTACCAGTGTTATCTGTGGTTGTAGTTCGAATCCTCTCGATGCGTTTTCACGACCGATACCTATCCAGGTACTGTAAGTTCCAGCGATATTCGGTAGTGTGTAATCCACCTCAAAGGTGACTTCTTCTCCCGCTGTAAAGCTTTCAGGATGGTTGACTTCCCATGAAAGGCCTTCGACTTCGATGGATTTAGATATCTCAACGGAGAACTCATCTCCTTCGTCAGCGGCGTAAGGCAGTACTGAGATGAAATAATATCCATCCTCCGGATCACTCACAGTCATACGTTCGTCATTTCCTTCAACTGCGGAGTTAGTATACATTGTATCATCCATTGTCAATTCTTTGTCGCCATCGTCGAGGAATAACGCCATGTCTAGATCGTCTGCCTCGACTTCCTCTGCTATCATATTGATGTCTAGCTCACTGACGGAGGCAACTTCGAGTCCTTTTATCGTTCCGTATTCAACAAATGCTTCTTCGCTGACGTCTCCTTGACCTTGCATTACGGTGTCAACCCATGTTTCCTGCTCTGTTTTTACTGGTGGTTTGCTGACATTCGTGACCGTATCGGCGTCGAAGCCCGCTGTTGCGTTGTAGTTCAAAGTTCCAGATGTGGCGTTCTCCGCTTCTGCATAACTTGATACCTCATGTTCTATAGGATCAGGCGCATCTGTTATGTTACCTGGAGTGAACATCTCCACTGTGAAGTTTTCATAAGCCTGATCTCCGGGTATGTCTTTGCCGTGAACGACTACTGCGTATGTGCCGGGATCTAAGCCTGGAGTGGTAAGTCCGGTATTGTTTCCTATCACATCAGTGGTATTTTCATCTGTAGCTTCAAACGTGTAGTTGCCGTACCTTGTATTGTCCATGAGTGAGTAGACCGAATCCGTTGGTGTGAGCAGATGACCTTCAACGTTGGCATCGCTATCGATATTCAATGCGACTGGACCGTTCGTCTGGTTTTCGAGCCTGAAGTTGAATACTCTCCAGTCTCCAGTTCCAGCTATGTCATCCCAGCTCCCGTACAATCTGTCGTTCCTGTACATATTGCCTTCTTTGTATGCATCGTTGCCGTCTCCTTCTCCGAACTGGAAATCGAAGTTTCCATCGGATGCTTCCACACGTTCACCGACCGTTATCGTGACCGGTATTACATTCGCACTACCGGTATCATCGTTGGTTATCATGACTTTACCTTCATATATTCCCTGTGCTGCATCAGATGGTACGCTCGCTGTCAGGTTATATTCAATGTTGTCTTCAGCCGGAATCGTTCCAGTACTGTTATCGATGCTTACCCAATCGAAAGATTCTTCATTGAACTGCTG
This sequence comes from Thermoplasmata archaeon, assembly GCA_046540335.1. Taxonomy (GTDB): domain Archaea; phylum Thermoplasmatota; class Thermoplasmata; order Halarchaeoplasmatales; family Halarchaeoplasmataceae; genus Natronoplasma. Next base: position 3,009 of record JBKHFH010000008.1, on the reverse strand, counting down.
TATGTTGAGAGTCACTTCATGTGATGCACCGCCTAAGTCTCTCATGCCGATGATCATGCCGTCACTCAATCTATCTATTGGGTTGTAGATGTCGGTGTAATCGCCACCAAGACTCGCGTAGGCGTAACCTATCCTGTTTCTCTCTTCAACACCGTCGTACGTTTCAGTACCGTTATCATCTGTCCAATCGAAGTATTCTATCAAGCTGTATGCATCAGAGTTGGTATTGTGAGCTCCGAACCTGAATAGGTCTGCATTAGGCGCATCCAACTCAGTCTGCATCTCACCTATCTCGTAGTCGTCATTGGTTTCATTGTATTCCAGTTCATAAACTCCAGACTCGTTCAACATGAGATATGGTCCCGTTCCGGTGTTCTCGAATGTGACATTATTAGAGGCGGCTTCCTGCAGATGCGTTGCTTCCATCGAGTAGTTCGTACTATCTGTGCCCCAGTTACTCAATGAGAGTGAGTCCTTGTAGGTATCGCCGGGCTCCATCATATTGACGTTCATCTCCGTGAATGTTCCGGTTTCTGGATCCATTCCGGGTCTCCATTCCGAAGTGGACGAGTAAAGACCTTCCTGTATGATATCAACGGATGCTCCAGCATCGACAACGCCGGAACCTTGATTGAACGGCGAGTTGTTGATGTCGTCGGCTCCCTGCTTGATGATTTCTTTCACCATCTGCGCAGAGGGTTTCTCTCCCATCTCGTTCCAGTACGCCTGATAGATCAATGCCGCTACGCCGGCTGCGTTCGGTGCGGCCAGACTCGTTCCGGACCAGAGTTCATTCGCGGTGCTGCCGTTGAATTCACCTATCTTGTCTATCTGTTGATTCACTGGATCTCCACCGTAGCCGAACTCTGCGTTGGCTATAACGTCGACGCCCTGTGTTCCTCTTTTCGCGGGACCTCGACTACCTACTTGAGCGACTTCACCCTGCCATGGGTTCGGTCCTTCGTCATGTCCTTCGAACTTTCTGTAATACTGATTGTTAGCTCCACCGACGGAAAGGATCGCTTCTCCACCGGACGGTGAACCTAGACTACCGAATCCAGTACCTTCATTACCAGCAGAGTTCACGAACAACGTATTTTGTGTGTGGTTAGTTCCCACGTAATCGAAGAACCTCTCGTAGAAATCATATCCGCCGAAGCCTTCATAACCTTCGCTCTTTCCGAAGCTGCTTGAAGCTATCTGAGCTTGATCTGCATCTGTAGATACATCTCCGTCGTACCCTTCAGCCGAGAAGATCGCTGAGGAATATGTGGTATCTAAAGCTCCACCTGTACTCATAGGCGCGGTAAAGAAATCACCCATCGGTATTATCTCTGCGTTCGGAGCAAGACCCTGTACTAGGCCGTCTCCGCCGGACGGTGTGGGCTCATAGGTGGTATTGGGCACTCCAGTGACTCCTTGACCCGCGACAGCTGAAGCTGTCCACGTTCCATGAGCTCCGTCTGAACCGAATCCGTTGAAATCGCCCATCAGGGCGACCATGTCTCCTGGTTCTGGTGTGTTGTAATATGGAGCTGTACCTGGGTCTATCTTGTCGTCGCCGTCCATATCATAACCAAACATGTAATCCCAAGCGTCTACGCCGGTTTCGTTAACTTCTGGCCAATCATCAGGATGGTTCGAAGTGGACCATTCTATGTAACCAGGCGGTAATCCTGAAATAAGATTTATCATCGTGTTCATCGTATTTCTGAAGTTATCATTCTGCGTGTAAGGTATGGGCATGTTTTCTCCGGTCTCGTTTGTTTCACCGACGAAGTAACCCATCCCTCCAGATATGTCCGTTATGCCGTCACCGTCAACATCGTGGGTCAACAGTTCAGAAGTTGGATCACTGCCGTCTATCTGTGCTATTTTCTCGTCTGCAAAGCTCTTATCGTTGTTAAGATCCGTGCTGATATTTCCCCAATTGCCGTCTCCGTCTTTGGTCAACAATAACGCCGGTCTTTCCTCGTACCACGCATACAATTTCTCATCTGGATGATCACCGAATCTTACCGTATCTCCATCTCCAATGTAATCAGGCATCGTATAATTAACGCCGTCATACTCGGCTACTATGACACCACTTGTATTTTCATAAGCCGCTGTCTCATAGCTGGTGTTTACATACCAGTTAGCCATTTCGGCATCTCCAGATAGAACGTAGTCCATCATGGAAACCGCGTCGTAAGCGATCGGATATCCGTCGAACTGTTCCAACTCAGGTTCCATAGTAGTTTCATCGTATTCGAACACGGCATGTCTTCCCGCGATATCAGGATGTGCCATGTCGAAACCGGTGTCCATCAGTGATACTTTCACGTCGTCTCCCTCGTATCCCATGTCATGCACGGGATCTACGTTATGGAGATTTCTAGTGGAATTATCGGTCATTATCTCGTTCTCGCTCCCGGTGGGCTCAGCATCTCCACCACTAACCATTTCCATTTCCTCTTCAGGCATTATGTCTAGCTTCTTTTGATCATCGATGTCTTTCTGGAATTCACCTTTGAGTTTCTCTAAATTAGACTTCACTTCCTCTTGCGAGGGCGTGTTCTCCGTATTAAAGTTCTCATCTGCTTCATCAATAGTGACTTCGCTGTCATCCTCTTCGGTGGTGGGTGTCCCGGTTTCACCAGAAACCCCGACCATCGCTATTGTGAGAACGGACATCACTAAAATGGCCGCTATCCCAACAGAAATCAAAATATTCATCTTCTTCTCATTCATCTTTTTCCTCCAATTCAAACAGGGTGAACCCCTGCTTTACTCAATAAATCCATATCCCTACTAATATAAATTATTTAGGGAAAAGCGGCCGTGTAGAAAACCTTCAAGAAGGGGAGAAATAAGGAAATAAATTGAATGTATTTCGAGAAATATCGAGGTTTTAAAGCGGTATTTAGTTACTACTCTTCTCAAATCAACGGTGAAACAGAGGTTTTCTACAGAGCCGGAAAAGCCTAACTAAGAACAGATAAGTGGCCATTTTAGAATTAAAAATAC
>JBKHFH010000007.1:0-41029 GCA_046540335.1 Thermoplasmata archaeon | reverse complement strand
GATGTGAAAAAGAACAAAAAATTATAAATAATGCTTGTGGAATTTGTAATCTGTCTTAAAAACGTATGACATAATAAGGTGATTGGTATGACGGAAGAACTGATGGATAAACTTGATGAGTACAAATACAATATCCTTTATTACATTTACTTCATAAGCTGTCTTTTGGTCGCGGTGTGGGTGGCGGACCCGATAAGCACTTTATCTTCTATTCTGTAAATTGAGCTCTTTAGGTTAACACATGTTTCCATTTATTGCTCCAATAGTGCCCTTACTGTTTTCGCTATCGATTCAGCGCTATCATGTCGAGGTGACCAACCCATATCCTTCATCCTGTCTAGAGAAAGTAGCATCGTTTTCACGTCGCCTTTCCATCCGCCTTTATCTCCATCAGAGCCCTCGGTCCAATTATAATCGACGTCCCCCAATCCCATCTCCTCACAGACGATATCCGCTATCTTTTTCACGTTGATGTAATCCTCTGAACCTAGATTCAAGAATTCCACTCTTTTCTGTGCATTCTTCGTGCCGTACCGCATGCCGTCGATACAGTCGGTTATGTAGAAGTAAGATTTGGTAGTTCCCGGCGGAGCTCCCAATATCTCGAGTTCTTCCGGATCATCTTTCAACTTCTGGACAAAGTCATAAGTCACTCCGTGAGTGCTTCTCGGTCCGACAACGTTGGCGAACCTGAACGACACCGAACGCATATCGAAAGTATGGCAGAATGAAGAGATGAGAGCCTCGCAGCTGAGTTTAGAGGAACCGTAAAGAGATATGGGTTCCAAGGGACCTAGATCTTCTGGAGTCGGTATGACTTCGGTCTCGCCGTAAACCGTGGAGGAAGAAGTGAATACTATCTCGTCTACGCCGTGCTTTCTCATGGCATCTAAGACATGGTAAGTGGCGATGATGTTCTGCTCTAGATGCACGAAAGTGTCTTCCGCTCCGACCTGGACGTCTGGATTCGCTGCAAGATGAAAGACCATGTCACATCTTTTCATCTGCTCCGATAATTTTTCCTGATCCAAAACATCCGCAACTACCAGTTCGAAATCATCGTTATCCTCCAGATGTTCAACAAGTTCTCTCCTCCCAGAGGAAAGATTATCATAACCGATCACCTGGTTTTTTTCTATCAACGCGTCCACTAGATGGCTTCCGATGAATCCGGCCGAGCCAGTTACGAGTATCTTCCTATCTTTCAATTTCATTTTTACACCTCTTTTTCATTCCGTCTTCACGATCAGTCTAGATTTAGTGAAGCGGTATACCAATATAAAAACTACGATCACGAGTAACAGGGCCGCAACACCCCTGAAAATACCACTCTGAAAAGCACTGATTATCGCTCCTCCGGTGAAATATGCTATCAAACCGATGAAAAAACAGCCCACGAAAGCACCTACAGTTATCGAAAGCCAAGCGTGATACTTGTTCATCCCGATCACTCTGCCTAAAATCGATGCGCCAACTCCCCCACTACCCTGAAAAGGGAATATGACGAAACTCGCTACGCCTATGGAAGCTAATTTTTTGATCCACGTTTTCTCTTTCATCTTTTTGGCTCCGTATTTCTGGAACCTATCTATCCATTTACCCACTAAAGGGATCTTCTTCGCGATGTAAAAGTTCCAAAGCAAAAAATAAGAAGTGACTATATCTACGAAAGCGATCGAGGCTGAGACTAAAAATATTATAGTGAAAGGCGATAATCCGACATTCAAACCGCTGAGTATTCCTATTGTTCCCGGAATAACGCTTTCCTTCCCCAGAGGAGGGATGAGATATGTGAGCATCGCACCTCCAACTATCCAAAAGGTGTTATTGAGATCGATCAATATGAGATGGAGGAGGATGATATATAAAGAGGCTATGAGAAAGGGGATTGAAAAGAGGAACAGTTTCCCCCATATATTCTCATAAAATTCTTCCTCCTCTTTCAGTATATCGATCATCAGGTTTCAATACCTTTCGGGGATAAAATACCTTTGGAATCTGTGTAAAAATTTCATCTTCACTTTTTGATGGTTATGATGCTGTGATCTTTCTGCCACCTCGATATGTCAGTTTTTGTTTTTACCTCGTAACCTTCATCTTTCAGTCTTTTTTCCACTCCCTCATATATCACTTCCGGTGACTCTGAAACGTTTATACTTCTGGCCTTTACGGCTATCATACCAAAAGATCCTTTTTGTAAAAATCTGAGATTTTTCAAGAATATTTCCTTCTGATCTCGCTGGGAGATATCCTGATAGATCAAATCCACTCTGGATACTATGTCATCGTAGTTGCTGGGATCTCTAGCATCGGCCATGATGGGATAGATGTTCTTCCTCTTTTTAGAAAGAGAGAGCAGATTCCTGAAAGGGTTTCTCGCAATTTCCACCGCAAATATCTTTCCGTCCGTGACTATGTCTGAAAGATGACTGACCGTAGTCCCATCTCCGGCTCCAAGATAAAGTACATCAATATCTGGCTTGACCGGGAGCGAATGTTCTTTTTCCAGGAAGGCACAGAGCTTGCTTCGGTTCGGATCCCATCTCCTGTATTCAAAACCTTCCTGCTCTACCAATTCCTCCTCATAGACATCTTCACCCGGTACGAGGTTGAGGGTGTAGTACTTTCCTTCCCCTCTATAGATGCCCGCTTGGATACACTCCATCATCTCAACTCTTCTATAACTCCGGGTAAAACGTCGGTGAATCTTCTAACTCCTTTTTCCGGAACGGTGAAAGAAACTCTGATGAAGTCTTCCCCCGCATTTTTGGATACGTAAGTGCCGGACCTTACGAAGACGTCGTGCTCGTAAAGCAGTTTTTCCTGCAGATCCTCAGGCCTTATACCTGTTTCAGCTATATCTATGGCGAACATATTGGTGTGGGAGGGATAGACGGGCAGGAACAATCCCTCGATATCTTCAACACATTCTTTTATCAGTTTTTGGTTCTTCCTAGCCTGTTCTACCATATCGTCGATCCATTCGTCTTTCGTCTCCAAAGCGGTCTTTGCACCGACCTGTGCCAGGACGTTCGCCGACAGCACGTTTGTCCTGTACTCGTGGATGACTTCAGAATATTCTTCCGGCATTATCAGCGCGCCGAGTCTCATCCCTGCGAAACCGACGTTCTTTGAGAAACTGTAAACCAGGAGTGTCCTTTCAGGCACGTATTCAGTCGTCAGTGTGTGATCGTAAGCGAAATCGCGATAGGTGATATCGTCTATCATAAGAAGGTCTTCATCTTCGGCTATATCACATATCGCCTTGACCTCCTCCTTATCATATGAGGAGCCTAGGGGATTGAGAGGATCGATCAGCAATATCATCTCAGTATCTTCGTCGACACGTTCCTTGATCTCCTCTACGGTCATCTTATAAGGCGGCTTATAAACGGCGATCTCTCTCATCTCTCCACCTGAGAGTTCAACCTGCTTATGGATAGGCAGAAAGCTTGGATCCGTTGCGATAACGTTATCGCCGCTTTCTATCAAAGCTCTTGTCATGCCGTAGGTGGCCTCTATCGCTCCGTTCGTTATCAGCGCTTCGAAATTTTCTTCGAGACCTAGATCTTGCAGGAGTGTTTCTCTCAACCCAAGGATTCCCTGCTTATGGGGATATAAGTTGTATTTCTTCTTTTCTACAGTCTCAATTATCTTCTCCTCTATCTTATCTGTAGTATCCAGCTGATTTGTGTTCTGACTCATCCAAACTATTTCGTCCTCTTTCTTATGTGCATAAACGAACGGATCTTCTTTCAAATAACCACCGCTTGTTCCAACATCAGAAAAACTATAAATCTTTCGGGGATATAGTAACCCTATTTAGAAGCCGCAAGTATCACTGAAAAACTAAATTTGGCCTTTCTGCGGTATTGAGAGTAAACTATTTATTGGGGTTATCTTCTAAATCAATCCCGTCGTATTCAATACGCTACTCAGAAAGTGCTGTGCCAGTGAGTCGGAACATATTTCAAATAAGTCGTTAATTACTCCGTAATTTGCTCCTGTGGTGTAGTCCGGCCAATCATCTCGGCCTTTCGAGGCCGATGTAAGGCCAGGGATAGCCGATCACGGGGGTTCGAATCCCCCCGGGAGCACTTGTTTCTTTTTTACCTATCTCGATGCTTATTACTTCACTATTTCAAAGCCTTTTAGAGCCCCTAGTCAAACCCAAACAATCACACGATGAAAAAAACTACGGAGGCTCTGTCCCAACTGCAGCCTCAGCCACAGTGACACGGTTGAAAGGGATCGTATTGAAGAGATTAAGTACAATTGGAAACTCAAAGATCGGCTCCATACATGGCTGATATTCGAAGATTATAACCCTGCTCATCTCAAATTTGCAGGCGCCGCTCTCACTTCGTCTTTAATACATTTGTTCATCGGCGAAATCTCCATCCTGCTTTCAGATGATTTCTCGATGATCCACTAGGCCGTTGGTCTCGCAGGTTTCAGATTCAGCATCGTAGCCTTAGGAGGCACCATCAACACCTACCGTAGAGAGTCCTTCGCCGTGACGTTCATCGGGTCTTTCTTCTCGGTACTCAGTCCCGCACTACGGAGATTTTTGAATTCACAGGTAGACTCCCTGTTTTTCGACCAAGAGCTGTCTTTTCTCTATGCCGCGATCACACTTTTTCTATCCTTCTTAGCTCTTATCCTCACCTTCAAAACCGCCACACCTCCCAATACGGTTATTGAAAATCAGAAAAGATAGACCAGGTAAGCAAAATATCCTACCAACATTACGACCCCCTCGATCCTAGAAAGTTTTTTCCCTGTGTACATTGAAGTCGTCAGGAAGACGCTCGCCCCTACCATTATCACGAAGCTCGAATATATCTCCCCGGAAAAGGTCAAAGGCAGTAACGCCGCGCTGATGCCTATAACCATAAGAACGTTGAACGTGTTCGATCCTATCACGTTTCCCAACGATATATTCGCATGTTCTTTGAAAGCCGCAACGGCCGAGGTGGAAAGTTCAGGCAGAGATGTCGCGATCGCAATGATCGTAAGGCCTACGACTCCTTCGATAAGGTCAAAGCGCTCTATATAAAATACTGCTGAACGTATGGCAAGTTCAGAGCCAATTATCACCCCTATGATGCCCACCGTGACTTTTGATATGTTCTTGGGCCAGTTAAAATTCACTTCGGGTTCAATTTCGACCTCTACCTCTAACCCCTTCTCTTTCATCACTGCGGATCCAAAAAATAACAGATAAGCGATCAAAGCGACCAAAAGACCGATGCCCTGCCATCTCTCTATCCTGTAACTGCTCGATAAAAAAGGTCCCGCGAACAGAAGAAAAAGGCCCATGGCGCCGAACATCATCGGGATCTCTCTTTTTATAATCCCTCTATCCACGGAGATGGGTTTTATTATCGAACTCACACCGAGGACCAGCAGGATGTTCGCGATATTGGATCCTATCACATTGCCCACTGAAATCCCACTTCTTCCTTTAAATAAAGCGTTCAGGCTCGACGCGAGTTCGGGTAGTGAGGTACCAAAAGAAACGAGGGTGAGACCTATTATCAGGGTTGACACGCCCAGATATGCCGCTATATTAGATCCTCCTTCCACCAAAAGATCGGCCCCCTTCACAAGGAGGTACACCCCGAAAGCAAGTATCAATGTCCATCCTAGTACCAACAACATGAGCGGGTATCCATCATCTTTTCACATAAAAAACTTTTAGTATTATATCGCTTTCTTTTTTCTAATACAATAAAATGGAAGTCAGAGTATTTAACGAAGACATATCCCTAGTAGGGGTGGACTATCTAGCTAGCGAGAACGTGAATGTAGATTTAATAGCTTATATAGATAAGCGCGATCCGGACATTGTAGGGCTCGCACTGTGTGAGAAAAGATTCGAGAGTTTAGAGGATAAAGAAGAGTGGCTAAATAAACCTCTGCTCCATTCTTACAAAGAGGGAAATACGGGAACTCTACTCTACCAAACGTTCACTGAGGCCGTGAGAGAGAACCTCAGAAAGTTCAAAGGTGTGGAACCCGAAACACACATAGCTAAATTCGTCGAACTCGCAGACGTACTAGACGTGGATATAGAATTCATAGATAGAGATGTTACTCTGACATTCCACAGAGCCTACGGACACATGTCACCTCTAGAGAAGTTAAAGATGGCGTGGTATTTTAGATCAGCTATGCTTTCATTTTCTGAAGACACGAAATCAAAGTCGGTAGAGGGGATGGAGAGCCAGGATGATCTTGTGGATGGGGTTCTCACTTCTCTTGACAGGTTCGCCCCCGGGATCGCGGAGCAGGCACGAAAAGAAAGGACAGAGTACATGGCTAAAAAGATAAATCAATTGTCTAAAGAAAAAAGTATCGTGAGCATCCTACCGAGAAGCAAGTTGGATGACATCTACGAGGAACTTAAAAGGATCAAAAGGGAGGAGGAAAAGGGACATGCAAAGGGATACGCTCATCTGGAAGAGGTGGGTAAAAAGGTGTACAGAAGAGTTCTCCGTTTTGCTTCACCCGTATTCTTCATCAGTTTGGCTATTTATCTCTTCATCTTCTCTGACGTTCTGACCATCTGGCGTGCCTGGCTTTACTGGTTCATCGCCGTTGGAGGTATGGCCGCTCTGGGATCTCTGATCGGGAGAGGACACTTCTTATCGATGCTCACGTCTTTCATCCTTGCTCCTTTTATGTCTCTCACACTCATAGGACCGGGCTGGATAGCTGGCTATGTTGAGGCACGGGTTCGCAATCCCAAGATTAAAGATATCGAGTTGTTGACTTCATCAGGATCTATCAACAATTTTCTCTCTAACAATCTCATAAGACCCATCATGGTCGGAATATTCGCAAATCTCTTCACATGGATCGGCCTATTCGTCGTACTTCCATTACTCATAGCTTTCGCCTGATAAGAGAATACTACGAAAAATATAACAACCGACGGATTTCTACATCTCCGTAGAGATGAAAGTAAAAAAGTACATCGTTTGGTTCCTAGAAGGTATCGTTATGGGGTTGGCCAATATAACGCCCGGTGTCTCAGGAGGCACTATGGCTCTTCTTATGGGCATATATGAGAGGCTTATCCATGCGATAAATACGATACCTTTGAAAAGCCCTTTAATACTGATTGGAGGTGATAAAGAGAAGTTTTCAAAAAAGATCAAATCGATAGATTATGAATTCTTATCACCTCTGATAATCGGCATCGGGGCATCGACGCTATTATTAGCCCACTTCATAAGTACCTTCTTGAACGAGTATCAAGCAGTAACATTCGCTTTTTTCTTCGGTCTGATATTCGCCTCTGCCGGGACTCTATACTACAGGATCGAAAACTTCGAGTCAACAACGATGATCCCAGGCGTACTCGGTTTCCTCTCCGCTTTCTACATAGTCGGCCTTTCGCCTTTAGAGGCGAACCACTCGCTCCACGTGATCTTCCTTTCCGGGGTAGTAGCTATACCCACCATGATCCTCCCGGGCATATCCGGTTCATTCATACTCATAATCCTACAACAGTATGAATACCTGATAAATGCTCTTAACCAGATAAATATGGTCGTGATAGTCATATTCATGAGCGGAGCTGTCGCGGGGCTATTCAGCTTCGCAAAGATCGTGGAGAAACTCTTCGAAAAACACAAAAACGCCACTATCGTCTTCCTGTTTGGACTCATACTCGGGGGGTTGAGAGCACCGGTGATCAGAACTTTCAAAGCGGATCCTTCATTTGCAGAGTGGATGATCCCCGCTATATTGGGTGCATCTCTGGTCAGTGTTTTAGACGGCCTCTACCGCATGCAGGAGTGACGAAAAACTAAATCCTCGTAAAACCTCTTTTTATCCATCTGGATAATGTCCTTTTAATATAAAATATATGATCCCAATATGTTCTGCTTTCTCCCCCAAAATCAGTTTCGCCGTTCTTTATTTGGGAAAGGATGTCTCCCCAGTCATCTACATCCTCTAGAACCGTGAAAGCTTTACCGACAGACTTCAAGCGGTGTGCATCACTTCCAGCTACAGAGGGAAGACCTAGACTCGCAGCTAGATCCTGTGCCCTTTTATTGTTCCTTTTACTGCACCTCCCGTTCAAACCTTCTATAGCGGCCCATTCGTTCGCACGGACATTCTTTTCGCCGAGACCGGAGGGAGTCCTGTAAGGGTGTAACGCGATAGCTAAGCCACCTCTCTCTTCTATCCTATCTTTCGTTTCTGGGATCGAAAGTCGATCCTCTATCTCTTCCTGGACGCCCAGCGCCATCACGTGTCCTCCCGAAGTACTCACTTCTAAGGCGGGAGCGATTATAAGATCAGTATCATACTCTTTAACGCTGCGATAACCTTCCAATGTGTTATGATCATTTAACGCTATACCGTCCAATCCTCTTTGCTCTGCAGTTTTGATTATGTCCTCAGGGGAGATATATGAATCGTCCGAATACGATGAATGGATGTGCAGGTCAAACTTCATCTGTTTTTCCCTCAACAAAATCGAGTATTTTCCTTTTAAGGTCGTATTCGTGACCCTTCAGGATATTCTCTACTCTCTCTTTTATCGCCTTCCTCTGTTCCCGGTCAGCGACAAACATCCTCGTTGCGTGTACCATAGCATCCACAAGAGGATTCTCTCGACCGATGTGTTCTAGGTCCCCATCTATCTCGAGAACTTTTCCCTCGACTAATTTTATCCTCGCCTCGCCGTACTCGTCCTCCTCAGTTATCTCCTTATTGCTCTCAACTCTGCAATAGTATGTTCTAGTCGCCTGTTCCGGGTAAAGATATGGTCCTTCTTTCTCCAGACTATCCTTCTCCAACTCCGAAGTTTCAGGATCGTTATGACCCGTTAGCGCGGCTTTGTAAAACAACTCCGGGTCCGTGGTGAGCGAAAATGTGAAATCTACATCATCCTCCAATTTCCTAGCTGTATCTGACGGCATGTAAATCTGGCAGCCGATACGGGCCTCGTCGATCTCCGCCCCTATAGCCGCGGCATTGAGAGAATCATGATCCGTGACTAAAACACCTTCATAATAGGTCATATCAAGCGACTTCCATACCTCCTTTGGGTGAAGTTGTATTTTTTCTCTCGTCAGGCATGTTGACTTTGGGAAGAGGTATCGGAGGGGGCAAATTGATGTTTTTGGCCAGACCGACAGCTTCAGGTATACAGTTGTTTATTATAGCTGTGTGTATCTCTTTAGCTACTTCGTTCGGCATCTTGTTCTCCTTCTTCCACTCTTCAGCTAGATCAGGATGATCTCCGACGAACTTCAAGCTCCCCTCGATCTTTATCTTACCCATCCCTGAATAGTTCGCTGTGAACCTGAATTCGACCATATTGGTTCCAGAATCTATCTTTTTCATATTTATGACTGAGCTGTTGTGATTTATCTTGATGTTGCCTTTTTTAGCTTCACGTTTACCATACCGTTCGGCGTCTATCGCCTTCAATTGAAAATTTTTTATAGTCATCAGCTATTCTACTTCATGATACCTTAATAATTTTTTCATAGCTCTTAAGTTCATAATAGAGGAAAATATTTATAGTCATGCGGGACTTATTTTTCTTAGAAGATTTAGTTTCTAAATGACTGTGGTCGACATGTCTCCAACAAGCGCACTTGAGAGTATATTGGAAGATGCAAAGCAGCATCCGGACATCGACGATATCACTCTAGTCTCTAACAACGGTTTACATATAGCGGGGAAAGCACCCGAGGGAACCCATCAAGAAACCTATGTAGCTATGTCTGCTATTCTTCTGGGCGCCGCAGAAACGGCGACTTCAGAATTGAAAGACGAACTCGAACATGTTTTGGTCGAATTAGAAAATTCCCGGATAATGGTCCAAAGCTGCGGGGAGGAAATATTAGTGACAAAAGTGAACCCCGATAGCGATATCGAGCAAGTCTTGAATGAGATCGATAAAGCTAGGAAAGATCTCATAAAGAGACTTTAATCACCAGGGGGTTTTATTTATCAGCAAGGGTTTTATAAATTGTAACGTCATCCCGGTGAAAAACAGGTCCCAACAGCATCACGGATTCATGGTCGAAGACGGGAAGATAACTCATATCGATGATTTCGACAAAATAATGGGGAATGCAGAAGAAAAGATAGACCTCAACGGACTTTTTGTCCTACCCGGTTTTATAGATTCTCATACTCACCTCGTGGAAGAAGGTCTGAATATCGACAGGGTCGACCTCTTGGAAGAAGAAACCCTTGAAGAGGCGCAGTATTATCTTGAGAAAAAGGCTTCCGAAACACCCGAGGGTGAATGGGTCGTTGGCTACAACTTTGATGAATCGGTCTGGAAAACTACTGAGTATCCCACCAAAGGTGATCTAGACGAGGTCACCGAAGACCATCCTTTGATCATCAAGAGGATATGTGGACATGTAGCGGTCGCAAACTCTCTCGCTTTAGAAAAAATAAGTGAAGACTGGAAAAGAGTGAACAGGGAAAACGGTCTATTGAGAGAAGAGGTCGTATGGAATCTCGACGAGATCATGTCAGTCACCAAGGAAGAAAAAATAAAAGCGATCAAAAAGGCCATCAAAAGATTCCATATAAACGGCATAACTTCTGTACACGATATAGTGGATAGGAGTGACTGGGAAGCTTACAAGGAAGTAGACGAGAACGAACGGCTCGACCTAAGGATTAACTGCTATATACAACACGACGAATCTGAAGGGCTCTCACCAAATAAAGTTAGTGAATTTTTATCTCTAAAAGGGTTAAAGATGTATGCCGATGGAACGATAGGTGCTAGGACCGCGGCTCTGCATGAAGAATACACCGACGATCCAGGTAATAGAGGATTGCTCCTTCTCAGCAGGGAAGAGATGGAAGAGATAATCGAGGATGCTGAGGAAAGAGATTTTCAGTTGATGACCCACGCGATAGGTGATAGAGCCATATCTACTGTGCTCGATGCTTTCGATAACGCTTCGGAAAGGAGTGAGGAGTTGAGACACAGGATCGAACACGCTGAGATGCTGTGGGACGATAACATAAAAAGGATACGCAATCTCGGCTTGGTCCTTTGTACTCAACCCAATTACGCATATAAATGGTCCTGTTCTAATGATATGAACGAAAACCGGCTGGGGAAAAAAAGACTTGAAAAATGCAATCCCTACTGGGACATCCAAAGAGCTCTGATAGATATGGCCTTCGGGTCCGATAATATCACTTTGTCGCCTCTCTTCAACATCTACTGTGCTATCAACCATCCCGTTCTGAACCAACGGATTTCAACCTATAATGCACTGAACAGCTACATCTATACCGGTTCTTATGCCTCTCGGAGCGAAGAGAGTTATGGCTCCTTTGAGGAGGGTAAATTGGCTGATTTCGTGGTTCTGACTGAAAATCCATTGGACGCAGAGGATGTGAGAGATATAGACGTGAAAATGACCGTTGTAGGTGGAAAGATAGTTTACGACGATAGAGAACCGGAATAATCCGATTACCTTAAATAACTCTATTCTTTTTTAGAAACGGTGTGTTAAAAATGACCGAAATTCCTGATAATTTGAAGTATACTGAAGATCACGAATGGGTCGAAGTCAGTGATGGTGAAGCCCGCTACGGTATAACTGATCATGCCCAGGACGAATTGGGAGATATAGTTTATGTGGAACTACCAGAGACCGGGGAAGAGGTGTCTAAGGGGGACATGTTCGGAGTTATCGAATCCGTAAAGACGGTCTCAGACCTCTACGCACCGCTTTCTGGGGCTGTGAAAGAAGTTAACGGCGAGCTGGAAACCTCACCAGAGATGATTAATGAAGATCCGTACGGAGATGGCTGGGTAGTCGTTTTGGAGATGGCTGATGAAGAGGAAATCGACGAACTATTAGATCCAAAAGAATACGAAGAAATCCTAGAATAAAAACTCGATTCCCAAAATTTTTTCTTATATTTTGATATAAAAAGAAGGGGTTTTAGTCAAGTATGCTGTAGTGCTTGTGCGCCTTCATATCGTCGTGGAAACAAAATTTCACTTTCTGGAAATCTTGTCTGAATTCGATCACGTCCTGTTTAACTTTTTCCGGGTCCTCGTCATCGACTATTATCCTCTTGATGAATTCAGCGACCTCGTCCATATGGCTCTCTTTCATCCCAAGGCGTGTTAGAGCTTGACTCCCGAGCCTTATACCGCTGGGTTCATTAGCGCTGTCGACGTCGTCCCAAGGCATCAAATTCTTATTCGCGATTATATTTCCGTCTTCCATCGCTTCTACCAGTGTCTCGCCGCCTCCCTGGTCCTGCACGTCTATAGCAAGGGTATGTGATCTAGTGAAGCCCTTGTGCTCACAGAGTACCTCGATACCTCTCTCATGTAGTGACTGACCTAACGCCTGTGCGTTCTTTATTATTTGGTCGGCGTACTTTTCACCGAACTTCTGATGCTCCGCAAGCGCTACACCTAAAGCCGCCATGGTATGGAGATGGTGGTTGGAAACCACGCCAGGGAACATGCCGTAAAACAGGCTCTCTTCCATCTTCTCATCTTTAGGATTTGAGAGGATTATACCATGCTGAGGGCCAGGCAGGGTTTTGTGAGTGCTGCCGGTCATCACGTCAACACCGTTCTCCATCGGCTGCTGGAATTTTCCAGCGCCGATAAGACCGAGAACGTGAGCCGCGTCGTACCATACATTGCACCCCACCTCTTCAAAGACTTCCTCCAATTCTTCCAGCGGGGGAGGGAACATGAATACTGATCTGCCAAAAAGAGCTATATCAGGTTCTTCCTCTCTGAGAAGTTTCTTCGTACCCTCTAGATTGATGTTCATCTCCTCTACATCGAAGGGATACGTTTTCGGCTCCATACCTCTCATACCGACCGAGCCGAACTTTGCACTGCTTATATGTGCGCCGTCAGAAACGTCAACAGAGGTTATGCTTTTGTCCGGACCTCCGAGAGCCATCAGAACGGCTTGATTGGCATTTGTTCCTGAAATGGGTCTGACGTCTGCATAATCTACACCAAAGAGATCTTTTGCCAGCTCCTGGACTTTCAATTCTATGTTATCCACGTATATGTTACCTTCATAATATCTGTCGCCGGGCGGACCTTCCGCGTACTTGTCCTGCAATTCAGAAAGCATCAGGTCTCTAGCCATCGGGCTTATTATGTTCTCCGAGGCTATCATCGGCAGTGACTTGGAAAACCACTCCGTATGTTTCTTAGATTGCTCGTATATGTAATCCGCTTCTTCTTTCATGGGGACACCTTCCGAAGGTAGATTAGAAACACCTTATTAAACCGTTTCTGTTCATTTCGATGCCGCATCAAAACATAGTGAGAAGGGTAAAATCCTTAAGTCCCGGACTATATCTCTAACACAAAGAAGGGATGGAATCATGGCTAAAGTAGAAGATTTTAAAGCAAAAGACATAATGAGCGAAAAGTTACCTCACGCAGAACCAAATGATCTCGTTTCCGACGCGATCGGTCTGATGAGGAAACACGATATGGAAGAGATTCCAGTAGTTCAAGATGGCCAGGTCGTAGGCGTATTGAGCGACACCACGTTTATAGAAAGAAGGAACTTGTCTTTCTCAACCAAACTCAAACATCTCATCCATAAAGGTCCAAATGTCGACGAAGACGATTCATTGGTGGAAGTCAGTGAGATACTGCTCTCTTCCAACTATCGAGGTGTTCCAGTAACCTCCAAATCAGGTGATTACGTCGGATTTTTGTCTAGAAAAAATATAACAGAAGTCATCCCTAAATTGGATGAGCTTAAAAAGACAACTGTAAAAGAGTTCATGACGCCCTCCCCTACGACGATCCGGACTAACGAACATATCGGCAAAGCTAGATCGATGATGAAGAGATATGATGTGAGAGTTCTTCCAGTTGTAGATAAACACGGCACGCTCCGAGGCATGGTGGGCATACAGGATATTTTAGAAGAAGTATCCCGACCGGTCGATAGGCAAGAGAAGGGAGTAAGAACTGGTGAAAGGGATTCTCCTTATCGCGATATAGAGGTTGGGAGTATAATGTCCGAGCCGGCCATCAAAACCACTCCTAACGCAGCTATCCATGACGCAACGAAAAAAATGATCGATCATAACATATCTACACTTGTGGTCACTAGTGAGGATGAAATAAAAGGAATCATCACCCAATATGATCTTATAGAGATGCTTACCAGTTTCAGAGAAGAAGAACAGGTCTACGTGCAGATAAGTGGATTGGAAGAGGGACCAGAACTCTACGAACAGATGTATGACGTTATCCAGCGATATCTGAGGAAGATGAATCAGGTGATCAAACCCCTGGTCTTGAATGTCCACGTCGTCTCGCATCAAAAAGAAGGGAATCAGAGAAAGTACAGCGTCAGATTACGGCTCAATACGGACCACGGAATGCTTTATGCTAAGGAATTCGATTGGAACATCATGAAAGCCCTTGACCTCGCTCTCGATAATCTGAAAAAGAGAATATTCAAAGACAAAGAGAAAAGAATCGAGAGACGAAAACATCCTAAATATCAAAAAGTCATATCAGAAAACGAGTGAGATAGAATTATATGGGATATGCAGCACTGTTCTCTGGCGGGAAAGATTCTTCCCTGGCTCTTTGGAAGGCGCAATCATCTGGTTTGACCGTAGATTACCTTGTAACGGTCTATCCTGAGAGAGACGATTCGTACATGTTCCATAAGCCCAATCTCCACCTGATACCTGAGCTCGCTAGTTCTATCGGGATTGATTCGATAAAAGTTACAACGAGTGGAAAAAAAGAAGAAGAAGTTGAAGATCTCAAGGAGGGTTTAAAAAACCTCGATATATCGGGCCTTATAACTGGGGCGGTGGCCTCTCGATATCAGATGGAAAGGATAGAGAAACTTTCCGAAGAGTTTTCTCTAGATGTATATGCGCCTCTTTGGAATATCGACCAGCATGAACTTTTATTGGAGCTTTTGCAGAACGGATTTCAAACCATCATCGTGAGTGTTTCAGCACTAGGTCTTGATAAAGGATGGCTTGGGAGAAAGATTGACGAAAATTGTATCGTGGAACTTGAAAATCTCAACGAGGAGTACGGGATAAATATATCTGGAGAGGGTGGTGAATATGAAACTCTTGTTCTAGAAGCTCCCAACTATAAAATTGATTTCAAAGTGATCGAGAGTGAGAAAACATGGGATGGAAAAAGAGGAGAAATGATTATAAAAAAGTTAAAAGAGGTTAGAAAAAGTGTATGAGCCTTTTTTGGTTTTTAAACCTATCATCTCATATGTTCTCGATCACCGAAGGCTGAGTCCTGTTCACTTCCCATTCCTGCCCAAAAGCTTCTAAGTTCCTTTTTATCGCCTCTACCGCCTCTCTTTTCGATCTCACCCTGCATAAGAGCTAATTCCTCGGCAAGAGACGCATGGTGTCCTTTCTCCATCAAAGCTAGGTACTTAAAGAAAGAGGTGTAATCACTGAATCTATCTGCCATATACTCATAGATGACCATCGCATTTTCTTCGTTCTTTATCCCATGATCAAGAGCGTCTACAACATTTAACGCATTGGAAAAATCAAATGAAGACTCATGAGGAGGTAAATCATCAGAATCCGGAACCGTATAATCTCTAGTACCGAACTTCTCTTCATAACGTTTAAGGAGCTCTTTTTTGTGGATCTCTTCGTCATTTGCCAAACTTTTGAATCGGCCCTTTACCAGCGCTCCGAGTGCAGCATCAGAAAATTCTAGGTAAAATTTTTTGGCCTGTTTCTCAGATTCGATAGAGTAAGCCATCAATTCTTTGAAACTGAATTCATCTAACTTTTCTTTCATCATATTATCCCAATGTAATTAACGCTAGAACGCCTTTATATATTTTCGGTAAATCCAAGCCAAGATATTTATATGACAAGATTGTTTGTATCGCGGTGCAAACATGCGGGACTTGGTCGAATACGGTATAGAGGAATTAGAAAAGAAAGATATACAGTATGGTGACATGCGATTAGAAGAAATAAATACTGAGGTCATAAACGTTAAGAATGGGACTGTAGAGGCTATTAAGAGTAGCGAAAGTGAAGGTTACGGCATAAGGGTGATAGACGGAGGATGGGGTTTCGCCTCTTCGGCAGACCTTTCTAAAAAGGGAGTACAAGAAACGATCAAACGAGCTAGAAAGATTGCTAAAGCGTCAGCCAAGGCCTCCGAGCCTATAGAAATCAAGGATGTGGATATCCATCAAGACAGTTATACCACACCTCACGAGAAAGATCCTTTTGAAGTGGGATTGGAAGAAAAGCTGGATTATCTGATGGATGTCGATGAAAAGATGGACATAGACGACAGCATCAAAGTCAGGAAGTGCAATTTCAACGCTTGGAAAACAAAGAAATTTTTTGGAAGTACGGAAGGAGCTAGAATCGAGCAGCAACTCATCAAAACCGGCGGTGGACTGACCGTAAACGTTTCCGACGGTGAAGATACCCAGAAAAGAAGTTACCCCAATTCTTTCGGCGGCGACTTCAATTCTAGAGGATACGAGTTCTTTGAAGGGCTAGATCTTCTAGAGCATGCGGAAGAGACGGCCAAAGAAGGTGTCGATCTTTTGGATGCAGAACAGTGTCCCGAAGGTGAGATGGATATAATTTTGAATACCAACCAACTCGCGCTTCAAATCCATGAAAGCTGCGGACATCCCACTGAATTGGACCGAGCTCTAGGGACAGAAGCTAGTTACGCGGGAACGAGCTTCATGACTCCCGATAAGCTGGGAGAACTCCAGTACGGATCGGATATAGTAAATCTGGTTTCCGATCCGACCGCGAATGGAGGTCTAGGGACCTTCGGATACGACGACGAAGGTGTAAAAGCTAAAAAAGTGGACCTGGTGAAAGATGGTAAATTCGTTGGATATCAAGCTTCACGAGAAGGAGCTGCAAAGGTCGATGTTGACGTAAGCGGGAGTATGCGAGCCGACGGCTGGCAGAATCTACCCATAGTCAGGATGACAAATATCAATCTTGAGCCAGGAGACTGGTCCAAGAAAGAGATAATAGAAGAAACTGATAAAGGGATCATATTCGACGGTATAAAGAGCTGGAGTATAGACGACAAAAGATTGAACTTCCAGTTCGGAACTGAAGCGGGTTATCTCGTTGAGGATGGAGAAGTAAAGGAACTTATCAAAAATCCAACTTATACTGGGATAACCTATGAATTCTGGAGGAACTGCGATGCTATAGCAGGAAATGACGAATGGAACCTTCACGGAGTACCCAACTGCGGCAAAGGAGAACCGCCTCAAACTATGCAGGTAGGTCACGGCTGTGCACCTTCTAGATTCAAAGATATCAGAGTGGGGGTGGGAAAATGGTAGGATCTGAAGAGAGATTCGAAGAGATTTCCGAGATAATCATGGAAAAAGCCGATGCTGACGAAGTTGAAGTGAGGATTATCGATAGCGACACCGCTCTTACAAGATATGCGAACTCTCAGATACATCAGAACATAGGCCAAGAAGACGTCGATATATCGATAAGGGCTATCTTCGATAAAAAGATAGGTTCTGCGAGTGCCCACTCGCTGGAAGAAGATTCCATTTTGAATTGCCTATTTAAAGCTGAAACGATCGCTAGGCACCAGAAGAATGATCCCGATTTCAAAGGTCTTCCCGGTCCCGTCGATATGGAGAAAGTGCGGGAAAACTACGTCGATGAAACAGCAAAATTCTCACCGGATCAAAGAGCCAAGAAAGTAAAAGAGATAATAGAGATGGCGAAAAGCGAAGGCGTGGATAGAGTCTATGGAGCCTTCCAGAACCAGGTTCAGAAGTTGTTCGTTGCCAATTCGAACGGAGTGAGGATGTTCTCGCGATTCACTTCAGCCAATCTGACGACGACTGCGATAGCTGATTGGGACAACGATCAGGGCTTCGGTTGGAGTGAAAGTTGTTCCGACGATGTTAGAGATATCGATCATATGAAAGTCGGTAGGACCGCGGTAGAAAAAGGCCTGAACAATATGGATACCGAGAAGATAGACCTTGGCGAATATGATGTCGTCCTTGAGCCGCTTGCTGTGAAAAGTATCCTGCAGTACATGGACATGATGGGATTCAGCGCGAAAAAAGTCCAGGAACAGAGAAGCTTCATGGCAGGAAAATTCGGCGAAAAGATAATGGACGAACGCGTGAATATCTACGACGACGTTTCTGACACGGACATGATCGGTTATCCATTTGACTACGAAGGCGTGCCCAAACAGCGCGTCGATATGATCGATAACGGTGTAGCGAACGAAGTCGTTTACGATTCATACACCGCCGGAAGAGAAGAGGATAAGGAATCTACCGGTCACGCGCTACCGATGCCGAACCCGATGAGTCCACTTGCGATGAACCTATTGATGGATACCGGGGATTACACTCAGGAAGAGATGATCGAGGAGACTGACAAAGGGATACTAGTTACAAGATTCAACTACTGTAGGCCAGTACATCCGGTAAAAGGAATACTGACAGGTCTCACTAGAGATGGTACCTGGTTGATAGAAGACGGAGAAGTGAAGCACCCATTGAACAATCTGAGATTCACCCAGAACCTCATCGAAGCCTTCGACAACATAGAAGCTATAGGTGAGAAAAGAAAACTGTTCGCAATGGGTTACTACCCAGCGTACTTCGCCGCTCCAGCACTGAAGATCTCTGACTTCAACTTCACCGGAAGGACTGAGTTCTGAGAAACACTACCAAAATCCATTTATCAAAAACTTTTTTTATATATAAAAAGAGTAAGAAAAGTTTTTGCTTTGTCTTTTTTTAAGGCAGTCTTTTGACCCCTTCTCTGATAAGTTCTATTAGATTTCTCACATCTTTCCAATCGGCACATTCGACTGTAGAGTGTGAGTATTTGACCGGAACACCTATCGACAAGGTCAGACAGCCGGATTCCTGGAGAGCCATGCCGTCGGTAGTTCCTCCAGTCACGCCGTATTGATAAGGAATTCCCGCCTCCTCGGCGACCTCTTTGAAATGATCGACCATCTTCGGTGAAGAGATGGCTCTCGTGTCCACCATCCTCAATACTGGACCTTCACCGAACTTTATCGGCTTGTAGAATTCCTCGATACCTGGAGCGTCGGAGGTCGTGTAAGTATCTAGTGCGATCACGTATTCCGGGTCCTGTGTGTTCGCGACGACTTTTGCTCCTCGGAGACCGATCTCTTCCTGAACGCTCCATATCGTTGAAAGATCGACATCTAAACTATCATCTTTCAATTCCTTTAGAACTTCGAGCAAGGCGTAACTTCCGATCCTGTTGTCAAGGCCTCTACCAGAAACGACTTCACCTTCTAATCTCCTGAGCTTCTTGTCGAAGGTTATCGGGTCTGGAACGTCTATACCCAATTCTTTCACTTCTTCGGCCGAATCCGCACCCACATCCACATGGGTCTTCGTCCAGGGTGTCACCTCGTCCTTATCGTCTTCTTCGGTGGTCAGATGTGGTGGTCGATGTCCTATGACACCGTTGATCGGGCCATCTTCTGTGTGTATCTTGACGTGCCTTCCAGTCAATAAAGGATCCAAAACTCCGCCTATCTTCTTTATGCGGAGGTAACCGTTATCTTCGATGTTAGAGACCACCATCCCGATCTCGTCCATGTGCGCTACCAAAGCCACTTTAGGACCTTCATCCTCCTTCTCATAGATCAGATTACCTATGTTGTCTTCCCTTATACTTTCAGGATCATCGACTTCAACGTAATCCGCGATCAATCCTCTGATCTTGTCTCTTACTGGCCCCTCGTAACCGGAGACTCCAGCCGCTTTCAAAACTTGCCCGAATACATCCAAACCTTTTAATTTTTCCATTTTTTCACCTCAAAATAAATTCAAAGGAGAGGGGGACCCCTCCCTTTCAAGTGGAATACGACGAAGCGACGTCTAGACGAAAGGAGGATTCTTCACGACCGCATCTCTCTTCTCGTCTCTGATCTTTATCTGTATCTCAGTGTCTTCTTCGTGATAACCAGGGTCGAGATAACCGAGACCGATTCCTTTCTTGAGCATCGGCGATCTGGTTCCGCTGGTCACTTGACCAATCTTCTCGTCGCCATCGAAAATATCATAGCCGTGCCTAGGTATACCTTTGTCTTCCATCTCGAAGCCTTTGAGAACCTGATGATCTTCGTCCTTCATCTCCTCCAATTTTTCCTTTCCTACGAAATCATGATCCCATTCGATCGCATCATCAGTCCATCCAGTCTCTAGAGTAGTCCTTGATTCGTCAAAATCTTCACCCGCCAATAGGAAACCGAATTCTATCCTTAAAGTATCTCTAGCGCCTAGTCCACATCGAGTGGGAGGATCTTCAAGTTCTCGAAGCTGTTCCCAGAGAGCTACAGAGGCCTCATTCGGAAGAGCGACCTCGAACCCATCTTCACCGGTATATCCACTCCTCTGAACTATCGGTTTATCCGCCATGGGCCAATCTTCGTCGAACTTTTCCATGATCTCCTCGTTTATCTCCATCGGTTTAGATTGGAAGAATCCGATCTGGGATAGATCACCTTCAGTGATCTTTTGAAGCGTTTCTTCAGCATCAGGACCCTGAATAGCAAACATAGATGTTTCTTCTGTAACGTCAGTTATGTACTCTTCACCACCCCGTTCGGCGAACCAATCATATATCTTTTCGTTGTTCCCTACATTTGGAACGATATAGCAGGAATCCTCCGAAAGTCGATTGACGATCGTATCGTCTAAAATACCGCCCTCTTCGTTCAACATATGTGCGTATTTCAATTGCCCGACTTCAGCTTCGGTGATATCCATAGTGCAGTGTTCGCTGATGAATTCTATAGCTCCGTCCCCCTCTAAATATATCTCTCCCATGTGAGAAACATCAAATATTCCAACTGACTCTCTGACCGCTTTGTGTTCCTTGTTAATACTCGAAAATTTGAGAGGCATCTCGTAGCCTCCAAAATTGGTCATCCTAGCGTCAGCTTCTACGTGTTTTTCATGAAGTGCAGTTTCTTTCATGTTTTCGAATACCTAAATCGACTACTCCTTAAAAGTTTTTATCTTGAACTTTCACCATAGTACTAAAACGATTTTTCAGTAAACCGAAAATTTTACTTAACTTGAAGGCTTTCATACATACAGAGGAGGTTTTCGAATGGAAGATTATGATATTATATCGATCGGTACAGGTTCCGCTATCAGTATAGTTACCCAAGCTTTGAACGAAGATCCGGATATGGACATAGCAGTGATCGAGAACAAACAACCCGGGGGTATCTGTTTGACAAGGGGCTGTATTCCTTCCAAGATGTTGTTATATCCCGCTGAAGTGGTGAACAAAATAATAGAAGCTGATAGATTCGGTATCGATGTTGATGTAAATTCTATCGATTTTCAACATACCATGGAGAGGATGAGAGAACATGTAAATCCACAGAGCAAAAGTATAGGTGAGAATCTTAGGAACAGTTCTGATCTTGATTTTTATGAAGGGGATACTGAGTTCATAGATGATTATATCCTTGAAGTGAACGATAAGAAGATCAGAGGAGAAAAGATAATATTGGGAACGGGATCACGCCCTTTCATACCTCCTATCGATGGTCTTGAAGAAACCGATTATCTGACTAGCGAAACTTTCCTAGACCTTGAAGAACTACCTGAAAGTTCGGTGGTGATCGGCGGAGGGTACATAGCTGCGGAATATGGATACTTCTTAGCGATGATGGGTTCGAAAGTTACGATAGTGGGTAGAAATCCTCAGTTCGTTCCCTCTGAAGAAAAAGATGTTTCTGAAGTGTTGAAAAAGAAACTGTCTAACTATATGGATATCTACACCGGTTATGAAGCAAAGAAGGCGAAGGAAAGATCCGGCGAGAAGTGGGTCCTCGTGGAATCGGATGACGACCGGATAAAAGTCAAAGGAGATGAATTGCTTATAGCTACCGGAAGACGTTCGAATTCTGATGTACTGAAACCTGAGAGGAGCGGCATAAAGACAGACGAAAAAGGTTGGATAGAAGTCGATCGACAGATGCAAACCTCTAAAGATAATATATGGGCTCTTGGAGATGCCACGGGAGAACACATGTTCAAACACGTAGCTAACTATGAAGCTAGAGTAGTGTATGAGAACGCCATCGAAGGTAGAAAAAGCGTGGTGGACTATCATGCCGTGCCTCACGCTGTCTTCACCTATCCGCAGGTGGCTTCAGTCGGTATGGATGAGAAAGAAGCCTCTAAAGATCACGATATACTGGTCGGTTATTATCCATTCAAAGATACGGCTAAAGGAACAGCTATGGATATAAAGGACTACTTTGTTAAAGTGATCGTCGACAGTGGAGATTACAGGATCTTGGGAGCTCACATAGTAGGACCACAAGCCTCGGTTCTCCTACAAGAGATAATTAACTTGATGTACACGAAGAATCAAACATTTCTCCCGATCTACAACGGCATGCACATCCATCCATCCCTGTCAGAGGTAGTTGAAAGGGCGTTCTCCAATCTACATTCACACGACCACGAACATCATCAACACTGATTTTATTTTCTCCCAAAGAAAAGATTTAAGTATACTTCATTAAATCACCAATTGATGTCCTGGAAAACATCCTACCGTAAACACGAGTTTGTAATCTCGATAATAGCGATCGTAACAGGTGCTTTTTCCCTTATGATCGGCCTGTTCGGTACCTTTCTCAGTGAATATTCTCCTGAGCCTTTCACCGCTCTGACGGACTTCATCGGAGCCTGGAAATGGTGGTTATTGGTGATAGGGGCGTTCCTCATATTTATTTTTGTAATAATAATATACCTTAGGATCAAAAGGTTGAAAGAATTCGACGATCTCTTCTACACAGAGAGTAAAAGTAAATTCAGGAAAAACGTTGTGAGAATCGAAGAACTAGCTATAAAACTCGGCCCTGATTTTGAAGAGAAAGTGGTCGAAAAAGAAGAAAACTTCAATCTAAAGAGATAAGATTGAAATTTTTACAATGCGATCGAACTCAGCAAAACAACGCCTCTCGTCCGTTTCCACTCGAAACACAGGGGTCCCCCTCTCGATTACAGCGGCTGTGGTCTAGACTGGTTAGGACCCAAGCTTCCCAAGCTTGTAGCCCGGGTTCAAATCCCGGCAGCCGCATCATTTCGTCTTCCATTATAATCGTGATTTCAATCTTCTAGCTCTTTCGTGCTTAGGATCTAATCTTAGAGCCTTTTCAATAGACTTTCTACTCTCGTTGTATCTGTTGAGAGATTCTAGATAAGCGGCTCTAAAATAGTGGTATTCTGCTTTTTCGGGCACCTCTTCCAATAGATTATCGACAGCTCTCACTGCCCTCTCTATCTCCCCTATATTTTCCAAAATCAGCGCCCTGTTCAACAACGCATCTTCGAACGTGGGATCTATAGAAAGCGCCCTTTCTATACTTTCTAGACTTTCGTCATACTCACTGTTCCGCATGTGGCATAGAGCTTTGTTATTCCATGCTTCTTTCGATTTTGGATGCTCATCTAAAATATCTTCAAAACAGAGTATCGCCTCATCGTATCTACCAGATTCATAAAGCAGGCGCCCTTTCTTTTTCAGGATTTCTACATCTTTTGGTCTTAACTCTGCTGCTCTCTCATAGGCTTCCAACGCCTCCTCTTTCTGTCCTTGCAAATCATACGCTTTACCGAGAAGTATCTGTCCTTCTACATTATCCCCATCCACATCAACGGCCCTTTCTAGCGCCTCCGCGGCTTTTTCGTACTGGTCCTTTCTGAGGAAGAATCTCCCCTTATCTCTCAAACTTTCGGACGGATCTTCTTCGGTGAGAAGATCATATTTCGAGACTAATCCGAACTTTTTCACCAATCGATAGAGTTTTTCTCCTCCGACGGTCTCTATATTTTCATAAGAAGAAAAATCATCATTGATCATATCAGTCGTGATAAATAATCCACGTTTGGATGGAGAGAGCGATCCTCTAAGCTCATCCAACCTACTTTTATCGGCCGAAAGTGTAACTTCGATCACGTAATCTCTGTCCTTATCCTCTCTTTTTAAGGTTCCCTCCGCTATGATATTATCTTTCATAGCCTTAAAATTCAAAATTTTTATACCTAATCTTTCTATACAAGTTAGACACAAATCTTCAAATTCATCACGTTCTAAATTTTGGATTCTCTTCAAAACCTTCTTTTTGTCTCTCAACCTTACACCTTTAGCCGATCACATTATAATCTGTGAGCTATAAATGGATTATGTAGGTTTTTGACTCTCATACCTATCAAGTACTTCTTCCCAACTCACAAGATCGTCTTGTGGACCCGAGGTCTCCACACAGAAAGAAGCTCTAGCCGAAGCCACTTTGAAGCACTCTTTCAGAGGAAAGTCCCTATACAGTGCCGCGTAAAACCCGGCTCTGAAAGAATCCCCAGCACCGGTCGGCTCCTTTATCTCATCCGGTTCATAGGCCGGAATCTCTGTTTCACCTCCCGGAAGATAGAGCACGCTACCTTCATCTCCTTTAGTTATCAGAACCAGATCTACGTATTCTAAGAGGTCATGTGGCGAATCTTTCTCCAAGTATTCCAAGGCGAAACCGGCTTCTCTTTCATTACAGAAAAAATAATCACTCATCTTCAAAAAGTTTTCAAAGGTAGATGGATCGTACACATACTCGAGTTCCTGTGCAGGGTCGAAGACCACCAGTTTTTCCTCCGTTTCCAGTCTATCGTAGACTTTTCTGTAATAGTCCGGCCTTCCCGTACCTATATGAAGTATTTCCGATTCTTCGATAGTGTTCATCTGCAGTTCAAAGTCTGCAGCATGAGCCATAGCTCCCTGGTCAACGAAGGCCGTTTGGTTCCCTTCAGGATCATTAACTATCCAACATGTTGGAGTCTTGAATCCTTTCATCTTTTTTACGTCCTCGACGTTAACACCGGATTTTTTCAGCGCGTCCATATACTCGACCGGAAAATCGTCCCCGACAAAAGAAGCTAGAGAAACGTTGACTCCCATCTCAGAGGCAGCTCTCGCTATATTCGCTCCCGTGCCTCCAATTCTCACTATTCTATCTTCTACCGCTATAGAAGAGTCAATTTTGGGCATCTTTGGAACTTGAAGGATGACATCCAAAGCGGTATGGCCAAACACACCTAAATAGTGATTCATACAAAGCTAAATACAATAGAAGAGTAAAAAGGTTTTGAAACTAGATTGAGTCTCAAAGAAGTAGCTTATTCCAGCTCGATCTCGTCAACTGTGACTTCTTCTACTTCCGGAGCTTCATCTTCGTCTCCGCCTTCGTCTATCTCTTTGTCAACGCTAGCATCTCTGTCCACAACTTCTCCGAACGCCAGAGTCCGGAGTACTCTGGTTATCTTTATCTCTACTTCGTCCCCAACATCAGTATCGGGCACAAAGATCACGAAGTCATCTATTTTCGCGACTCCGTCACCTTCCTTCCCAATATCTTCAATCTTGACCTCGTACGTTTCCCCTTCTTCGACAGGGGGAGATACTCCAACATCTTCGCTCATTTACTTACACCTCATTTATTTTACACTTCTTATTGAAGTGCAGGTATTTCAACAAACTAGGATTATTTATCTTTTGTGCTCTCAAATACCATTCAAAGCAATTTTTTTGCCTCTTCGGCACTCTTTGCCCTTACGAAATCGTTCTCATCCTTTATCCTGTCATACAGTCCTGAAGCCTTTTTTCGCTCCGTGTAGTCCCTCTCCTCTATATTTTCAGGGTCGATCAAGATCAGCTCCTTATCGTCTCTAATCCCTTCTCTTACCGCCTCTAGATTAGCTAGGTTGCCTTCACCTACGGGAAAATCCGTCACGATTATCACATCTGCATTTTTTATCAACTGGATGTTTTTTTTGCATGATTCCTGAGTTATAGAGGAGAACGGCGCTTCGGTGACCGTCTCTATATCCAAAAAGTCAGCTTTTTCAAAATCCGAATCCATCACATTCAACACTCCAGCGCTAATCTCGTAACCCTCTTCGACCAACTCTCTGAGCAAACTACCGGAAGACCCACCACCGCATACCACGTGTATCCTTTCACCTTCCCCTTCATTTGAAATTTTCCTCTCCATGGGAGAGACGTACAGGCTTCCGTCTTTTGGGTGTTCCTGCACCTCTGCCTCTATCCCGTAGACAGATCTTAAATTTGAATTGGTAAGGACTTCCTTAGGTCTTCCGAAAGCATGTTTTTCTCCCTCATCCATTAAAAGTATCTTTTCGCAGTACCTCGCAGCCAAATTGAGATTATGATGGACCGAAACGACGCTTAAGTTTTCCTTCTCGTTCTTCTTCTTGATCGTATCCATGACTTCCTTTTTATGTCCTATATCCAGATGCGAGGTCGCTTCATCCAATAACAAGAGCTTCGGTTCCTGAGTAAGCGCTCTAGCGATCATGACTCTCTGCATCTCGCCTCCCGAAAGTTCGTTTATCTTTTGATATCGAAATCCGTATGTTTTTGTTTCATTCATGGAACTTTCAGCGATATTGTAGTCCTCTTTATCATAGTTTTCAAACCTGCCTAGATAAGGACACCTTCCCATCAGGACAACTTCCTCTACACTGTACGGGAAGCTTATGTAAGTGTCCTGAGGGACGACGGCGATGATCTTGGCGATCTGTTTCCTAGAGATGCGAGAAACATTCTTTCCAGCGATCTCAACTCTACCTGCCCAAGGATCTAAAACATTCGTTATGCATTTTATCAAAGTGCTTTTACCTGAACCATTCGGACCGATGATCCCTATAAATCCTCCCTCTTCAACAGAGAAACTCAAGTTCTTAAGAACCTTGTTCTTCTTATAGCCTGTTGTCACATTATCTAATTCAAGGATCACCATCCGGTCTCACCTCGATTTTTGAGGAGCAAGTAGATGAAGAAAGGAGCTCCAAAAAGACCTGTTATGACCCCTACCCATAGACCACCGCTCATCCTGGAGATGGTATCACATATGATGAGAAAAGTCCCTCCTAAAAGAGCAGCGACCGGTATCAATCTTTTGTGATCGGGTCCGACAAGCAATCTAGAAGCGTGAGGGATGATCAATCCGACAAAACCTATGACACCGGTAAAAGAGATCACGACTGCGGCTAGAAGACTCGAAGTGATCAACTGGATAACTTTGGTCTTTTCTACTTTTATCCCTAGCTGCTTCGCGGAGGTTTCTCCAGTTTGCATCACGTTTAGGTCCCTCGCGTAAGCATACACTCCGGCTGTACCGAGAAGCATCACAGTCAGACTTATCCATATCTCATCCCAAACTGTGCCACTGAGTGAACCCCATGTCCAAGCTACTATACTCATTCTCTCGGCGGGATCGCTGTAAAATAGTATGAAGCTGGTTAGTGCAGTCATCAGGAAGTTCATAGCTAAACCGGCAAGAAGCAAAGTAGAGATATCAGTTTGACCTCTAATTCTGCCCAGGAAAAACACCGTCAACATGGTGATCGTGGAGAAGAAAAAAGCCACCCCTGGTATCCAAAACCAGGCTAGTCCAAAAGTGATCCCGATCGCGGCTCCAAAAGCCCCGCCAGCGGAGACACCTAATATGAAGGGAGAAGCCATGGGATTCTTAAATACGCCCTGCATTGAGGACCCTGAAACTGACAGAGCTATACCGGCGATCAAACCTAATAGTATTCTAGGCAATCTGATCAGCAGGATTATCGTTGAATCAGAACCGTTGTGGCGCGGAAAAAACCGACCAATCAATGGTAGCCTAGAAAGTAGCATTTCGAAGATGTTCTTGACCGGTATATCTACAGACCCTAAAGACAGCGATATCACTGAAGTGATCAACGTTAAGCCAACCAAAACAAGTAAAGATATTTTGAATTGATTTTTGAGAGGTTGGGACATGCTCCACCTATATAATTTTCATCTACTCTACACCTCAGCTACGATCTTTTTAGATGACCATGATTGAGACCCTATCTTATTGACATCAACCTCTTGTAATGCAAGGCTGTTAGCCCCTTTAGCGTTCTGTAAGATTTCAACTAGAATTTCTTGTGCTTCTACGATTCTAGGCCCAGGTCTCGACATTATATCGCTGTCAACAAAGTGTATCTCGTCATTTTTCACCGCTGTTATATTCTGCCATGAATCTTTCTCTGTGTATTCCCTTACACCTTGCTCCAAGTGATTAGGAACAATTATAACTTCAGGATCTCTATCGATTATTTTCGCTTCTTCTATAGTGGACCAACCATCTTTATCGGAAGCTATGTTCTTTCCTCCCGCATTCGTAAGAAGGGTATCTTGAAAAGTTCCTTCACCAGGGGTGCTGATGCCTTCATTCGTACCTGCAATATACAAAACATCTATCCTTTCGTCTTCTGGTAGATCTCGAGTTTCCTCGGTGATCTCCTTCATCTGATCTCTCAAAGCTTGGGCTTCTTCTCCCTTCTCTTCCAGACCGCACATTTTTCCCAGCAGTTCTAGGTCGGAATACACGTCTTCTAAAGTCTCGCCTCCTGTCACAACCGTTTTCAAATCGTACTCTTCAAGTTGATCCCTCATTTGAACTACTGACTCCGTTATAACGACCACGTCGGGTTCTAAGTCAACTATCTTTTCATAGTCGACTTCAAGGGAATCGCCGACTTTTGGCAGCTCTGAGGTCTCTTTTGGGTAGTTACTGTAATCGTCAACTCCAACGATACGATCGCCAACGCCGAGATGGAAGAGGTGCTCAGTGTTCGAGGGCATGAAGGAAACTATCCTTTCAGGTGTCTCCTCAAAATTCACTTCTTGACCAGTAGCATCTTCTACAACATAGCTCTCGTCGCTCTCCGATCCGCCTAAATCAAGAGTGCCCGTTAGAGAACCCACTACTGCGCCCATAACCAAAATCAGAGCGACCGCTATACCAATCGTAATAAACAATTTCCTATTTTCCATGATATCGTTTCTCCAATTAACTTTAGAAAAGTAAAAATAACTTTAATTATTTATAACTTCCCCATTCACAACTCTATGCCTTTCCTCGCTTCAATTCCTTCCTGGTAGGGATGCTTTACCTCCTTCATCTCCGTAACGAGATCCGCACGATCTATCAAATCCTCCGGGGCCTTTCTCCCTGTGAGAACGAGCTCTACATCTTCGGGTTTATCGTCTATCAAGCCAATCAGGTCATCTAAATTCAATAGTTCGAAATGATGCGCCACACACACCTCGTCCGCGATAACGATATCAAAATCTCCTGAGAGCATGGCTTCTCTTATCTTGTTCAATCCCTCTTTTGCTTCCTTTTTTTCCTCCTCGCTAGGGCCTCCATCCAAATGGAATCCACTACTTCCGAACTGTTCCATACGAAGATGTTCTGAAAACTTTTCTAGAGCTTCGTGCTCTCCAAAACCCGGAGTTTTCATGAATTGCCCGATATAGACCTTGAAACCTCTTCCGATTGCCCGTATCGCTAAACCGATAGCGGCGGTCGTTTTTCCTTTTCCGTCCCCGGTGTAGACCTGTACTAATCCTTTATCGAGTCCTCCATTCAAGAGATCACCTTATACCATTTTTTGGTTGATAAACCTATATTTAATAATCACAAGTTCCTTTTAAACTTTTACACATTGCGCCATCTTGAGTCTCGAAAAATGACAAAGTCTATATGGAGAGTTGTAATTATATCAAAACTATGAGTTACCGCGAAGATGAGTTAGATCTCCGCCTACTCAGATATCTACTATCAGGTGATGGCGTTCACGTTAACATCAGCGAACTTTCTAAGGAACTAGATATCCATTGGGCCACTGCCAAAAAGAAGATCGAGAATCTTTATGAAAATGAAATCTTAAATCCTCCATTTTACACATTCCTTCAATTGTTCGAAGAATATCCTCTCCTCGTATTGGTTAAAGCAGATATGCCGCGGACACAGGGTATAAAGAATTTCTACCGGGATGATTCCCACATATTCGCTGCCTTCTCCTGCATGGAGGGGTTTTACAACACATTTCTGATTGAATACTTTGAGGGACTCGAAGAATATCATTCGTGGAGAGGCAACATAGTTAAGCAGGACAAGATACCTGACAGAGGGGAGAGGACTCCGGCACACGCGGAGTTTTTCAGCAACAGATTGACATTCAAATATGAACCTACGTGCTTCATCGAGCAGATGGGTGAGAAGTTTGGAGAGAGAGATTTTATCGAACTAGGCGGGCAGAGGATAGAAAAAGATTCATTTCGTATCTTGGAGAAGGTCATGAAAGGTGAGAGCATAAGGACGAATTATTCTTACATCGGGAGAGAGATAGGCGTGAACAGGAAAACCGTGAAAAGGCGGATCGACGATCTACTAGATAAAGGGATCATCGAAAGGCCGAAGTGCTTTTTTCCGAACCTCTTCGTTCCCCCCGGATACAATCTCATCATAACCCTCATCGAAGCTACATCGGATTTGGATGAGATAAAGGATTACCTCAAGAATGATGAAAACGTCCCTATGGCTATAGAGACCAGTACGGAAAGGTATAATTTTCTGGGTTTTTCGGCCTTCGAAAGTATCGAAGGGTTTTTCGAGTGGGGAGAAAAACTAAATGCCGAACATCCTGGCAAAATCGGGGCGATATCTAAGACCATCTTATCTTCTCAGATGGTCCACCTTATCGAACCTCAGAAGGTCTCGCTGGGCTTAATAGAAAACAAGCTTTGGAAACTTAAAAGATAATATTGAAAATCCTCAGAGACCCTTCATTTCACATAATCCTTATAAAAGCGATCTTTACCTTTTAAAAATTTGTGAATATGTCCTCCTTTTATTGCTAAAACAAGCCAAGTTATACACGACTCCTATCATTTTTTGTAAAAAGGTTTTTTATAGTACCCATTATTTCCAAGAAATACTGTAAGGTGAAGAAAAATGGCAGAGGAAGGATATAATCCGTTTAAGATGGCCCAGCAGCAGTTCGATAGGATAGCGGAAAAATTAGATCTCGATGAGGCGTTGAGAGACCTCTTGAGGGAACCGTTAAGAGAATATCGTTTCAATATACCAGTGAAGATGGACGACGGCTCCACTAAAGTTTTCAAAGGATTTAGGGTGCAGCATAATGATGCTTTAGGCCCGTGCAAGGGCGGAATAAGGTTCCATCCTGAAGAAACCGGCGACACCGTGAGAGCTCTAGCTATGTGGATGACATGGAAGACCGCTGTTGCTGACTTACCTCTAGGAGGCGGTAAGGGAGGAGTGATATGTGATCCTCATGATCTTTCCGACAGAGAACAGGAAAGATTATGTAGAGAATATATCAAAAAGATAAACAAGAACATCGGACCTCTTCAAGACGTTCCAGCTCCCGACGTGATGACCACCCCTCAGCACATGCTTTGGATGATGGACGAATATGAAAATATAGAGGGCGGAAAATATCCTGGTGTCATAACAGGCAAACCTCAAGATATGGGTGGTTCCAAGGGTCGAACTGAAGCAACCGGTTATGGATTGGTCTATCAGTTGAGAGAGCTTCTCAAAGAACTGGATCGTGATATCGAGAAAACCACAGCATCTATACAGGGTTTCGGCAACGTTGCACAGTACGCTGCTAAACTTTTCATCGAGTACGGCGGAACTGTAGTTTCGGTTTCCTGCTGGGATCAGGAAGACGAAAGACCGTACAGCTATTACAAAGAAGATGGTATAGATCTTGAAGAACTGAGAGGGATCACGGATCGCTTCGGATCGATAGATAAAGAGAAGGCAAAAGAAAAGGGTTACCAGCAGTTGGCGGGCGATGAATGGCTGACACATGAAGTCGATGTTTTGATCCCCGCTGCTCTAGAGAACTCTATATCTAAAGACAATGTGAACGATATACCGAACGCTGTAGACATAATAATTTCGGGAGCTAACGGACCGATCACTCCTGAAGCCGATGAAGAACTCGAGGATAGAGATATCATCGTTGTACCTGACTTCTTGGCTAACGCCGGCGGTGTGATGTGCAGTTATTTCGAACAGGTACAGAGCAATCAAAATTACTATTGGTCCAAGGATGAAGTGTTAGGAAAGCTGGATAACGGTATGACGGACGCGTTCTACGATGTATGGGACCTCGCTCAGAAGAGAGACGTCAGGATGAGAGATGCGGCTTACATGATAGCTATCCAGAAAGTCGCTGAAGCTTGTGAAGCCAGAGGCTGGGTATGAATAAAAGATAGATAATGAAAAGATGGACAATAAGATCGAAAGGATCGAAAGAGCGATCGAGGATGCTACCGGAAAAACCTTCGATTTAGCATCATCTAAAACCACTTCTGAAGGATTGGAGGCATCATTTATCGATGATGTCCTCCTTTTTTGTGATTCTTTTGATTATTTTATGGTCCAGGAAGAAGGCCGCCTCGATTCTTTGCTCGAGGAAAAATTTTCTTATGGAGACATTCGACGAACGCCGAGTTTAAAGCACGGGGAAACGGAAGAGACCTGCAGAGAGGCCCTCGATGAGCTTGAGATCGACCTTTTGATAATTTTCGGCAAGCCTCTAGATCAAGAGCTTAAAAATTTTTCGTATTGGGTGAAAGAAAACTTTGAAGATCTACCGGTCGTATGGATCACCGATGATGATTTCGATAGCGATACCGCTGAATATGAACTTTTTGAGGATATCTTCACTTGGAACGGCGATGGCAAGATAATCCTCACGATAATTCAATATATAGAAGACAGGATACGATTTAATAGGGGTGGTTTCGCTGATAAAAAACAACCGATCCTTCTCATAGAAGATTCTAAGCAGTATTACTCTACCTATCTTACTCATATCTATGACAGCCTCTGGTCTTATCTTGATAAGATTCTCTATGAGGGGCTGAATAGAGAAGAAAAGATGCAGCGATACCTCAGGAGGCCCTTTGTAGTTCGAGCAGAGGACGTCGAGGAGGGAAGGGAGGTTTACTCACGGCTCGAAGATGATCTTTTGTGTGTCATAACAGACAACAGGCTAGAAAAGGAAGAGAAGATAGAGGAAAACGCGGGTCTCAAATTCGCTGAAGAGATAAAACGTGATCATCCCGATCTTCCTGTACTCCTTCAATCTTCGGCATCGCTTGAGACGGAGGAAATTCCTGAAGGTATGGAAATGGTAAATAAAACCGATCCCGCACTAAATAAAAAGATCTTGAATTTTATCGATCGTAGATTTATACCAGTCAGTTTGAAGCTCAAAGCGGAGGACAGTTTTGAGAATGTAGAGATAAAGGCAGTCGATGAACTCGAAGAGATCGTAGAGGGTCTAGGGGAGAAACAGATAAAAGAACTGATCTATGAGTCAGAATTAATCGCGTGGCTAAGAAATCTCACCGAATTCGAGTTGGCTGAGAGAATCGAGGAGATCAAAGATAGGAAGATCTCACCCGGCTCTCGGAAAGAAAAGTTACTAGATATTTTAGAAGGACATAGATATTCAGGTTATAAAAGTGCGATCACTGATTTTAGAAGGGGTAGGAGCGACCAGGTTAACCAGATAAACCGTATAGGGGATGGAGCCCTAGGAGGAAAAGCGAGAGGTCTAGCCTTTATATCTAAACTATTTTCTAGATATCTACCTGAAGATCTTTTTGAAGAATTAGAGATAACCGTTCCTAGGACTATCGTTTTGACTTCCGATATCTTTGACAAATTCTTAGAAGAGAATGATATAGTTGAGCCTAGACTTTTTGATCTATCCGATGAGAGGATTTCATCGAAATTTATAGATGGAAGTCTTCCCGCTACGGTGATTGGAGATCTTCGATCATTTATAAGGGAAACCCGCACTCCGCTGATAGTTCGGTCATCCGGTTTGCTGGAAGATTCGCTCACCCGTCCTTTCGCAGGCGTTTATTCCTCAATGTTCTTACCAAATGAATCATGGGAGACTAGTTTGAGATTTAAAGAAGTAAACGACGCGATAAAACACGTATACGCCTCTACATTTTTTGAAGAGGCTAGGAACTATCTGAGGTCTACACCTAAAAACATCAGCGATGAGAAGATGTCGGTGATAATCCAGGAAGTTGTTGGTAAAAAACACGGCAAATATTTCTATCCCACTATTTCTGGTGTTGCAAAATCATATAATCACTACCCTACACAGGACTGTAAACCGGAGGATGGGATAGTTTATCTCGCTCTTGGATTAGGGAAAGAGATCGTAGAGGGAGGATCTTCCTATTTTTTCTGTCCAGAATGCCCTAGATCCCCTATGTTCGGAACTCCTAAAGATTTTGTACCTCACTCGCAGAATGAATTTTATGCGCTGAATCTCGAATCTGTATATAGGGTTGTAGGAAAAGATGAAGAGACATCCTTGGTAAAACTGGGTATAAATAAGGCGGAGGAACATGGTGTTCTTGATAAAGTCGCTTCGACTTATTCACCTCAGAACGACCGACTTTATCCCGGGATACATCGTGAGGGATCAAGGGTTTTAGATTTCGCACCGGTGATAAATTATGGATCTATACCATTAGCTAAAGCGATAAAAGTGCTTTTAGATGTCTCTGAGATCGCCCTGGGCTATCCAGTAGAGATCGAATTTGCTGTGGAGTTCGATGAAGAGGAAGAACGATCAGCTGAGCTCGTAGTCCTCCAGATACGTAATATGAGGTCTAAACGGATCTTTGAAGAGGTAAACATTGAAGGATATGACGAAGAGGGGCTAGTTTGCCAGAGTGAAAAAGTGTTGGGTCATGGTATGCTCACAGAGATCGAAGACGTCGTTTACGTGAAGCCTGAGGACTTTGAGATGAGCTACAGCGAAAAAGCTGCAGAAGAGATCAGAAATATCAATGCCGGACTTCGAGAAAACAACGATTATTACCTTCTGATAGGTCCGGGAAGATGGGGTACGACAGATCCTTGGACGGGCATACCTGTCAAATGGGGAGATATTACAGGATCGAAAGTCATCGTTGAGATACCAGCAAAGGGTAGAACTATAGAACCGTCACAAGGATCTCATTTCTTCCATGATATGCTGTCTTCTGAGACCTGTTATATGGTGGTTGACGACGATAGCAATATCGATTGGGAGTGGCTGGAGGAAAGGGAAGTGGAAAAGGAATTGAAATATGTGAAACACGTTAGACTTGAAGAACCGTTAGAGATTCAGGTAGACGGTAAAAGCGGGAGAGGCGTCATAAAGAAAAAGATTCAAATGGGACCTGACACGAATAATATTAATAGTGAAGCACCATCATAGATACAGATTTCGGTAGGGGTAATGAAGAATGGATGATGAAAAAGTAAAGGAGTCTTTTTCGAAAGGATCGAAAACGGATGAGCTCGTATCCTCTGAGATCGAGGAGATCGATGAATTAGAAGAGCGTATCAAGGAGCTGAATTGTTTTTATAAGATCTCTGAGATCGTAAACGATGCATCTCTATCATTAAACGAAGCTTTACAGAAGATAGCAGAGATCATCCCTCCTTCTTGGCAGTATCCTGATATCACGTCTGCAAGGATAGAAGTTCGCGGAGAAGAATATACAACTGAAGATTTTGAAGAAACAGAATGGATGCAGTCCAGTGAAATCACAGTGAAGGATGAAAAGATCGGTGAAATAGATGTTGCATATCATGAGGAAAGGCCTGAAAAAGATGAAGGGCCCTTTTTGAAAGAAGAGAGACGTTTGATAGATACCCTCGCGGATCTTCTAGCTAGTTTCGTTCAAGAGAAAAACGGGTCTTTGACATCAGAGAAAGAAACGGTTCAAGAAACTCCGTCTGAAAGGAAAAACGATTGGGAAGTCATCATCGACCTCCTCATGCAGACCGATCCAAGAACTTTGCTCCGTATAACAAGAAAGATGGTATATTATCTTTACAGACATGAGAACGAGAGGGTAAGAGCTCTTTTAGATGATGTCTGTCCTGCGGATGGAAGCGAGGACGCTCCAAAATGGTGCGGAATAAATATGCCGAATCCCAAACAGGATCTAGATTCTTTAAGAGAAGTCCAAAATCAAGTTTTCCGTATCGCGAAGGAGGATCTAGAACCCGAAAAAATTTCAGAACTCTTTCACAAATGGCTGAAAGAAGATAAAGCTCGTCCACTGCTCATAGCTTCACAGCGAAGGGGTATTCCCCTAGTCGAGATCAAGGAGGAGTTGAATAGATTCTTCAGAAAACCGGAATCTGAGAAAGCACTCGCTGAAGAGGACAAGATGAGCATACGGACTGAACTCATCCAGCGATTTTTCACAGACAGACTTGATTTTGTTAACGTAGCTAAAAAATACATTCAAGTTGAGGATTATGAACCTTTGGTCCAGAGGATAGTGGGTCCCGCACGTGGAGCTGGAAAACTCGGTGGGAAGGCTTCTGGAGCATACCTCGCCCATAAGATAATCCAGGATGAATTCAGCGAGGAGTTCACAAAAGACATTGGCTTTCCTAGGAGCTGGTACTTGACCTCTGATACATTGATGGACCTGATCCACTATAATGATCTTGATGAATTGATACATGTAAAATATTTAGACCCGGATGAGATCAGACATGAAGAACCATTCCTGGAACAGTTGATGAAAAATGCGATGTTCCCATCGGAGATAGTCGAAGGCCTCAAAAAGATACTTAGGGACCTGGAGGGAAAACCGATAATAGTCCGCTCCTCTAGCCTGCTCGAGGACAACTTTGGAGCGGCCTTTTCCGGCAAATACAAAAGTCTTTTCTTACCTAACAAAGGTTCAGAAGAGGAGAGATTGGAAGACCTCATGAACGCGATCGCTGAGGTTTACGCGTCAACTTTCAGTGCAGACCCAATAGAGTATCGAAAGGAGCGCGGTCTTTTAGACTTCAGCGAGGAGATGGGTGTGTTGATCCAGGAAGTGGTTGGAACAGAAGTAGGGAAATATTACCTTCCAACTTACGGCGGCGTCGCTTTCAGCAAGAACGAGTTCAGATGGTCCCCTAGAATCGGGAGAGATGATGGTGTGATCAGGATCGTTCCCGGTCTAGCTACGAGAGCTGTCGATAGGATAGGTGATGACTATCCCATATTGGCCTCGCCCAACAGACCTAATCTACGTGTCAATTCGACCGTCGAAGAGAGAGTCAGATACTCTCCAAAAAATATGGATGTTATCAACCTAGAGACCGAGCAGATGGAGACCGTCAAAGTCGAGAAGTTCCTTAAAGACTACGCGAATGAATTTCCCGACCTAGAGAAGATGGTTTCGCTTTATGACGACGGCAATCTTAAGACGCCTTCAGGATTGATACTCAGCCCAGAAAAAGAAGACATGGTTGTAACCTTCTCCAAACTTTTCGATAAAACCGATTTTCTTCCCAAGATGAACCAGATATTGAGAACCCTTGAAGAGAAGATAGGCTATCCCGTGGATGTCGAATTCGCTTCTGATGGAGAGAAACTTTACATAGTTCAGTGCAGACCCCAGAGTCAGGCTTTGGATAGGGAAAGAGTCAAGATCCCCAGGGATATAAAGGAAAATAAGAAATTGTTCTCTGCGAATAAATACGTAACTACGGGCAACCTGGAAAACTTGGAATATATCGTATATGTGGTGCCTGAGGAGTACTCAAAACTGGAGAGTAGGGAAAAGATGCAGGAAGTCGCACGCATAGTGGGGCAGCTCAACAAAAAATTGCCGGGGAGAAAATTCATACTCATGGGCCCTGGAAGATGGGGCAGCAGGGGAGATATAAAGCTTGGTGTACCTGTGAAATACAGGGAGATAAACAACACTTCTTTACTGGTAGAAGTTGCCAAGGAAAGAGGCGGTTACGAACCGGAACTATCCTTCGGGACGCATTTCTTCCAGGATCTGGTCGAAGCGGACATAAAATATCTGCCTCTTTATCCAGAAGAGGATGAGAATATCTGGAGAGAGGAGATGCTCTTCAGGTCCGAAAACAGATTGAAGGGATTTTTACCTAGATCTGAAGATTTTGAAGACGTTATTAGAGTGATCGACGTGAGCGATATAAGCAAAGGCGGTACTCTAACGGTGACCATGGACGGTGAGGCAAACCAAGCTCTAGCTTATTTAGAACCTTCAGATCACTGGGAATGGAGGATGAAAAAAGTCGAACAGATGGCAAGAGAGATGGACCCTGAAATATATGATGTGGAAGCACTCTACGTGGTTGGAAGTACCAAGGAAGCGACTGCAGGTCCAGAAAGCGATATAGATCTCATAGTCCATTTCCACGGTGGTGAAGAGCAGAAGGACAAGCTCGATAACTGGTTCGGGAGATGGGATCAGAGGTTGATCCAGGAGAACGAACAGAGGATTAGTAAGAGACTGGATAGTATACTAGATGTTCATTATATCACTGACGAGGACTTGGAGAACGAGACATCTTGGGCATCTCATATAACTTCAAGATATAAATCCGCTAGGAAAATACCAATAGGGGAAGAGGCGAACTGAACGATTCATACCTCAATCAAAGATCTGGTCGATTTTTCTAGATCCTCAGGATCGAACCTGATTATAGGCAATTCCGATCCGTTATGAACTCCAGTGAAAGAAAAAGTCTTACCGATCTTTTCTTTCCATCCGCCGGTGATGTCTACTGTTTCATGAACATGACCGTGGAGAGTTAGAAGAGGCTGCTCTTTTTTGATGAATTTCTTTATCGCGACACTTCCCACGTGAATATCCACTGGAGCGTGATCTATCGTCTTATCGTCAAGAGGCGCTCTGTCAAGCGAGGTGTCATAGGGCGGCGAATGAAACAGGTATATTGTCTTTTTTGGAGGAGACTTGCTCACTAGATCTTCGAGGTCGTCTTTTATCGTGGTATACTTCTTCTCATAGTTAGATACTTCAACGGTCCTCGTACCTCTTTCGGGCGAAATCGCACCAACGTCTACATAACGTGAGACGTCGTATCTCTCCCAGTCTTTGAGGTGAAAAGGTGTGGGAGGAACTAAGTTGTATCCCGCGACATATAGGTCTCCAAATCTTTTGGTTGTTTGATTCATGTAGTTGATCTGGCCTGTTTCATCCATCTCTTTCAGAGCTTTTTCGTATACTCTTGGATCATCGTTACCCATTATCACAAATATCTCTAGATCCTTCAGGGATTTTTTCACCTTTTCGATCTGCTCGGAAAGAAAATTCTTTAGGAAATCATCTCCATCGCTGTCCGCTTTCAGCGAGGAAGGTAACAGGTCGCCGCCGATGAATAGTCCGTCGGGAGCTTCGTCTTTGACGACTTCGAACAGCTTTCTGTACTTTCTCTCATTTCCATGGAGGTCTGAAGTGAAGATGCATTTCAGGACCGACACCTGTATTGACCGATAAATTGAGAACTAGTACTTTTAGTTTATTGCGATTTGATAGCTGATAGCGTGGGTGTGATGGTCAATTATCAGGAAACCTCCGTAGACATGCAGAATCCGGAGCAACCCGATGTTCCTCAGAACTTACATAAGGTCCATTCCGAGACTGATCACATCAAGTTGGGATGGGATGCGGTAGATAGGGCAGTGAATTATACAGTTTTTAGAGATGACAACAAGATAAAAGAAGGCATAACAGATAAAAGTTACAGGGATTACGGATTACAGCCCGATACTGGATATGATTATCAAGTCAAAGCTGTAAATTATGAAGGAGAGAGCAATAGATGCGATAAGGTAACTTTGACTACCGCTTCCGAAGATGATGGGAATGAAGGAGGCGGAGATAGTGACGACATCTCCTTTGGACTCGAGGTGATGAGTGTAGATCAAACACATGTAAAATTGACCTGGAATCAATTCAATACTATAGGCTCGATAAGTATTTATCGAAAATCTGAGAGTCAGTCTAGTTATGATAAAATCGATGAAATAGACTATAATAATACCATCTATTCAGACTATTCGGTCAAGCAGGATACATGGTACGAATACAAAATCAAAAAAGACGGTCAATACAGCGATGTTGTCACTGCTTATACCGATTCTAGTGATATAGATCCGATGATGTTCCAGACCAGCGAGATAGGCCCTGCTTCTAAAGTGATCTATTCTTTCAACTCTCTAGATTACGAAGGTTACGTGAAGTATGCGATAGTCAGGGGAATAAAATTCAAGTGCGAGGATCATGTAGACTCTCTCGATTTATACGCGACACTGAAAGGAAAAGGATCGAACGAATTTAATTCAAAATATATCTCAGTAGATAACGATTATAAAGGGGTCTCGATCTCGATGAGTGCAGTAGATGATTCTTTCTTCAATCC
Source organism: Thermoplasmata archaeon (assembly GCA_046540335.1). Classification (GTDB taxonomy): domain Archaea; phylum Thermoplasmatota; class Thermoplasmata; order Halarchaeoplasmatales; family Halarchaeoplasmataceae; genus Natronoplasma. The sequence goes on along the minus strand of JBKHFH010000007.1, from coordinate 783 downwards.
AGAGGATTATGAGGATTGGGAATTGGAGATAGATGTAAAAGATAAGCGTGGAGTCGGCTTCAAGGTCCAAGGAGATCCTCAGATCGAAATAACTACTTGTTTGAATCCTTATCATAACTCCGATCAAGATGATGATGGATGGATCGACAGCGGATTCAATAGAATGGCGAAACTAGAACTTACGGAGATCAGGAGAGTAGAAACACCCGATACTAGGGCTGATGAGTTTTACTTAACAGTCGATGATGGTAGAAGATATCCTGGATATGACGGGATATGGGAGATACCCTGTAATTATTCTTGGAAAACGCCTGAAACGGTCTACGAAATAGACACAACGATTGATAAAAGAGTGGTCACTGAAAATAACGACGACTTTTTCACAGAGCTGAGTCTACATCATGTTTTAGGAGGAGGGAGTGAAGGTTTTAGGGATTGGAATTTAGAATGGGATATATCATCCGATACTTATTCAAGAGTATTTGAACCAAGCGATAATTTAAAATACAAACTCAAATTCAAATCAACCCTCGAGTACTTCGCCGACCCGGACCCGACAGATTCTAATACAGATTCTGACGGCGACGGTCTGACGGATGCGGAGGAGTACGAGATGTCAAACGATCCGGATTCCTGGTCTGTTGACGGCAGAGCTGTACCGACCCGAAAAGATATATTTGTAGAAATAGATCATATGGACGGTCACGAGATGGGTGAAGGAGCGAAGTGGAGAGTAGGCACGCGCTTCTTGAACAATCCTACGGGCGAAGAGATATGGCTGCA
>JBKHFH010000006.1:0-42596 GCA_046540335.1 Thermoplasmata archaeon | reverse complement strand
GAAAAAAAAATAATAGTGTAGTATTATTATATAGTGAGGGTAAGAGGATGACCGAGGAAACTAAAGTGAGGTTGATGGTGATTCCGATCGTAGTGATGCTAGCGGTGACCATGCTCGTCGCCGGATGGCAGCAGGAAAAGAAACCAGTGCAGATCGAAGTGGAGGAAGGATATGAAGAAATTACGACCGAATATTTGGAAGGCGAAGAAGGACCTATAGAAAAATATAACAAAGCTACAGCCTTAACACATATAAATAATGAAAAATCGTTAGAGTTTAAAGTAACATTGACGTTCATTTCAAACCATAGTCATCCTGATCTTACTATCAATTATCAGCAATTAAAATTGGATTTACAGGTAGAGGGGGATTTTGAAGAAAGATTAGGATTAGAAAAAATGAAAATAAAGGTTTCTGAAATTGGAGAAACAGAAGAGATCCCAAATTTAATACATTTTTTAGAAGGTGACACGAATATAGAGGGAGGAGATGTACGAACGTTCACGAATATAGAGGGTGAACGTTATATCGCCTTCGATATAGGTTCTAACGAGTTCGAAGCTGAAACGGAAATCCAATGGGAGATTCGAGGGCAGAACGTTGGTGAGGATTTCACCCTCGAGCTCCAAGCAGTGGCTGACGGTAATATTTCGGAGACGGTGAATTCTACTGTGGAGATCCATGTGCAGGGAGACAATAGTTGATGAAGGTGAAGAGTGCACAGTAACCTTCGAGGCACCGGACCGAGTTCTAGGTGACGCTTTCGAGGAGAGAGATATCATAATAGAGACGACGGGCTGGTACGAGAAGTACGAGTGAGACTCAAACCCTTTATTTCTCTCTTCTCATACCTCTATTCATTGATGTTCTGACCAGACTGCTATATGGAATTAATTCCGTGAAAGGACCAGCTTCACCCTACCTTATTCTTTCTTACAAAAACCAAAAATAACACGGCATCATAACACATTAACGATGTACGACGTCGTAGAACCCTGTTCGGACTCCGGCGCCTATCGGGCGGAACCCACTGAAGAGACGAAGATCGATCTTGAAGAGTTGGAAGATCATCTCGCCGGTAAGAACTTCGAGATCGGATTTTCTTCAGAAGTTATCCTGTTAGTTCAGCATCCCGATTTTGACGTGGAAGTAGGTATATACCCTTCGGGAAAACTCCTCTTCAAAACTACGGATGAAGAGACAGTAGATGAGCTTTTCGATGTGTTCACGTCTTTAATGAAGGACTTTAAAAGCCATTAGCCGAGAAGAGATCTGATCACATCGACGAACTTCATAACTTCTTCTTCAGTATTGTAAAGATAAAAAGATGCTCTATTACCTCCTTCCAGGCCATGGAAGCTGTACCATGAATGCACGCACTGCTGCCCTCCTCTCAAAAGTATGTTCTCTTCATCCATCAAAAGCGTTATCTCGTGACAGCCCAGCTGATCCATCTGGAAGTTGAATATGCCTGATCTTTTTTCTGGATCCTCCGGTCCGATTATGTTAACCATGTCTTTCAGTTCTTCGGTCGCGATCCTGTTCAGCTTAAGTTCGTGTTTTTCTATATTTTCCAGACCAACCTCTTGAACATAATCGACCGCGGGTTTGACCGCCGCTAGACTTGCAAAATTCTGTAGTCCTGTCTCAAATTTGGCGGGTGAATCCTGCAGAGTAGCTTTGTCGTAGCACGTGGATTTAACCCCTCCTCCACCATAAGCCAGCGGCTCTAGATCTTGGAGTAGTTCTTCCCTTCCATAGAGCACACCTACTCCTGTGGGCCCTAACATCTTGTGAACCGAAAAAGCGAGAAAGTCGACTCCAATATCTTCAACATCTACCGGTCTGTGAGGAACGCTTTGAGCGCCGTCCAACATGAACAAAGCCTCGTGCTCGTGGGCGATATCTGCGACTTTAGAAGCTGGAGTTGTGGTCCCGTCAAGATTGGAGGTATGTACCATGGAAACGATTTTAACATCATCGTCTATCTTTTCCTTCAGATCCTCGATGTTCAATCCACTGTCATCATCTGTGGAGACCTGCTCGTATTCTATCCCTCTTCTCTCCTTCATCTTGATCCAGGGCACTAGATTACTGTTGTGTTCTTTATCGGTGGTGAGGACTTTATCACCCTTTTCAAAGTCAAGTCCTCTTGCTACTGTATTGATCGCTTCCGTAGTGTTTTTAGTGAAAGCGATCTCATCGCTTTCCGAAGCGTTCAAGAGGTCTCTAACGCTTTCCCTACCCTTTTTAATCTCTCTTGTCAATCTGGTTGAGAGTGTATGGGCGCTCCTCTTTCCCTCACAAACGGGGAATTCAGAATAGTACCTTTGAACTGCATCTATAACCGACTGGGGTTTAAGGCTTAAACAGGCACTGTCAAAGTATATGTATTCATCAACTACAGGAAAATCCTCTCTTATACTTTCCACATCCATCTTTTTGCCTCGAATTTAAGATCTTATATTATATCCTACCAACTTTCATTTATTAAATTATATCCCTTGATGGATTTGCTCTACCTGTTTATTTTAGCTCACTCTTATATCCATACTAAAATGATGTGTTCAAAATTATTCGAGTCTATTATACATATTGAAACATGCTGATGATCGCCCGAAAACCTTTTTATTCTTGCAGAACATCTCTTTAAGGTTGAAATGAAAAAAATCGATAGGCCTGAAGTCAAAACAGAAGAATTACCAGGCCCCAAAGCAAAAGGTATTATAAATGATAACGATAGAAATATTTTGACCACTACCCAAGATATACCCGTAGTTATCAAAAGAGGTAGAGGAGTAGCTATAGAGGACGTTGATGGAAACACATTTTTTGATTTCAGCAGCGGTGTGATGGTACAGAACGTCGGTTACTCTCACCCTAGAGTGGTGAAGGCTATCAAAGAGCAGGCTGAAAAATTCACTCATTTCGCCCATTCTGATTATTACTATGAAGTAGCCAATGAGTTTGCTGAAAAGTTGAAGAATGTTACAAAAGGGGGCAAAAAGAAGGTCGGTTGGAGCAACAGCGGATCTGAAAGTAACGAAGCGGCTATGAAACTCATAAAGAATCATACCGATAACCATCGATTTATCTCATTTTCTCACGCTTTCCATGGAAGAACTCAAAGTGTATTGGCCTTGACAGCTAGTAAACCGGAACAACAGATGGGTTTTCATCCTGTTTTGCCTGAAACAGAACATGTCCCTTTCCCCAATCCTTATAGGAATATATGGGGGATCGATGGATATGAAGAGCCAGAGGAGCTGACGAACAGGGTTCTCGAGTATTTGGAGGAGATGGTATTTCCTCATTGTCCGCCCCAAGACATAGCCGGGATTTTCATAGAACCTATCCAGGGCGAAGGGGGCTATGTAGTACCTCCAGACCGCTTCTTTAAAAAACTTAGAAAATTAGCCGACGAGTACAATATAATGATCGCGGACGATGAGATCCAGATGGGAGTGGGGAGAACGGGAAAGTTCTGGGCCATAGAGAATTTTGACGTGGAACCTGATACTATCCAGGCGGCTAAAGCCGTTGGAGGTGGAGTCCCCATAGGCGCTGTGATATTCAATGAAGAGATGGACTACGAAGAATTGGGTAGACATGGTAGTACCTTCGCCGGAAATCCCATTGCATGTGCTGCAGGTTTAGAGGTTATCGACATAGTCAAAGACAATTTAAAGAATGCAGAGGAGATGGGCAAATATTTGAACAAGCGCCTATCAGAATCACAGGGAAGATATGATGTGATCGGTGATGTGAGAGGTATAGGTCTAGCACAAGGGATAGAATACGTGAAAGAAGATTCAAAGGAACCGGCTAAACATATAAGGGACAATATAACTAGAGAAGCTCTTAAAAAAGGACTCCTGCTGTTAGGTTGTGGAGAATCGGGTATAAGGTTCGCGCCACCTGTAAATATAACTGAAGAAGAGATAGATGTCGCTGTGGAGATATTAGACCAAGCTACGAAAGAAGTTGTGTAATTAAAAATTTATAAAAGTAGGGGAGAGATAATATCAATTCTGAAAATAAATTACTGAGGATAAAAATTAAATCGGATCTAATTAAAAAGAATACGGAAATAATAACGGAGAGGTTTGAAGGAGAAATAGTCGGTGTGACGAAAGGGGTCTGTGGAAATGTAAAGATAGCGGAGCAAATGATCGAGGGTGGAGCAGAGATAATCGGAGATTCCAGGGTAGATAATTTGAAGAAACTGAGTGATAGTTTAGACGTAGATCTGATGCTTCTAAGAACCCCGATGTGTTCCAATATAAGCGATGTGGTGAGATATGCCGATATAAGTTTAAATTCCGAGTTCGAGGTGATGAAGAAATTATCTAAGGAGGCGGTAAAACAAGATAAGGTTCACAGAGCGATAATCATGGTGGATGTAGGGGACAGGAGAGAAGGCATAATGCCTCAGGACTTTATCCCTCTTCTTAGAAAAGTCAAGGACTTGGAAAATTTAGAGGTCATAGGGATCGGTACTAATGTCGGGTGTTATGGCGGGGTCCAACCCACATTCGAAAACACAGAGATACTAGTAAAATTGGCTGAAAAGGCCAACAAGGAACTGAACTTCTCTTTGACAACACTCTCTGGTGGAAGCACGATAACTCTAAAATTGATGGAAGAAGATAAACTCCCCCAGAGGATAAATCAGCTGAGAATCGGAGAAGGGATATTGCTCGGCACTTCGATCTCTCAAGATAGAGATATACCGTACCTCCACCGGAACGTATTCGAGATCGAGGCAGAGATCATCGAGGTGAAGGAAAAACCTTCAGTGCCGGAAGGTGAGATCGGCCAGGATGCCTTCGGAAAGAAACCTGAATTCAAGGACAGAGGTATCAGAAGAAGGGCTATAGCCGCTATAGGGAAACAGGATACGGATACTTCGAATTTGACACCAAAAGATGACGGGGTCGAGATACTCGGAGCGAGTAGCGACCACATGATTTTGGATGTAGAGGATATGGAGAGAGATATAAAAATAGGAGATACTCTCTCTTTTCTTCCAACGTACAGCGGCATGTTAAAAGCGTTTACATCCGAGTACGTAGATAAAATGTATATTTGAGAAACCCCGGGTCCGGTGAGAGAGATAAATTTAATAAGCGCCGAGATTAATCGTCAAAATCCGGAGATATAGATGGCGGAATACACAGATGACGAGATAAAAGAGAAATTTGTTGACCTGTTCGAGGACGAAGAATTTCACTCTGAACTGATCAAAGTCGCGGATAATTATCCCGATGAAAAGTCTCTTTTCGTAACTTACAATGATATCACACTATTTTTCGAAGACCTAGATTTTCCTAGATACGTGGTGAAAAATCCAAAGATCGCATTGGAGCAGGGTGAGGAGGCGATCAAAGAGGTTCTGGGGAGCCCTTATGAGGACGTTCACATACATCTGAGGCTTACGGATCTTTCTGAATCTAGAAAGAGGATGATCAGAGCTCTTCGGTCTGACGATCTCTCTAGTTATCTCGCAATCGATGGACTCGTTAGAAAAACCACTGAGGTACGCCCTAGGATCTCTGAGGCTGCGTTCAGATGCATGAGTTGCGGCACCGACTTCAAGATAGAACAGGACGGCGGAAATATTGATGAACCGATAGAGTGCGCCGGCTGTGGAAAATCTTCAAACAAAACCAATTTCGCTCTGCTCAAAGATAAGTCGGAGTTCAAAGACTTTCAAAATATAGAGATACAGGAAAGTCCAGAGGAACTGAGAGGCGGGGAACAACCTCAGCGATTGAAAGGATGGGTGAAACATGATCTGGTAGGGGAGGTATCTCCGGGCGACAGGATCACATTGAACGGCGTATTGGAGGGCAGACCTAAAAAGAAAGGTAAAACTTCACAGAGTAGAGTCTTCGATATCTATATGGACGTCAACGGTATCGAGGTTAAAGAGTACGAGTTCGAGGATCTGGAACTTTCAGAAGAAGATAGGAAAAAGATAGAAGCAGAATCCGAAGATCCCCGGATATTCTCTAGGATAGTAAATTCTATAGCTCCCAGCATCCATGGTTTGCGAAAGGAGAAGATCGGCCTCGCTCTTCAGCTTTTCGGCGGAGTTAGGAAAGAGATGCCGGACGGAACGGTCACTAGAGGGGATATACATATCCTCCTGGTAGGTGACCCCGGGACCGCAAAATCTCAACTTCTCAGATACATCTCAGAACTCTCTCCTAGAGGAATGTACGCTTCTGGAAAGGGTTCGACAGGCGCGGGACTGACCGCGGCGGCGGTTAGAGAAGATGTTATGGGTGAGAGCCAGTGGGTATTGGAAGCTGGAACTCTTGTACTCGCGGACGGCGGGATAGCCTGCGTGGACGAGCTGGACAAGATGCGTTCCGAGGACAGGAGCGCGATGCACGAGGCGATGGAACAGCAGAGTATCTCAGTCGCTAAAGCTGGGATAAACGCCACTTTGAATTCAAGATGCGCCGTCCTAGGAGCTGCGAACCCCGAATACGGGAGGTTTGAAGTACATGAGAACATATCTCAACAGATAGATCTTCCTCCTCCGCTCATTTCTAGGTTCGATCTGATCTTCGCACTGATAGATCAACCGGATAAAGAAAAGGATTCAAGGATAGCCGACCATATATTGAGTCTTCACGAAGAAGGCGAGAGGATAGAGAAGAAAGGAGCGGAGATAGAGAAAGAGTTTATTCCAGAATTCGACAAAGAGTTCCTGAGAAAGTACATAGCCCACGCTAAGACCAAAAGCCCGGTTATGACGGATAACGCGATAGAAAAACTTGAAGATTTCTATTTGAATCTAAGGGAGACCGGTAGCGAAGATTCTATTCCCGTTACAGCTAGACAGTTAGAATCTCTAGTGAGACTGGCAGAGGCGAGCGCGAGAGCCCACCTCAGAGAACAGGTCACTGAAGAGGACGCCGAAAGGGCGATAGACGTTACCAATCATTTCCTTCAGAAAGTGGCTTCTACTGAGTCTGGAGAACTTGACATAGATATGGTCTCATCCAGCGTTTCCCACAGCGAAAGAACACTGATGAGCCAGATAAGAGATATCATCAGAGCTAAGAGTGAAGTTCACGACGGAGGCGTCCCTGAAGATGACCTTTTAGAGGAAGCCGAGTCGAGAGGGTTTTCCCGTGAAGAGGTCAGAAAGGAACTTGACAGGATGAGGACCAACGGGGAGATATACAACCCCTCTCAAGGGAAATATAAATTGGCATGAGGAATGATGAAAAATGGATATCAGCTATCAGACTTATGATCAAGGCAGTGATGTCCTGCTTGCGGCCTGTGACGAGGATATTTTAGGCAGGACACTCGAAAATGAGGAGGTACAATTAAAGGTCAAGGAAAGTTTTTACGGCGGAAAAAAGATAAGTACTGAAAGGCTAAAAAGGAAATTGGAGACCTGCACGATAGCTAATCTCGTTGGGAAGAATACTGTTGAAGCAGCGATAGAAAAAGGCTTCGGCGATGAGAACGATGTCATGGATATCGAGGGTGTCCCACACCTACAAGTAGTTAGATTATGAGGTGATCCTGTGTTTTGTGTTGAATGTGGGGATGAAGTGTCTGAACTCCATGACGGGATGTGTCTAGATTGTTATATCGATAAGAAGGTCTCGGTCGATATAGAGGATCCGATCGAGATAGAGATCTGTTCTAAATGTGGAAGTGTGAGAAAAGGTGATGCATGGCTCGAGAGACCGGACTTCGAAACAGTAATACTTGATAGGATAGAAGAAGCCCTCTCCATCTCATCTATCGTTGAAAATTTTTCTTTTCAGGTCGAAATAGACGAGAGCGATCCTACCAACATCGAGGCGGAAGTGACTGTCCAATTGATAGTTGAAGGTGTAGAAAAAGAAAAGCATGTCTCGACCAACATAGTGTTGAAGAAGACCCAATGTAGGAACTGCAGCAAAAAGGAGGGTGATTACTACGAAGCGATACTTCAGGTGAGGCCCACAAAAGATGAGATGAGCGAAGAGCAGAAGATCGATGTTGCCAATATGGTCCATAGAAGGGTCGAAGTGGACAGGGGTGAGGAGAAGAAGGTATTCATAACTCTTGAGAAAGAAGTTCACGGCGGTTTAGATTTCTATCTGAGCGACAGGAGAGTTACAAGGAACCTGTCTTACGATATAGCTGATATGTTGGGTGGAGATGTGAAGGAATCGTCGGAGCTCGCCGGCAGGGAGGACGGACAGGACGTCTACAGGATGACATATTCCGTGAGGATTCCGCCGTATGAGGAAGGAGATTTCATAAAATTTGAAGATAAGACATACTATATCAAAAAAACTAGAGGAGGGAGCGGTCCGGTAAGAGTCCATGATCTGGAGGAGAACAGAAGTACGACTTTGGCCAAGAAAGATATCGCAGATGCGACCGTGTACGGCGGAGATGAGATGGTCAAAGAAGCGGTGGTAGTTTCTGAAGATGAGGAGGAGATTCAGGTTATGGATCCCGAAACTTACGAGACCAAGACATTATTGAAGCCAGAAGGGTTCGGTGAAGGGGAGAAGGAAGTAAGGGTGGTTAAGATAGAGAGACGTCTCTATCTGGTTCCGGATGAATATGATTGACAACATTTATACCCGATCAATCTATCTATTTTGAATATGAGTGTCAAAGAGCTAATCTTACATACCACTTGGTTCGGAACTTTTCTCGTAGAAGAAGGAAAGGTGGTAAACAAAGAGCTTTTCCCCAAAGACCCTAAAGTTATAGCTGAAAGAAAAGGTTTCAGACAGAAAGGCGAGGTACTAGAAGAAGAAAAAGAACTGATTGAAAAGGTCGATACTGAATTGATAGTGACCGATGAACGCCTCTCTAGATTTGGAGAAGTTAACTTGGATATCGAGATCGAAATAGATCCTGAAGATTATGATTTTAAAGAAGAGCTCCTTCATGAATCACTCCAGGTGTTAGGAAAGGATAAGATAAGAGAGTCTATAGATTTTGGTGAACATCTTGCTAGAGCCGTTAAGACCATCCAGGATCTGAACGAGACGATCAATATAAAGATAGAGCGACTGAAGAACTGGTATTCTCTTTATTTCCCTGAGCTTGAAAATGAAGTAAAAGATGAAGAGTATCTTGACCTGATAATTGAGTATGGGGACAGGGACAGGATCAAAGACGAAATCGGACTGAATAAAGATCTGACCGGCAAGGAAGTCACCGGACAGGAGATAGAACATTTCAAAAGATTAGCTGACTCTATCAGAGAAGAGAAGTCTCTGAAAGATGGATTGGAAGGATATATAGAAGAGAAGATGCGTGAAATCGCTCCGAATATCATTGCTCTCACTGGACCGAAACTAGGAGGCGAACTGATAGCTGCACAGGGTTCCTTAAAGGAACTTGCTAAACAGCCTGCAAGTACTATCCAAGTTTTAGGGGCGGAAAAATCTCTGTTTAGGCATCTAGATAAAGGAACGGATCCTCCTAAACATGGATTGATTCTTCAACATCCCTATGTTCATAGAGCTCCAGAAGATGTAAGAGGTAAGATAGCAAGAGCTTTCGCGAACAAGATAGCCATCGCCTCCAGGATCGATTATTTTGGAGGAGATTACCGCGGAGACAAGATGAGGGAGGAATTAGAAGAGAAGATAGAAAGGATCGAAGATCAAAGCTAAATTCTGAATTCAGTTGTCCTCGTCTTCCAATGCAGATCTAGCAGTATTCAGAACTGATTTTAGTTTACCCTCCAAAACGTTCACTCTAGATTTCAGTTCAGCGTTCTCTTTTTTTAGTTCATCGAATCTTTCTCTTAAAATCGAGTTCTCTCCTTCAGTGATATGGTTATTTTTATCGGTAGATGAGTTGGCGGTTTTTATGTCATAGCCTTTCAAATAATGGGCTATTTTGACCTGTACTTCGACCAGGTTGTTCTGTTCGATATCGTAGTAAACGCTTTTTTTTCCGATGTTGATCAGATTCTCATGTAGCTCTCTATCTCTAGTCACAATTATGTCGTTCTCTTCCATCTTGTCTACCAGTTCAAAGTCCAAGATCCCTTTGTATTCATCGTCTACGTCCAAGATATCCTTACAGTTCTGTATCTCTCTGATCTCATCTTTGATTTTAGATGGGATGTTCTCGTCCAGTATTATACGCATGAAAAAAGATTCGTATTTAGTGTAAATATAGTTTGTTGTATAAGGAAAAGTTTATAAGAACAATGATTTATTGTACAATCAGGTGAAATGAAATGGTTGTAAAGATAGACAAAGATACCTGCATAGCCTGCGGTATGTGTGAGGAGGAGTGTCCTGTAGACGCGATGACGGTTGACGACGTAGCTAAAGTAGACGCAGACGTCTGCGAAGATATAGGGGATTGCGTAGAGGTCTGCCCAGTAGATGCGCTATCTCTCTGAGATAGAATAGCAAAATATTTATACAGGCTGCTACTGCCAAAAACTGTGATAAGATGGCCGTCGAGATTGACGAAGATACGTGTATAGCTTGTGCGCAGTGTGAAGAGGAATGTCCTGTAGACGCTCTACTTGTTGAGGAAGTGGCAGTAGTGGATGAAGATACCTGTGTAGACTGCGGCAACTGTGTAGATGTTTGTCCGGTCGATGCTATGAGTCTTTAAAAAATACTTAACTTATTTATTTTTCTTTTTCTTTTAGATAACTAGCTATCGTTTCCTGCATATCTTTTTTGTCTCCTTCAAATTGTCTCACCTTTATATCGCTCTGTTTCAACATATTTTCAGAGAGAGAATCAGTGTATTCGCCGTCATAGATTATCTCCTTGATCTCTGCATTTATCAGCATCTTTGCACATACCACACAGGGATAAGTGGTGCAGTATAGCTTACTTCCCTTGATGCTTGCCCCTGATACAGCCGCTTGAATTATAGCGTTCTGCTCCGCGTGTACTGCCCGGCAGAGCTCATGTCTTCTACCCGATTTAACACTCTCTCCCTTTTTTGGAAAAAAATCTATCTCTTCCATCATCTTTTCTTTATCGATATCTTTGTTTTCCTTGTACTCCTCCAAGAAGATATCGATGTAAGGAGGATGGATATCTCCTCTACGCATGCACCCCCCAAGATCCTCACAGTGCGGTAATCCTTTTGGAGCTCCGTTGTAACCGGTACTCAGGACCTGCTTATTTTTGACCATGACCGCACCCACTTTCCTCCGCAGACAGGTCGATCTCTCGGAAACCAGATGTGCCATCGCCATGAAATACTCGTCGGTAGTAGGTCGATTCATATGAGTGCAAATACGGAGGCCATTTATTTTATTTTTTCTGAGGTCGTTTTCCTAACCGAGTAGAAGCAAAGCTAGGTATCGAATTATTTATGAACGGTGACAGATTAAAGTTGTTTTCCCGTATTTCTATCTTTGATTTTTTGTCGGTACCATACTAAGGATACAAGAGTTGCGATTATTAGAGGGTGAAGAGTGAATCCTGGAATACCTTCATCTTCTTCTTTGACAGTTATAGTGACATCACTTTTATCGTCTTCGCTTTCGATTTTTATTTTGTATTCTCCCTTTTCATCACTTTTCCAGGTGAACTCACCTGTTTTATTTTCCCCTGGATTGAGAGTTATATTTGTGTGAGCGTCGACTAGTTCTCCATCGACGGTGAAATTTATGTCCTGAGTATCTTCAGTTCCACCGGTATTATAGATTTCGTACTCAACGGTGAGCGTCTCATCCTTTTTCACTTCTCTTGGATATTCTATAATATTCACTTCAAAAAATTCAGGTATCGATACTTTCTTGACCGTCACAGTCACATTCCCTTTATCATCTTCGCTTTCGATTTTTATTTTGTATTCCCCCTCTTTACTGTTCTCCCAGGTGAATTCACCTGTTTTATTTTCATCTGGATTGAGAGAGATATTTGTGTGAGCGTCGACTAGTTCTCCATCGACGGTGAAATTTATGTTTTGAGTATCTCCGGCTCCACCGGTGTTTTTAACCTCGTATTCAACTGTCAACGTCTCTCCTTCTTCGACTTCTGAGGTATAGTCTATGATATCAATTTCGAAATAAGCTTCGGTCACGGTTATGATCTTACCCGCGGTGATATATTCTTCTTCACCGTTCTCTAATATCTCAAATTGGAGAGTGTAATCACCTCCCTCTTCAACATCTTCAGTGGGTATCACGGTTTCAAAACTACTGAATCCTTCTTGGGCGGTGAAGTCGATCTCTTTGGCTGGAACTTCGACCAGTATTTCTCCTTCATACTCGTCTCTGAGAGTGAATCTGTAATCTTCGATATGCTCTTCGGTTAGAGCTATTTTTTCAGGCTCAGGGTATAGATGGGCGTAGTGCCCGATACCGCTCGCTTCGAGCTCATCTCCAATTGGGATCGTATCTGATGATTCTATGGAATCTAGTCTGATCTCCTGCACATTGAACTGTGCTGGCCAATAGCCGTAAGGAAATTCCACTCCATCTGCTTCTTCACCCTCGAAAGGGAAGCCGTATTGGTCCCATCGTGTTATCTCCATCTCATGATCAATCTCGTCGTAAATATCTTCTATAGCTGATTCCGTATCACGGGTCACTCCAAAATCGATCGTATGGACCTTCTCCCCCTTCCTCGGTCCTCCCAAGCTGTGAGCCGAATACTGTCAAGCTACTCGTTATCATGATGCTGATGATCACCAACGATGGTAATTTTTTACAAACCATCTTCTACCCCTTCGGTAATAATTTATAGAAGATTATTTAAATTTTTTTCATGTAATCAAAAGAAATCCAGATATCAATCACGTCTGAAATCTGTCGATTCAGCAATACATTTTTGTAATAAAAGAGTCATGATGATTTGGGTGACTCGTATTGACAAAATATGAGGTTATATTTCATATGCACGGAGAGGAGAATGGAACCGCGGCTTTCTCAAACATCGTAAACCTGATAAAAGATCTAGGAGAAGAAAATCTAGATATCGAATTACTGATGAACGGTACCGGGGTGAAGATGATGCTCGAAGAGAGCGAACGCCTACGGAAAATAGATTATCTTTTAAAAAAAGGAGTGAAATTCCGCGTCTGTTCAAATAGTTTAGATGCCCTAAAGATAAGTGAAGATGATCTTATAGAGGAGGCAAAGACTGTTCCTTCCGGAGTGGGAGAGTTGGTGAAAAGACAGGATGAAGGATGGGCGTATGTGAAGGTTTGAATTTTAAAGGGAGTTATGAGTAAAATGAACTGGATCATAACTCTACTGACGTCTGTAGTGATCTTTTTGGCGGCTTTGGTACACGGTATAGCTGGATTCGGTTTCGCTCAAGTTTCGATGGGTCTATTGCCTCTATTTAGAGATCCAGCTCTCGCTTCTGTGATTTTTACGATAACGGCGGTCATCAGCAACGGTAGGGTCTTTTGGAGTGTTCGGGAAGATTTCGATCTGAGGAGCTGGCTCGTGCCTGTAAGTGGATTGATATTCGGTATGCCACTGGGTATATACGTTTTCCAGAACCTCAGCAAGAGACAATTGAGATTAGCTATAGGTGTCATACTGATCATCGCAGTTATATTGATAGTACTTATGCGCCAACTAGAAGTCGTTAAAGATTGGATAAAGGAGAAGGAGATCAAGCCAGGCTGGAAGACAGCCCTCGCTACAGGCTTTTTAGCTGGAATTTTAGGAGGGGCCGTTGCTATACCGGGTCCTCCAATGATCGTGTATGGCGCGTTCATGATAGCAAATAAGTACTGGAAAGGTGCTCGTATGAAGGCCGTTTTTACAGCTTTCTTCGGAACTCTCATGGCCTATAGATTGAGTGTTCTAACTTATACAGGTTCTGTAACGGTACCTCTGATAACACAAGCACTCATCGCCATACCGGCTCTTTTCGTAGGAGCTTGGGCAGGTATCAAGATATTTGAGAACATACCAGAGAAGATCTTTAGCTGGTTCGTCTTGGTTGGTCTTACCGTAAACGCAATGATCTTAATCTTCACATCACTGTGAGAATCAGTATCTTTTTATAAAGGAGTGTAGGTTTAATTTTTGATGGGGGGATAAGATGGAGGAGATAACCGTACTTCAGATGAACGATAGTCACGCTTATCTAGAGTCACATTACGAATACTTTTGGAAGAACGGGAAACAAAAATATCGGAAGGTGGGCGGTTACGGAAGGATAGCAAGCTATTTTGACGAAGTAAAGAACCAAAATCCCGGTTCGGTACTGATCTTAGACAATGGGGATACCATCCATGGGACCTATCCGGTAGTTAAAAGCGAGGGTGAAAAAATGATCCCGATGCTCAATGAGATGGATTTCGACGCATGGACAGCACATTGGGATTTCGCATACGGGCCTGAAAAATTGAAGAGAATCGCTGAAAGATTGAACTATCCACTTTTGGCTATCAACTGTTACAGTGAAGAAACAGATGAGTTGGTTTTTGATCCTTATCGGATAGTGAATAAAAACGGTATAGAGATAGGACTGATCGGGATTGCTAATACCATAGTGGACGAGACCATGCCTGAATACTTCAGCGACGGGATCTATTTGACGTTAGGCGATGAAGAACTTCCTGGATATATTGATGAGTTGAAGGAAAAAGATGTTGATTTGATAGTCGTTTTAGCACATCTAGGATATCCTCAAGAAGTTAAATTAGCTAGAGAGATCGATGGTATCGACGTTCTTATTAGCGGACATACCCATAACAGACTTTACGAGCCCGTAGAAGTGAACGATACGCTCATAATCCAATCGGGCTGTCACGGTTCTTTCATCGGAAGACTAGACCTGAAACTTGAAGATGATAGTATTGTAGGATATGATCACGAACTAAAAGAGATCAGCAGCTCTATCACCCCTGACGAAGATGTACAAAAAACCATAGAGGGTATTTTAGAGCCGCACGAAGAGATGTTAGAGGAAAAGGTAGGGGAGACGAAGATAGGATTAGCTAGGGACAAGGTGATGGAAACCACCATGGACAATCTACTTTTGAAGGCTTTGATCGAGACCAGCGAAGCAGAAATGGCGTTCTCGAACGGTTGGAGGTATGGCGCTCCGATCCCTCCTGGAGCCATCACGATGCGGGATATCTGGGATATCATCCCCACTAACCCGCCTGTTTCAGTATGTAAGATCACTGGTCAAGAATTATGGGATATGATGGAGGAGAACTTAGAGAATACCTTCGCTACAGACCCTTACGATCAGGCGGGAGGATACGTTAAGAGATGTTATGGGATTAATGTATACTTCAAAATAGAAAATTCTAAAGGACTGAGGATCCAGGAATTTTTTGTTGGGGATAAAAGATTAGATAAAGACGAGACCTACAAAGCTTCCTTCGTGACGACGCAGGGTGTCCCCGCTAAATACGGAACGGATAGAAAAGACCTGAAGATAGATGCTGTAACCGCTTTGAAAGATTATATTCAAGAACAATCGCCAGTTGAGCCCGAGATAGAAGGGACTGTTGTGCCGGTCTGAAGATCATCTCAGCATAAAACCCGATTTTAATGGATCTTCAGGATCGAAGCAAAAACTGCTTTTACCCGTAATATAAGCTTTCCCGGTCACCTTAGGAATTATCGCTTCGTATTTTCCGTAAGTGGTGGTTTCAACTACCTCGACATCGAAGGTAGTGCCGAGGATACTCTCTATAGTTATGGCTTCGTTTATTTTGAGCTCACCTTTAGAAAAGTGGAGGGCGGCTCTTCCACTCACGCCGGTGCCTGTTGGGGACCTATCCACTTCCCCATCCGCGAAAATGCAGACGTTGCTACTGTGAGTTGATGGATCAGAAGCTTGTCCAACAAATATCGTTCCATACAGAAAACTTAGGTCTTCTTCAAGGGGATGCTTTATCTCAAAATCATCCATTATTTTTTTCTTTATCTTTCTCCCCATCCTGACGAATTCAGAATGATTCTCTTTACTTATATTCAGACCGATCTCATCCACATCGATGTAGGCATAAAATGCACCTCCGAACGCGATATCGAATCTTACGTCTCCAAATTCGGAGGTCTCTAAACTCAGGCCACTCTTGTAAACAAAAGAGGGGACGTTCAGAAATGATACCTTCTTAACTAAACCATCTTCTATAATCGCGGTAGCTTTTACTCTTCCCGCAGGTGTATCGTATTTTATCGTGACTCTATCCTCCTCCTTACTTATGATCCCGGCTTCCAGCACGACTTTGGTCAAAGCGATTATGCCGTGTCCACACATCGTACTGTAGCCCTTATTGTGAGTGAACAGAACGCCTAGGTCTCCATCCGATGTTGTTGCTTCGGTGATTATCGCCCCGTACATATCTGAGTGGCCTCTAGGTTCCAACATCAGCCCCTTTCTTATGTGATCAAAATTTTGTTTAACGAAACGCCTTTTTTCTAAGATGGTCTCCCCTTCTAATTCAGGTAGTCCATCTATGATCACGCGAAGGGGTTCTCCTGCAGCGTGTGATTCGATAGTCTCGATGATGGTGGTATCATCGGGTAGATTTATCTCATCTATCATAAAGAACATCTCTTTTTAGAAACATACAGTTTATCAATAATAAATTTTGATCCAAAAGACAAAAAGTGGACCAGCGGGGACTCGAACCCCGGGCCTCCACCATTCTGGCGGCAGGCATTCCGACCTGCAGATGCCAAGGTGGCGATCTGCCAACTGATCTACTGGCCCAGATGAGCGTTAGCGAATATGGGACACGTAGACAGTAGGAATCTGTGATCCCTACGCATCTACTGGCCCAAAGATGAATGCGAATGACTGAATGGAGCAGTAGAACACAGCAAACGATCCACTGGCCCTATTCAGCAAATAAGAGATAGGAACAACTCCCATAAAAAATTTGCGAACCGTGTTAAAGGAGTATCAATTGATATGCGACTCGATCAATCGCGTAACTATTTTATACCCGTCACAATTTACGGCTTAAGTGTATAAAGAGGTATATATCATGAAACTCCAAGAGTATCAGGCCGCGGAAATTTTCGAAGATTATGGTATTCCAGTTGCTGATAGCTATCTGATCGAAGAACCGAACGAGATAAAGGAAGTAGAGGAACCGGTAGTCTTGAAATCTCAAGTGACTGTAGGGAAGAGGGGCAAAGCCGGAGGAATCCTGTTCGCTGAAGATAGAGAGGAAGCAGTGGAGAAAGCTAAAGAGCTTTTTGGTAAGGAGATACGTGGGCTTGAAGTAGAGAAGATCCTCGTAGCGGAACAGGCAGATATAGAGGATGAATATTATGTCGGTATGGTAATGGACAGGGAGAACAAGAGACCCACGTTGATAATGACCACAGAGGGCGGTATGAATATAGAAGAAGTCGCTGAGGAACATCCCGATAAGATAGCCAAGAAATCCGTGGATCCTGTGATGGGTTTGAGAGGATACGAAGCACTCTATCTCGCTGACTCTATCGGCTTAGAAGGTGATGAGCTTTCTCAGATGGCAAAAATAGCTCAAAAATTGGCTCAAGCTTTTGATGATTATGACTCTGAACTCGCCGAGATCAATCCGCTGGTCTCGACACCAGATGGCCTTCTGGCGATAGATGCGGTCTTCAACATAGATGACAACGCTCTCTACAGGCAGGACTTCGAAAAGAGCGAGAGTAAGCTGGTGACGGAAAGGGAGAAGAAGGCCCGAGAAGATGATCTTGCCTACGTCGATCTTGAGGGCGATATAGCCATAGTTGGCTGCGGCGCTGGTCTGGTGATGGCCACTTTAGATTCTGTCGCCGAGTTCGGCGGTGAACCAGCTTGCTTCCTAGACCTTGGAGGTGGTGCAGACGCTGAAGATACTAAAAACGCTCTAGAGATAATCGATATGAAAGAAGGTGTAAAGTCTTTATATCTCAACATCTTTGGCGGGATAACTCAGTGTGACAAGATCGCTCAGGGCATAATTGACTACGATCCGAACAAGCCAACTGTAGTCAGGATGTTGGGTACGAACGAAGAAGAAGGAAAAAAGATGTTGAAAGAAGCGGGTTATGATGTTGTAGATGGAATGGACGAAGGTGCAGAAAAAGTTGTGAAGATCAGAGAATAGTTAATCCGGAACTGTTTTAACCCTTTCTTGTTTTTTATCTAATATGGGAACTAGAGAGAGTAAAGGATTCGTATTGAAAGAGATAGGGACTGTTCACAACGATTACGATGACGAGGTACCTGATGATTACAAGGTGAGAGTCTCTAAAGTAGAGGTAAAGAAGGAGTATGAAGATGCACTTTCAGGCATCGAGGAGAGCTCACATATCGCAGTTCTGTGCTGGTTCGATAAAAGCGACAGAAGTGTGTTGCGGGTCCATCCAATGGGTGACGAGAGCAATCCTCTGACCGGTGTTTTTGCGACTAGGGCTCCCGTAAGACCTAACCCTGTTTCTTATACTGTCTGTGAACTTCTGAATCGTGAAGGAACTGAACTGTACGTTAAGGGCTTGGATGCTCTAGAGGGTACTCCGGTCGTAGATATAAAAGCCTATAAACGATATGATTTCGAAGAATTAGAGTATCCCGATTGGGCGATGGAGGATTGAAGATGTGCGGAAAAAAGATCGACGGCAGAAAGATAGCTGATGAGAAGGAAGCTCTGTTGAAAGAGAACATAGAAGAGATGGAGAGACCACCTGAACTCCATACTATCTTTGCTGGGGATGATGAAGGGTCAAAGGTTTACCTTGGCGTAAAGAACCGCGGTTGCGAAAGGGTGGGCATCGAAACAGAAACCCACAGGTACGGCGAGGACGTAGAAAAAGAGAGATTGATCGAGAAGCTACACGAATTGAATCGAAGCGAAGAAGTGGATGGCATCTTGATCCAGATGCCTCTGCCGGAGGAGATGGAGGCCAACGAACTGATCGAAGAGATAGATCCCGTAAAAGATGTCGAAGGTCTTCACTCGAAAAACTTGGGTAAATTGATGAGAGGTGTAGAGGCGACCATCCCCTGCACTCCTAAAGGCATACTCACCATGTTGGATCATGAAGGGATCGAATTGAAGGGAAAAGAAGTCTGCGTCGTGAGCCACAGCAATATCGTGGGGAAACCGATGGCGATCAGCCTATTGAACAGAGATGCGACCGTTCACATGGTACACGAATTCACCGATCAAATGGAAAGACATACTCGGAAAGCGAAGATTTTGATAGTCGCAGCGGGCATCCCAAATCTGATCACAGAAAACATGATAGCTGAAGGGTCTGTGATCATAGACGTTGGGATGAACAGATTGGACAGCAGTGAGTTAGTCGGCGACGTGGACTATGAAGCATGTAAAAACAAAGCCGAGAAGATCACCCCCGTTCCGGGAGGTGTGGGACCTACCACCGTTTTATCGCTTTTAGAGAACACTTATGAAGCTGCGGTCGAACGGAGAGGATGAAGCGCGAGAGTTATAGTGTTTCTTCCTTTATTTTTCTCATAATGGTAGGTTACAAATTGGTTAATTTGACCGTTATATTTTGAATTTTAAAAAATCATTAGACGACTAATTTCCTCGATTTCTATACAAAATGTCCTCGTCACTCATCCTGTCCTCGTCGGTAAAATTCCAGCCTAAAGCACCTCGAGTATCCTCCAAGTAAAGGATTAAGAATATAATTACGAATAATATCAAAAGTAGAATAAGAGGCCATATCTTGGAAAGAAGTTCACCCAGATATATATTGTAGCTATGATCCCTATAACATCAATGATTATAGCCATTAAGCCTCGGGTCAATTTCATTTTCTATTCTCCTATACTGATTATATTTATTTAATTTTCCCCTCCTCCTTTTTCTAGAAATAATTCAATGGATAACAAGTGAAAGGCCTATTGAGAAGGGTGTAGAGCAACCACAAAAGTTATAGCGCCCTTCCTTTTATTTTCAACCCCCATGCTGGGGTGACAGAGTGGCTAATGTGACCGCCTGCAGAGCGGTTTCGCGTGGGTTCGAATCCCACCCCCAGCTTATCTTGACCTTGTAAGTATTTCTATCCTAACACTATTCTTGTAA
Organism: Thermoplasmata archaeon; assembly: GCA_046540335.1. Classification (GTDB taxonomy): domain Archaea; phylum Thermoplasmatota; class Thermoplasmata; order Halarchaeoplasmatales; family Halarchaeoplasmataceae; genus Natronoplasma. Next base: position 22,604 of record JBKHFH010000006.1, on the reverse strand, counting down.
TACGGTCGAATTGTTTAAATATCGCCAAAAGAACGTAATCCCATGGATATTGTGTACGGTTGCACCCCAAGTAATACAATTCAACTATACTCTATCGAAACGAGATACTATGCTAATCAATCATCAACTTAAAATATCCTTAGAACATTATAAGGGTGAAGGTAATGAAAAGCAAGGTAATATTAGATGAAGTGGATTTTGATCTTGAAGATCTAAAAGAAGAGCTGGTCGAAGATGATACCAGCGCAGTAATGACGTTTACAGATATCGTCAAAAGAGAGAGGGAAGGAGTGAATGTTGAGCATCTAGAAGTGCGTATCTACGAAGGTATGACGAAGAACGAGATGAACAGGGTGAGAGATGAGGTATTGAAGGAATTCGATATAAATGGAATTGTGATAATCCAGAGGATCGGGATAATAGAATCGGGAGGAAATGTGATGGGTATAGTGATAAGTGCTCCAGAAAAAAAGGACGCCATAGAGGCGTGTGTCAGCTGTTTGGAAAGATTCGAATCTTATGTACCGCTATGGAAAAAAGAAACAACCATAGATGGAAAGGAACATTGGGTTGAAGAGGCGGACGAACTTCACAGTCTTTACAATCGGATGGTAAAGTGGATATGAAGGAGATAGAACTACATTCCTGAAAATACTACATCCTGCTTCTGTTATTCTCTTTTATCTTAAATTATTTCATTTACAGTTCATCATTGCTGGAAAAAAGCTAAAATGTTTGAGAGATTAACTATTTTGAGCAGATGTGGTACCTGTATATCTTAAGATTATCGGATGATTCCCTTTACACCGGGATAACCAAGGATGTGGATAGGAGAATAGATCAGCACGAAGATGGTGACGGCAGCAAATATGTAAGGAGTAGACTTCCCTGTAAGCTAGTGTATTTAGAAGAGTTGGAGAGCAGGAGCGAGGCTTCAAGACGGGAAGCTGAAATAAAGAGCTGGGATAAGGAGAGAAAAGAGGAACTGGTTTCATGATTTATCTAGCTGATATCCAGGTCCTTTCTAGAATTTATTAAGAGTGAATTCACCCGAAACAGTTAATACTACCGCTCTCTTTGTAGTCCCTGCAGTATAAAAAGAGGTTACAAACATGGACGACGAAAACACGATATTTGTTGGAAGTAAGGAAACGATGAGCTATGTGATGGCACTGATGACCCAGTTCAGCAGTGGAAGTGAAGAAGCGGTCATCAAAGCCCGTGGAAGAGCAATAAGTAAAGCCGTCGATATCGCGGAGATAGCCAAGAACCGTTTCTTGGACAACGCCGAGATCACGAATATACTTACAGAAACGGAAAAACTGGAGAACGAGGAAGGCGATGGAACTACGAACGTCTCTTCGATCGAGATCACAGTAAGAAAGAATTGATCGGCTCATAATTACTCCTTAGAGAGGATCAGGTGCATGAGCAGGCGATAATAGACACAGTTTAGTTTTCACTCTATTTAGATCGTAGAAATGCCCTGATCGGGATGATTTAAACCTAAAAACATTTCCATTTAATTTTTCTCAATAGATTCTAAGAGCCTAATGGCATTCTTCCGTACATTCAGGTTCGGATCGTCTCTCAATTCCCGGAATAGGTCGACCGATTCTTCATCATATATGTCCTGGTCGATCAAGACTGATAGTGTCAGCAGAGTTCTCTCTTTTATCATCTCGTTATCGGATCGGAGTAGATCATTGATGTGACCTATAGATCTCTCTGAGGTGTGCCCTTTTTCTCCCAGATGTTTCAATATAGAAATCGCTGATATCCTGACAAAGTCATCCGAATCCTCTAAAGTATCTAAAACTTCATCGATTATTGATTCATCACATACGCCTTCTATGGTCAAAAAATCCAGCGCCTCAAGAGCGCATTCTTTGATATCTCCTGACCCTCCTTCTAATAGTTCCAAAAGAGGTTGAACTGATTCGGAAGTATAAATTCCCGCACCCGCTAGTTCTTTTATCGATCGTGCAGCGAGCTTTTTGATGTCTTCGCGGTCCTTTCTAAGCCTCTTATTTAGGTGATCTAAGATTTCCAATTCCTTCATTCCGTTTTTCGCTAGAGATGTAAGACCTTTCATGGCGTTATCTCTTATCTTTTCATCATCAGAGTCTAGAAGATTTTCTAAAGGTTTTACTGAATTCTCGTCTACCACGCCGAGTCGGGAGAATTCAATTATGTTTTTAACTGCAAATTTTTGCCTTTTCCAGTCTTTTTCCATCATCATCTCGTTAAATGCATTTATTGGTTTTTTGCTGTGAATGCCTTTACTCATCACGGTTTTTAAGGCGGCAGCCGCGGTAATTCTTGTCTCTTCGTCAACATCCTGTAAAAGCTCGACAAGTCCGTCCATTACCGGAGAGATATCTACATCTTCTTTAGCTAATCTCTCAAGCGTTTTTGCGGCATTCGCTCTCACTTCACTCGATGAGTCCGTAATCACATCTTTCATCTCGTATACAGAAGCTTCGTCGATTATACCTTCCTCAGCTAATGCTCGCAGTGTATGTATCGCCGCGTTTCTAACATCTTCATCTCCATCCTTCAGGGCCTCATGCAGTCTTTCCAAAGTTGAGGGCCTGCAGATGCCTTTTTCTGCGAGAACTTCTAGAGTTCTTACCGTGTTCCATTTAACGTATTCGTCTCTAGTTTTTAGATTAGAATTCAACTTTTCTATCGTTTCAGGATCATATATGTCTTTCTCGGCGAAGCCTCGGATCGCTTTAGAGGCGGTGCCACGTACCTGTTCGTCATCATCATCTAACAGACCATTCAAGACATCTAAAGAAGACTCCTCGTATACATCTTTCTGGACCAGTCTATATATCGTTTCGATCGCGTGTCTCTTTACCTCTGCTGCATCATCTTGAAGGGCCTCTTCTAAGGGTTCTAGAGACGAGACGTCGTAAACACCCTGATCTACGAGCTCTTTAAGAGCTTTAGCGGACTCTTTTCGTACCTTTTTATCAGAATGTGATAATCCCGCATTTAGTCCAGAGATGTCTTCTTTTTCTTTCAATTCCTGTACGGTGGGGATGTGAATCACCTGGTAATTCAACATGGCGTTGTTATTATAAAATATTTTTGAGAGATTGAAGTCGGACCCTATTACTGAGTCTATCAGGAAGGAAATATTATTAAAAACCCGCTCGATATCTATCCTATTAGGCCGAAAGACTTATATCATTTTCACTGCTTCTTTTTTAAATAACCATGCAGACTGCTTTAAAGATCATAATGGTTTCCATCGGTTTTGTTGCATTTTCTTTGATAGTATATTTCTACCTCGAAAAAACAAAAAAAGCGAGGATACAGAGAGTAAAAAGGAGCCGAGGATTAACGATCGAAGATGAAGCTTATAATAAAGTCGAGAGGACGAAAGGTGTCAAGAAGATGATGAAGCGTAAGGGCGAAGATACCCGGTCTGCAGATGAGATGGTTGATAAAGCAGAAAGAGCTTTAGAAAAAGGTCAAATGGAACAGGCTAAGAGTTTGGCCGACAAGGCTAAAAACGACCTGTCCCCTTCTAATACAGATATGAATAGATCAAATGATGACGAGATTAAAAGAGCTTACACAGCCGATGAGTTGGAAGAGGTCGAATTTAAAGAAAGTGAGGTGGCTCAACAGAAAAGGAAAGAACTAGAGGAACAGAGAGAAAAACTAGATAGCCTGCCCGAGAATTATCTTGAATCCAAATTCGAATTAAAGGTTGCCCGAGAACTAATCGATGAAAACGAGGCCGATGAAAGGGCGAAGGAATATTATGCAAAAGCTGAGGACTCTTTTGATAAGGAAGATTATACCCAGGCACTCAGATATTCTATAAAGTGTAAAAAATCGATCGAAGGGGAAGAGGGCGCTGGATTAATCGCGGGCCAAGAGATCGATAAAAATGAAGGTCCACCGGAGGAGGTCAAAGAGAAATTTTCGGATTTACTGGGGAAACAAGAGTCATCCTCTGTGGTTGCAGGTGAAGAAAGAGAAGAAACAGTGGAAGAGACAACTTCGGCGAAAAGCGAAACTACCAAAATATGTCCGGAATGTGGTTTTGAGGGGTCAAATGACGACTCTTACTGCCCAAGATGTGGTATAGAACTGGTCATCGAAACCGTATGTCCGAACTGTGGTAATGAGGTCGAAGAGGGCGACGACTTCTGCAGAAATTGTGGAGCCTCCCTTACTGAATCCGAACTTGTCTGTCCAGAATGTGGAACGGAAGTTGAAGCCGAGGATGAGTTCTGCTCCAGCTGCGGTATAGAATTCGAATGAATCAACCTTTTTCAGATCGATCTTCGGGCATCAGATCGTTTTCGATTATATGGGTTACTATTTCGTTTATCTGCTCCGGGGATAAATTACCCACTCTCCTTTTCCTGTAGGGGATGTTTTGATCCACGATTTCCAAGCCTAGTTCCAATGCATTTTTGATCTGTTTTCTCCTATAATTGAAGAGATGTTTTACCACTTCAGCGAAAATATCTTTGTCAATAAGTTCAAATTCTGGTTCGGAAGGAGTCAGTCTCACCACGGTAGCGTCCACCTTGGGAGGCGGGTAAAAACACCCTTTAGATAGATTGAACAATCTTTCCACGTCTGCGCGTACGGATACCATGACAGATAATCTAGAATAGTTTTTCCCTCTGGGATCAGCTACCATCCTCTCGGCGAACTGTTTTTGATATGTGAGTACTCCAAACTGAAAATCCTCGTCTAAAAGTTTGAACGTTACCGGTGATGAGATACTGAAAGGCAGGTTAGAGATGACTTTGTCGAATACTGGAAGATTGATTTCAAGTACATCACCTTCGATGATAGTTGTCTCGTATCCCGAGTACCTACCTTCCAAGTAACCTATCAGAGCTTTGTCCTTCTCGACTAAGATGGTCTTCTCCGCTCTTTTCACTATAAAATCGGTGAGTACTCCCAGACCTGGGCCTATTTCCAAGACAGTATCAGAGTCATTTATTTCAGCAGCATCCACTATCTTTTCTGCTGAATCTCTATCATCAAGAAAATTCTGTCCTAGACTCACTGTGGGTCGGACGCCCAATCTGTTGAGCCTATCTTTTACACTATCACCCATGAAAGAATCCTCTCATACTTCGATGATCAAGATCCTATGAAGCAAGACCGTATCGACGGACCGGGTAAAAGTCCGAGGTTTTGAGGGGGCAGGAGACCCTCGTAGAGCTTATATCTCCCTCAATCTATGGTTATGTTCTCCATCACCACGACGTCTTTTACCGCTTTCATGCCTTCATAGGGCAAAACCAACCGTTCTTCAGCATCGGTCTCGAACAGCTCAGTTTCGATCTCTTCAGCCGGTGTGACCAATACGTGTTGTATATTGCCCGTGTCAGTATCTATAACGAAGTTATCTATCTTACCCAATATCTGCCCGTCATTGGTCATCACGGTTTTTCCTCGCAGTTCGGTTACAAACATCCTCATATGATTATTCCTCCTTTCTCAATTCTATTATTCTTATTATTTCTATTACCTGTATATGTCGACACCATTAAAATCTTTCTTCTTATCTACACTTTTTTCCATATCTTTTTCCCATTCTTCGTACATCTTCTTAACATCCTCGTCTACGGAAGGTTCAACTTCTTTCTCGGCTCTCTCGAAATGACTCATCTTGACCTCTTTAGACCGGTCTTTGATCGCTGCGAGACCTGCCTGCCGACAGAGAGATTCTATATCCGCACCCACATAAGATTCAGTGAAATTCACCAGTCGATCCATATCTACATCATCTCCCAGAGGCATGTCTCTTGTATGGACCTCAAAAATCTTTTTTCTCGCCTCCAAGTCGGGTATAGGTACCGATAACCGGTGATCGAATCTTCCCGCTCTCAAAAGAGCGTGGTCTATCCTGTCCGGTCTGTTGGTGGCTCCTAACACAACTATATTTGAGTTCCTCTCTATCCCGTCCAAACTGGTCAACAGCTGGTTCACTACTCTTTGCGTGGTCCCGTCTGTACCTCTTTCACCTCGTTTAGGCGCTAGGGCATCGAGTTCGTCCAGAAATACGACGGAGGGAGCGGTCTGACGGGCTTTTTTGAATACTTCTCTTACAGCTTTCTCGCTCTCCCCCACCCATTTTGAAAGAACTTCGGGTCCTTTCACTGAGATGAAGTTAGCATTGCTCTCATTGGCTATAGCCTTGGCCAAGAGCGTTTTTCCGGTTCCCGGAGGTCCGTACAAAAGTATCCCTTTCGGAGGTTCTATTCCCATCTCTATGAATGATTCGGGATCGGAGATCGGTCTATCTACTGAATCTTTTAATTTTTCCTTTATCTTTTCCAGTCCACCAACATCTTCCCAGGATACCTGGGGTATCTCCACCATTATCTCCCGCAGACTGCTTGGCTCTATCTCTCTAAGAGCTTCATGGAAGTCCCGTTGCTGGACCTCCATCTTTTCGAGTACATCACTAGGGATAGGTTCACCCATCTCGATCTCGGGAAGATATCTTCTTAGAGCTCTCATCGCTGCCTCTTTCGCTAAAGATTCGAGATCAGCACCAGCGAAACCATGAGTGAACTCAGAAAGCACGGTTAGATCGACATCGTCTGCTATGGGCATGCCTCTTGTATGTATCTGGAGTATCTCCTTTCTCCCCTTCCTGTCCGGTAGGCCTATCTCGATCTCACGGTCGAATCTTCCCGGCCTTCTCAGGGCGGGATCTATCGCATCGACACGATTGGTGGCAGCGATAACGATCGTTTCGCCTCTCTGAGTCAGACCGTCTAGGAGGGTTAAAAGTTGAGCAACAACTCTTCTTTCCACTTCACCCTTGACATCATCCCGTTTGGGGGCGATAGAATCTAGTTCATCTATAAATATGATCGAAGGCGATTGATCTTTTGCCTCTTCGAACTTTTCTCTCAGTTTCTCTTCACTCTGTCCGTAGTATTTTGACATGATCTCTGGACCCTGGACAGATAAGAAACTAGCTCCAGCCTCGTTGGCCACCGCTTTAGCTATCCAGGTCTTCCCGGTACCGGGTGGGCCGTGGAGAAGAACGCCTTTAGGAGGTTCTATGCTCAATCTTTCAAAAAGTTTAGGGTGCTTTAAAGGGAGTTCAATCATCTCCCGAACTCTTTTCAGTTCTTTGTCCAGACCTCCAACGTCCTCATAGGTCACCCTTGTTGTAGACATCACTTCTCCTTCGCTCACCGGTTCCTCCTTGACTATGACCTCGGTCTCATCAGTTATGACCACTGGACCTACAGGATTCGTTGAGATCACCATGAAGGGCACACTTCCGCCGACCATCGTGATACCTGGAACTACTATCGCGTCACCTGCTAGTATAGGCCGTTTTAGAAGACGTTTTTTCACGTAGGAGTTTATCCCTTCCCCAAAATTGTATTCGTTTCCTTCTTCTACAACGGGCCCTATCACTACTTTTTTCCCTTCCGATGTAGAGGCTTTTTGGACCTCTACCTTGTCGCCCATGGAGACTTCGGCATTTTTTCTGACGAGACCGTCTATCCTTATCATGTCTTCACCCTCGTCATCCGACGAGAGTCTGAACACCTTTGCAACTGTCTCTTTTTCCCCTGTTATTTTCACCACGTCACCGACATCGACGCCGATATCCATTCGAGTTTTAGCTCCTAATCGGGCCCGATTCCTACCGATGTCTTCCTGTGGAGCCTCTTTCACTTTCAATACTTTTTTGTCTGCCATGGAACTCTGGTAGAGAAAAATATGAGAAACTATAAAATAGTTTGGGAGCTTAGAACGGGAATAGATCGAACATTCACTCTTCTTCCTGTGCCTTTATATTACGATCCACATTCACGCTGTTCCTGTTTCCGTTTACGTCTTCTACTTTGATTTTTATATTGTATGTTCCAGTCTCAAACTCACCTTCAGGTCTATATTCATAAATATAGTCCTCGGTCTTGTTCATGTTTTCCCAGTCCCCTCCTTCGAACTTTATCATCACACTACTAGGATCGACCTCGTCATTGTCGGTGACATTCGCTACCACTCTTATCTCGTAGGGGGCGTTTTCTGTGATATTCTCGATCTGGTCAGGGCTTTTCCATTCTCCTTGGTGATTAACCTCGATCGCCACATCGTCTATCTGAGGATCGGCGAAATCACTGATCGGGGGATTCATGAGGATGACCCAAACAGCTAGAAGCGTCATAAAATAAACTCCGCCGTTCTTCACCCATCCCTTTTTACCGATCTTGTCTAGATCGATATCCAGATAATCATATATGGGCTTTAAAAATATCAAGCCCAGCATCCCCGCCACTAGGCTGATCTGCCAGACCTCGGTCAGAGTGAAAACGTACATGGTGACGAACGCAAAGAACGGAGCGAGACCAACGGCTATCAGTGTGGATTTACCTTTATCGATCTCTTTATGCATGTATTCCTCTCTATCGAAATCCAGGTCAAGGTCGAGATCATCGTCTTCTTCGTTATATCTCTTAGCCATGTGTGCGGCCTTATTGAAAGGGCTAGCTTAAAAACCTTTTGTATAGAAAAGCGTTACTTTTTTATCTTTCTTCTATCTTTTCCAGCACTTCCTTAGATTTTTCCTGATACTCTGAAAGAGTCCCCTCGTTCACGATCATATGATCCGCCTTAGCTATGATCCTTCCCAGTCCCCAATCTAGTTCTCTGTTGTCTCTCTCGTTGAATTCTTTCCTATTATTCGGAGCGTCTTCCCTTGCTCTTTCTTTCAATCTTTTGTACCTTGTATCAGGAGATGAATGTATAGCAACTATCGGAGCATCTTTTTCAAGCTCAGACCGGAAGATATTCAACTCCTCTGGACTTCTCAGCCCGTCGATAAGCGTTTTTTCTTCTTGGACCTTGGACAAGGTTCTGTCAGCCCATATCCCTTCATGGTGTTCTTCCCTCTCCCTATTAGCGAATCCACCGATACTTTCTTTCTCGCTGTCTAGATCAGCTATTCTAGCCTGTTCTCTTACAACGTCTCCCATCCTTATGATATCATATTCTTTCTTTTTGGTGATGTTGATGAATTCCTCTTTTCCCGCCCCGGGCATACCAGTCAATAAGATAAATACCAAATCTATACACCTCACTTTGAAAATTCTCTCCAATCTATACCTACCGTTCTGCTTCTTAGTTTCAAAACGGTCGGGAATTTTCTCTTGTGTACTGAACTTTCAATCATATCCTTAACATCTTTAACCGTTTCTTTGGATACGCCGTTCTTTTCAGCCACTTTTTCTAGAGGTTCCTGGGCCTCTATACATTTTAGGACTTCGTCTATCTCCTTATAAGTATGTCCCAGTTCATCTTCATCCGTCTGCCCTTCCCAGAGCCCAGCTCTAGGTACTTTTTCTCTGAAACGCTCGGGCACGTCGATCTTTTCAGCCAACTTTTTCACGTCGGATTTGTAAATATCACCTATCGGTAAGAAATCGGCGGCGCTGTCACCGAATTTTGTAGTATAGCCGAGTAAAAGTTCGCTCTTGTTGCTCGTTCCGATCACGAGTTTTCTTTCCACATTCGCCACATAATATTCGATACAAGCTCTAACCCTCGCCTTCAAGTTAGCGTAAGGTAGCTTTTCTTCTGGAGTGGCGGGAAAACACTGCATTATCGGATCTATTTTGTACTCGTCGTATTCGATATCCCACTTCTTTGCTATCCAACGTGCGTCTCTCATATCTTCCTCAGGACTAGCGCTCTCGGGCATGATTATGCCGTGAACTTTATCTTTTCCTAAAGCGTCGATAGAGAGCTTGAGAACAGTGGTAGAATCTAGGCCGCCGCTGAGTCCTAGAACTACGCCTCCTGTATCGGTCTTCTCGACCTTGTCTGCGATGAATTTCTTTATCAGCTTGATCTCCTCTTTCATCGAGTCCTGCTCTTGGGACATGGTGAGTGATTGAAAAGGGTCGTTATTATTTTTATGGGTTTTAAATGAGGCCGAAGGAAACGGGAGGTATATTTTTTACACTTCTTTTACTCTGATCTTATCGGCGTCTTTCGCGGCTTTCAGTTTCTCCGCGTTCTCCACTTTTCCGACCACGTTAACGTCGCTGGCCGCCACCGGTTTATCTCCTGCAGAAGCGGGCGTAGGTCCGAAAAATATAGCTAAAGCCTCACCGCTCGGCCAGTATCCTATCGTTCCAACATCTACCTCTTGTTTTGCGGTATCATCCAATCCCATCTCCAGCCCTATGGAGAAATAGAATTCATCCCCCCATGTCTGAAATTCGGATTCATAGGGCAGATGGTTCTTTATTTTTTCCGCACAATCAGTGTTTTCCAGCTCACCTTCTAATACTACATCTCCCGCCTTGATCTTTATCTTAGTCATGCTATCATCCTCATATATAATATATAGATTATCAAACTTTCCCTTTGTAGAACGTGTTGACTTTTTTAGTCTAAAGATGGATAACCTCTCTATTTTTTGCCTTGATTCCCAAATCAGATGGAAATTTTTAAATAAGGTTATTGCTGTCATCGTCTAATTGATGACCCTGCTAAGGAGCAATTGGCCGAACTTTGTAATATGTGGATTTAGACAAACTGTTTTCTTTTTAGAGGATTCTGACTTTTTGATGATAGAATCGAAATAACACAAAAAAATCGAAGGTAATCAACATGAAAGAAATGAAAAAGGATGTTTTGGTAATAGGAGGAGGCATCTCAGGCGTACAGTCGGCTCTAGACCTTGCGGAGAAAGGTTACGAGGTCGTGATAGTCGACAGGAAACCTAGTATCGGCGGGAACATGGTAAAGCTGGATAAAACATTCCCTACAGATGATTGTTCTATATGTATCTCTGCGCCGAAGATGGTCGAGACCAGTAGACACGAAAACATAGATCTTTTGACGTACTCGGAAGTCAAAGACATGAGCGGTAGCGCCGGAAACTTCAATGTGGACGTGTGGAGACAGACAAAATACGTAGATCCGGATGAATGTACCGGCTGTGGTGACTGTGCAGATGTATGCCCTGTAGAAGTCCCCAATGAATTCGATGAGGACTTATCTACTAGGAAGGCCATTTACGTGGAATATCCCCAGTCTGTCCCCCTTTCTTATACTATAGATTATGATAATTGTGTGGGTTGTGGTGCCTGCGAACGTGTCTGCGATGCCGAAGCCATTCAGTTTCTAGAAAGATCAGAACAGATCAAACTAGAGGTTGGCAGTATCATCCTTGCGACGGGTTACGAGATGATGGAACCCGACGAATGGCGTGAAGAGTACGGCTACGACCAGTACGATGACGTGGTCACCGCTTTAGAATACGAGAGATTATTGTCTTCTTCGGGCCCGACAGAGGGCAAAGTACTGAAACCATCCGACGGTAAAGAGCCGGAGGAAGTGGCCTGGATACAGTGCGTAGGTTCCAGGTGTAAGCAGAAAGGGATGCCCTACTGTTCTAGAGTTTGTTGTATGTACGCGACGAAAGAGGCTTCTATAACAATAGGTGACAATCCAGATATAGATGCTCATGTTCATTATATGGATCTGAGGGCCTATGGTAAGGATTTCCAGCAGTATTATGATAAGGCGAAGGAAAAAGGTGTGAATTACAGGAGAGGTAGGCCTTCCAGGGTCTACAAAACCGAAGATGGAAAACTGGCTATAGAATATGAGGACACTGAAAAAGGAGAGGTCAAGACCAACAAAGTTGATATGGTCGTTCTTTCTTCCGCGATCGTTCCATCTAAAGGTAATGAGAAACTCGCGGATATATTGGGAATAGAAGTTGATGAAAACGGATTCTTTGAATCTAAAGATACCCTGACAGCGCCGATGCAGTCCACGAGAGAGGGCATTTATCTCGCTGGATGTTCTCAATCCCCTAAAGACATACCCGACAGCGTGGCACAAGCTAGTGGGGCCGCGGCAAGAGCTCTGGAAACGCTCAAAGGCAGAGAACGTAAAGGCAAGCCAGAAAAACCTGAAGAAAGGGATATAACGGAAGAAGAGCCGCGGATCGGCGTCTTCGTATGCCACTGCGGTAAAAATATCGCTAACTATCTCGACGTGGACAGCGTTGTTGAAAGTGTGAAAGATATACCTGAAGTAAAGTACGTTTCAGACCCCACTTTCGCCTGTTCAGAGGATGCTCAAGCCGAGTTGAAAGAGGCTGTAGAGGAACACGACCTGAACAGGTTCATCGTTTCGGCGTGCTCCCCTAGGACCCATGCCGACCTGTTCAAGGACACTTTGGAAGAGATAGGTCTGAATCGTTATCTTCTGGAGATGGCTAACATCAGAAACCAGTGCAGTTGGGTCCACAGCGATGAGCCCGAGAAGGCGACAGAAAAGGCGAAGCGACTTACAAAGATGGCTGTTTCGAAAGCTAAGCGGTTGGCTGCACTTCAGGAGCATGAGATTGATGTAGGCGATAAGACACTCATCATCGGAGGCGGTCCCGCGGGCATGCAGACCGCGTTGAGTATGGCCGATGCGGGTCAAGAGGTCACTCTCATAGAAAGAGAGGATGAACTGGGTGGGAAGCTGAACAGGCTGAACACATTGTTCCCCTCGGATATCGATGCGAGGGAATTCGCGAGGCAGATGGCCCATAAGATAGATGAGCAGGACAACATCACGGTTAAAACCTCAACAGAAGTGGAGGATATCGAAGGCTATGTGGGAAATTATGAGGCGAAATTGGATAACGGTGAAGTCGTAGAGAGCGATACCATAGTTCTCACCACCGGTTTCCAGGAGATAGATCCTGAGGGATTCTACCATTACGGGGAAGACGAGAGAGTGATGACTCAACTGGAGCTCGATGAGGCTCTAGCGGATGATTCGCTGGAAGATCCAGAGAACGTGGTATTCATCAACTGTGTCGGTGCGATGGAAGAAGAACGCCCGTGGTGCTGCAGAGTGGGATGTGGTAACTCGCTGAAGAATGCCAAGGCTGTGAAAGAAAAATATCCCGATTCCAATGTTTACGTACTCTACAAAGATATGAGAGTATTCGGTAAGAACGAAGAAGAATACTATGCGGATGTGCAGGAAAAAGAAGGAGTCATATTCCTGCGGTATTCCAGCGATGATAAGCCTGAGATCACGGAAAAGGACGATAAACTCCACTTGAAGGTCCATGATAATCTATTGGATGAAGACGTTGAGATAGATCCCGATTATCTCGTTTTAGCTATGCAATTGGAAGGCGATCCGAGCACTTCTAAATTGAAGAAGATGTTGAAGCTTTCTTCTGATCCGTCTGGCTTCCTCATGGAAGCACATGCCAAGTTACGTCCACTAGAATTCCCCTCCGAAGGTGTTTATCTTGCTGGAGGAGCTCACTACCCCAAGAATATAGCTGATACACTCTCTCAGGCGGATGGGGCCGCTTCGAAAGCCGAAGTTCCCATGATGAAAGGTTATACGAAGAGCGTGGGTATAATCGCGGAGATCGACGACGACAGATGCAGCGGCTGTAAGATGTGTATTTCAGTTTGCCCATACGGAGCTATCGACTTCAACGAGGAGGAAGAGATAGCCGAGATCACAGACGTATTGTGCAAAGGCTGTGGCTCCTGCGCTAGCGTCTGTCCTTCAAACGCGATAACTCAGAAAGGATTTGACGACGATCAGATATCCGCGATGATCCGATCTGCTTTGACTGACGAGGTGGTATGATGAGTTCGGAAGAATTTGAACCCGAAATAATAGCTTTCCTGTGCAACTGGTGCAGTTACGCCGGTGCCGATCTGGCAGGGGTGAGTAGAGAACAGTATCCTTCTAACGCATTGAATATCAAGGTCATGTGCTCCTCTAGAGTATCACCTGAACATGTCTTTGAATCTTTCCAGGAAGGAGCTGACGGTGTTCTTATCGCGGGATGTCATCCGGGCGACTGTCATTATATCGATGGTAATTACAAGACCATGAGGAAGGCCGATCTTATGAAAGAGATGATGGAAGATTTCGGTATCAACCCGGATAGACTGAGATTGGAATGGGTCTCTTCCGCAGAAGGTGGAAAGTTCGCTAACCTGATGAGAGAGATGACAGAGCAGATAAAAGAGCTCGGGCCTTTGGATTTAAACGGTGGCTCAGTGAGAGGTGAAGATGATGAGTGAAAAGAAAAAGATAGGGTTTTACTGGTGCGGAGCCTGCGGAGGCTGTCAGGTGAGCGTGTTAGATATAGATGAGATGTTACTCGATGTTGTTGATCAGGCCGATATTGTATTCTGGCCCTGTGCTATGGACCCTAAATATGAGGACGTCGAGGCGATGGATGACGATGAAATAGACCTGATGTTCATAAACGGTTCTATACGTCTTGAAGAAAATAAAGAGATGGCAGAACTGCTGAGAGAAAAGGCAAGGGAGGTAGTTTCTTATGGCTCCTGTTCCGTCAACGGCGGACTGTTCGGACTTGGGAACCTGAAGGGAAAAGATGAGTTGTTAGAGAAGGGTTACAATAATAAAACCACAAACGAGAAAACATTTCCTCAGAAAGTTACCGAGGTAAAGGAAGGTGAATTAGAATTACCAGGACTACTCGAATATATAGTGCCTTTAGACGAGATAATAGATGTAGATTATTATATCCCTGGTTGTCCTCCTCTACCCAATCAGTTGGAAGAAGCCTTCCACGCTCTTTTAGACGATGATACAGAAGTCGGAAAGTACGACTTTATATCAAATAAAAGCGTTTGTGATGTGTGTCCAATGGAGCGGGAAGAAAAGAAAATAGAGGAATTAAAACCTATACAAGAAGTGGATTTAGACCCTGACAAGTGCATTTTAGATCAGGGTGTTCTCTGCATGGGTCCGGCGACGGCAGGCATGTGTGATGCGCCGTGTCCTGAGGTCGGTCATCCATGTGTCGGTTGTAACGGACCTGTTAAAGAGGTAAGAGACCAGGGTAGCAGGATGTCGTCAGCCTTAGCCTCTGTTCTAGGTACAGAGGGTAAGGAAAGAAAGACTGAAGAGGAAATAATTGAAACGATGAAAAGTGTGAGAGATCCAACGGGTTCTTTCTACATGTTCAGTCTGCCAAGCAGTATAATGAAGTTTAAGAGAGGTGATCTAGATGAGTGAAGAGGATGAGAACAAGATATCTATCGATCCTATAACCCGTTTAGAAGGTCATGGTAAGATAGAGATCTTTTTAGATGATAACAAGGATGTTGAAAATGCCTATCTTCAGATTCCGGAATATAAAGGATTTGAAAAATTCTGTGAAGGGAGAAGAGCAGAGGACATGCCGAACATAACGGATAGGATATGTGGTGTATGTCCAGAAGCTCATCATTTAGCTTCGACAAAGGCTCTCGACGACGCCTATGATGTTGAGCCACCAGAACCCGCTAAAAAATTGAGAGAACTCTTTTACAATGCTTATATCTTTGCGGACCATGTCCTTCATTTTTACTATCTAGCGAGTCCTGACTTTTTAGTGGGTGTCGACGCGCCGAGAAAAGAACGCAATATCCTTGGGGTTATAGGAGAAGTCGGCGAAGAGATCGGTAAAAAAGTTATCAAACAGAGAGGAAAAGGTCAGAAAATCGTTAGAATGCTCGGAGGTAAGTCAGTACATCCTGCCTTTGGCCTTCCAGGAGGAGTCACGAAGTCCTTGAGTAGTGAGGAGAGAGAAGAACTAATAGAGCTTACAAGTGATATGGTGGACTTCGCTCAATTTACTCTAGATCTGTTCAAAGATGAAGTCTTAGCTGAATATGAGGACGTGATAAAGGAGGATAGACTGAAAACTTATAGTATGGGTTTGACTGAGGATGGGAAGTTGAGCCATACCAGTGGTGTTGTAGAGGTAGTTGATCCGGAAGGTGAAGACTTCACATCTTTTACTGGTATCGATTACACTGACGTTATCAGAGAGCATACGGAGCCCTATAGTTACATGAAGTTCCCATATCTTAAAGAAATAGGTTGGCAAGGTTTCGAAGAGGGCGAGGATTCTGGTGTCTATCGGGTTGGTCCTTTAGGAAGGATTAACGTCTGCGAAGGCATGAAGACTGAATTGGCCCAGGAGGAATATGAAGAGATGTTCGATACTTTAGGTCATCCGGTCCATTCGACCTTAGCTTATCACTGGGCCAGATTGATAGAGGTCCTTCAGGCGGCTGAAATCTTGGAAGAATTAGCGCAGGATGAAGATCTTGAGAGCGACAATATAAGGAATGAACCTGGAGAACCGGGAAGCGGTGTCGGAATAGTCGAAGCGGCGAGAGGAACACTGATACATGATTATGAGTTGGATGAAGATGGTCTTGTGGAGAACGCCAATTTGATCGTAGCAACCAATCATAACGCATCAGTCATCTCCATGAGTGTGAGAGACGCCGCTAAAAAGTATGTCCACGGAGGCGACATCCAGGAAGGTATGTTGAACAGCGTAGAAAGGGCTTTCAGAGCCTACGATCCGTGCTTGGCGTGCGCCACTCATTCCGCGATGGGTGAAACGCCCTTGAAGATCAACATATATGATTCTGAAGGGGAGAAATTTAATGAGGTTACTCAAGGGTTGGGTGATAGCGAATGAACCTGAAGAAATTGAGAAGAGATATAGATTTCAAGGATAAAGTTGAAGAGCTTTCTGGTGAATCTTTGAACAGCTGTATCCAGTGCGGTACGTGTGCCGCCGGATGTCCGTTCGTTGAAGATATGGAGATACTACCTGAGCGAGTATTCAAGCACATAATTTTGGGTAATGTAGATAAGGTATTGGAACACAATACGATGTGGATATGCGCCGCATGTTATACCTGCAGTGTTCGATGTCCACGAGATATAGACATAGCGAAGATAATGGAAGCCGTGAGACAGGTGGTTTTGAGAGCTAATATAGACCAGGTAGATGTTGATGAAGTAGATAATATGGAAGAACTCCCTCAGCTTGCAGTAGTTGGCTGCTTCAGGAAGGAGACGGGGTGATATCATGGAAGGTTATCTTTACTATCCGGGATGCACGCTCAAGACGAAGGCGAGCGATTACGAAGAGAGTGCGATGAAGGTTATGGAGAAGTTGGGCAAACCGCTGGTCGAGATGGACGACTGGTACTGCTGCGGAGCGGTTCAGTCTTTGGCAGAAGACGACATAATGCATCAGATCGCTCCTATCAGAACGATGTGCTGTGCCCAAGAGCAGGGAGAAGAAACCGTCGTAACTTTATGCGACATGTGTTACAACGTTTTGAGGCAGGCCAACGACAGGATGAAAGAGAACGAGGACGATCTGGAGACTATGAACGACTTTCTGACCGAAGATCCTGATTATGAAGCCGGTGTAGAGGTATACCATCTTTTCCATATATTGAACGATATGAAGGATGAGATAGAAGAGGCTGTGGAGAATCCATTGGATGACCTCGTTGTCGCGCCTTATTACGGATGTATGCTTCTGCGACCTGACAACGTGGCTATAGATGAGACCGAAGACCCAGAGATAATGGAAGACCTGCTCGGACTGTTGGGGGTCCAGGTCCTTGAAAATCCTAAGCGTACTGAATGCTGCGGTTCTTATCATACTGTCAATCGTTCGGACATAGTTGAGAAAAGAGTAAAAGATATTGTTTCTCACGCGGTCGAAGAAGGTGCGGAAGCAATCGTTCTTTCCTGTCCCCTCTGCCAGTTCAATCTAGATTTCCACCAGAGAGCGACAGAGTTCGAGATCCCCGTGTTTTATGTTACAGAATTGATGGCTCTAGCTTTTGGATTGGATATCGAGATGAAGAACCATGAGATAGATCCGAGATCTTTACTGAAAGAAAAAGGAATATTGGAGTGAGATGATATGACGCCAGATGAAGATGAAAGTAATGAAGAAAAGGAAATGGTTGAAATATTCGTGATGGGTAAGCGGTACAAAGTGCCCAAAGGACTGACGATAATGACCGCCCTTGAGTATGCCGGTTACAAGTTCACGAGAGGATGCGGCTGCCGAGGAGGTTTCTGCGGTGCCTGTTCAACCGTGTACAGAACCGAAGACGAATACAAGCTGAAGATGGATCTTGCCTGTCAGACCGCTGTTGAAGACGGCATGTTCCTGGTTCAGTTACCGTTCATGCCCGCAGTAAGGGAAGAATACGATATCGAAGAGGTAGATCCAGAGGAGCATGATAACGTTCTATTGGATTATTATCCAGAAGTCGCTCGATGTGTTTCCTGTAACACCTGTACTAAAGCTTGTCCGCAGGATATAGAAGTGATGGATTACGTGCAGGCAGCGCTGAGAGGAGATATTGAACGAGCGGCTGAGTTATCATTCGATTGTATCCAGTGCGGTCTTTGTTCGATCCGTTGCCCCGCGGATATAAAACACTACCACATGGCCCAGATGGCCAGAAGGATTCATGCAAGATACAATCAGTCAGAGAGCGACGAACTGGATAAACGCGTTAAAGAGATAGAAGAAGGAAAGTACGATGAAGAGATGAAGGAATTGGTAAACATGGCAAAAGAAGCACTCAAGAAACGGTATGATGAGAGAGATATCAAGGAGGAGGGATAAAGATGTCTGAAGGTTATCCAGATTATATGGAAGAAAGCATCAAAAAAGTCGAAGCGACTCGATCCGAGAGGATAGATAAGACACCCGATAGGATGGACCCCGATCAGGCAGATGAAGTCTTGAACAAATTCCATCCGGATTACAGAGAAGAGGGCAAAAAAGAGATTGAGATCGGTCCGAGCACAGGAAGAAAAGCCCCCACTGAAGTCGCGGAGATGCTGGAAGCTCACAGTTTGATAGATCCTTCAGAAATAGATCTCACTCAGGTCGATTATGACGTCGACGTATTGATCATCGGAGGCGGCGGAGCCGGAACCGTCGCGGCTCTATGGGCCGTCGAAGAAGGTATCGATCCTGAAGATATACTGATCGCGACCAAGCTGAGACACGGCGACTCGAACAGCATGATGGCACAGGGAGGTATTCAAGTCGCAGATAGAGAAGATGATTCCCCGATCAGGCATTATTTAGACGCTATAGGAGGAGGCCACTTCACTAACGAGCAGTCACTCGTGAAAGCTCTGACGATGGACGCCCCGAAGATCCTGGACTGGCACGAAGATCTCGGTATGATGTACGATCGTGAAGAAGACGGTAACTTCTCCGAACTGCCCGGAGGAGGTACTTCCCGTTATAGGTTACATTCCGCCGGAGACTACACCGGTATGGAATTGATGAGAACACTTAGAGACGAAGCTAGGAACATCGGTATACCAGTGCAGGAATTCACTCCGGCTGTAGAACTGCTCAAAGACGATAAGGGGCAGGTCGCCGGCGCGTTATTGATGAACCTGGAAACTAACGAGTATTATGTCGCTAGAGCAAAATCGACCGTTATGGCGACGGGTGGATTCGGTAGACTTCATATCCAATCTTATCCTACCACGAATCACTACGGAGCTACAGCCGACGGTCTAGTCATGGGTTACAGAGCCGGAATTCCGATAAGAGATATGGACAGCGTTCAGTATCATCCCACTGGTGCCGCCCACCCGGACCAGATAGTCGGTCTTTTGGTCACGGAGAAAGTTAGAAGTCTCGGTGCTCAACCCGTCAATAAAGACGGCGAGCTCTTCGTCAATCCGCTAGAGCCAAGAGATATAGAGGCCGCTTCACTCATCCGTGAATGTTACGGCAGAGATAACGGAGTCGAGACACCTACCGGCATGAAAGGTGTTTGGTTGGACTCCCCATTGATCGAAGAGAAGAAAGGTGAAGGAACGATAGAAGAGAATCTTCCGGCGATGGTGAGGTTGTACGAAAGGTTCGGTATAGATATGACTAAGAAGCCGATCTTGGTCTTCCCGACTCTACATTATCAGAACGGCGGACTTGAAATAAATGCGGATGGTTCGACCGCAGTTCCTGGTCTTTTCGCGGGAGGAGAAGTCGAAGGAGGCGTTCACGGTAAGAACAGATTGATGGGCAACTCATTATTGGACTATAACGTATTCGGAAGAAGAGCTGGCATCAACGCGGCGAGCCATGCTAAAAAGACCTCTCTGGGTGAGCTGACACTCGATCATGTTACCAAGTATGAAGATCAGTTGAGTGACGCAGGTATAGAAACGGACAAGAAATCACCGATGCTCCTTCCTGAATACAGAGGCAAAAAAGTTCTGGAGCGTCACCTCGATGTGGATGTAACATTGTAGAAGGTGTAAATAGGATGTTTGAATTAAATGAGGAGTACTGCAAAGGCTGCAACCTGTGTATAGAGTACTGTCCTAGAGACGCGTTAGAGCCGGCGGAAGAGTTGAATGAGAAAGGTATCCATCCCCCGGTCGAGGTAGAGGACCGCTGCAACAACTGCAGGCTCTGCGAACTCATATGTCCAGACTTTGCGATCACTATAGTTGAAGAAGAAGAGGAGTAAAAGATGAAAGAAGAAGAGTTAGAAATGGCCAAAAAGGCCATAGGAGATGAGTCTCAATTCATCCACGGAGATACCGCGGTAGCTTATGGTGCATTATTAGCGGGGTGTAGATTCTTTGGTGGTTATCCGATCACACCCGCTTCGGAGATAGCCGAGAAGATGTCTGAGCTGCTGCCGAAAGTCGGCGGTAAGTACATACAGATGGAAGACGAGCTGGGCAGTATAGCTTCCGTTATCGGTTCTTCATGGGCCGGAGCTAAAGCGATGACCGCCACTTCCGGACCTGGTTTTTCACTGATGCAGGAGAATATTGGATTTGCTCATATGAGTGAAACGCCCCTCGTTCTTGCCAACGTTCAGAGATCCGGTCCTTCGACCGGTCAGCCGACTCTTGGCGCTCAGGGAGACATAATGCAGACCAGGTACGGCAGTCATGGTGATTTTGCCGCTATAACGCTCTCACCCAACAACATCCAGGAGACTCTCGATTATACTATAAGAGCTTTCAATCTAGCGGAGAAGTATAGAACTCCGGTATTTTTGATGTTGAGTGCAGATCTAGGTCACATGAGAGAGATGGTGAGGATACCCGATGATTTCGAGACGTTCGAGAGAAAGCAGCCGAAGGTCGGTCCTGAAGATTATGTACCGTTCGGTAAAGGCAGTTATGGAAAGGAAAAAGTTCCTGAATTCGGAGTCTTCGGCGACGGCTATCATACTTATGTGACCGGTCTTACACACGATGAGCAGGGTTTTCCCGCGACCGACGACCAGCAAGATCACGATAAGCTGATAAGAAGACAGGTAGAGAAGATATTGGACGATCGGGAAGAGTTGACCGACGTAGAGAGGAGAAATCTGGATGAGGCGGATAAAGTCTTACTTTCCTACGGTATAACCAGCAGGAGCGCCATGGGAGCTTTGAAGAGAGGAAGAGAACAGGGTGAAAACCTTGGATATTTGAGATTGAAGACCCTGTGGCCGTTCCCGATCCAGGAGGTAAAGGAGCTTTCCAAGAAAGTAGATAAGATCATCGTTGCGGAGATGAACCTTGGCCAGATATATCATAAAGTTGTTGAGCATGCTGAATGCGAAGTCGCTCTAGCGGACAAGATAGGTGGAGAAGTACATTCGCCCGATGAGATACTAGCGGAGGTGTGAATATGGAAGAAAAGCAGGAAGAGAGAAAAGTCGCGATGATAAGCGCTTCAGAGATACGAGATAAGTACTTGAGAGATGATATGATGCCGCACATATTCTGTACCGGCTGCGGCATCGGTAATGTGTTAGATTATACTTTATGGGCTGTAGAGAAAGAAGGTCTAGATATGGATAAAACGGTCTTCCTTTCAGGTATAGGCTGTTCCTCTCGACTCCCGGGTTATATCGATGTGGACTCGCTTCACACCACTCACGGCAGGGCTTTAGCTTTCGCCACCGGTGTAAAGATAACCAATCCAGAATTGAACGTGATAGTCTTCACCGGCGACGGTGACTGCATGGGTATCGGAGGTAACCATTTCATCCATGCCTGCAGAAGGAACATAGATATGACCGTTATAGCTGTAAACAATTACATCTACGGGATGACCGGAGGTCAGGTCGCTCCTACGACTCCAGAAGGAGATTATGCTACGACAGCCCCTCACGGTAATGTAGAGCCCCCTTTCGATATGAGCGAGATGGCGATATCTGCTGGAGCTACTTATGTAGCGAGGTGGGGAGTGAACAGACCGAATCAACCCATCAATTCGATACAGGAAGCTCTTCAGAATAAAGGTATGAGTTTCGTGGAGATGATGTCGCCCTGTACCACCGCTTATTCGAGGCAGAACAGGATGGGCGCTGTAGAAGAATTTTGGAACTGGTACGAGGAAAAGACCATCCTCGCTGAAGAGTACGAGAAGATACAGCAGTACGGAAGTGATGAAGAGAAGGAAGAACTTGAAGAGAAGTTAGAGATAGGCGTACTTCATCAAGAGGAGAAAGAATCATTGAGTGAACGTCTTCAAGATCTTATAAAGGAGGTGCACGTATGAGAGAAGATATCCGGTTATGCGGTAAGGGCGGACAAGGGATAATGCTCTCCGGCTTCATATTGGGTAAAGCCGCCAGTGTATACCACGATTATAACGCTGTTCAGATGCAGAGTTACGGACCTGAAGCCCGTGGAGGCGCTGCACGTTCGGAAGTGGTCATCTCGGATGAAGAGATAGGTTACTGCGGTCTGTATCA